>CAXYZX010000001.1:0-45226 GCA_964293845.1 uncultured Dechloromonas sp.
GGAGAGCCGTTGAAACGACTCGAACAGGCCGTGGTGCCAAGGGTCGGAGAGATAGTTCCAGGCCGCAGAAAATGCCAGATTGGGTAGCGCCATGACGCGCGCGTAGTACTCGCCAAAGGCCGGGCGCAGCAACATTTCGGGGTCAAAAATCTCATCTACCCCGTTGTCGATCAGGATGCGCGCCAGGCGGGCAGGGCTGATACCGTTGGCCAACGCCGCAGCAATCAGGCTGCCGGAACTGACGCCGACAAAAATATCGGCCTGACTGAATTCGAAACCATCAATGGCTTCGGAGAGCGCGACGCTAGCGCCGATTTCGTAAATGCCACCGAGCGGACCGCCGCCCGCCAGCGCAATGCCAATTTTGGACAACCTGTCTCCCCCCAATGTGGCGGATGCCCGGTCATGGCCGGGCATCTCGTGGTCTGCCGTCCAGAGTTTCCGGGCACATGATGCCCGGTCTGCTCACTTAGGCAGTAGTTGCTGGAGCAGCAGCGGGAGCAACAGGTTCGCCTGACTTGGCAGCTGCACTTTTAGTGGCGCTTGGCTTCTTGGCCGGCGCGGCTTTGGGGGCAACAGCTTTGGCGGCAACTGGCGCAGCCTTGCTAGCAACCGGCTTGGCAACGGCCCTGGGTGCAACTTCCTGACTTTCCGTCAGTTTTTGCACGACAGCGGTCAGTTCAGCAACGCGCTTGGACAGCTTGTCGATATCCTTCTTGGTCGGTACGCCGAGGCTGGACAGCGAGCGGGCGACGCGGTCTTCAAAAACCTGCTCAAGACGATCCCACGTACCGGCTGCCTTGCTGGCCACATTGGCCATTTTTTCATCGGCCACTTTGCGTGTTTGTTTCTGTATGGCCTCACCTTCTTTCACCAAAGCATCAAATACCTTGTTGCCTTCTTCCTGGGCTTTGGAAAATGCGCCAAGGCCGGCCAGCCAGATTTGATGGGCGGATTCCTTGACGGTTTGGGTCAGTTGATTTTCTGACAGGGCTTTGAATTTCTTGACCATGATGTCGCTCCTTTATAGTGTGATTCGGTATGGCAGGCTTCTTGTCTGCCCTTGATCTCAGTGTAGGAGAATCGATTAGAGGAGGCACACTAATTTCGTAGGCTGGCTACTCTAAAATGTCCTTGATTCTTATAACTTTGAGGAGACACTCATGCAATATTTCATTACCGGAGCATCCGGCTTTATCGGTCGGCGTCTGGTCAAAAAATTGCTGGCCCGTGAAGACAGTACGATCTATTTTCTGGTTCGCGCGGCAGAGAAGGAGTCGCTGGCAAACCTCTACGATTTCTGGGAATGTGATGCCAAGCGCGCGATCCCTGTTGTTGGTGACCTGACTGAGCCGCTGCTTGGGGTTGCTGCGGTCGACCGCAAAAAACTCGGGAAAAAAACTACGCACTTTTTCCACCTTGCGGCCATCTATGATCTCTCGGCCGCTGCCGACATCCAGCTCAAGGTCAATGTTGAGGGCACGCGCAACACGGTCAAGTTTGCCGAGGAAATCGGTGCCAAACATTTTCATCTGTTCAGCTCGATTGCTTCGGCCGGCATGTTCGAAGGCCTCTTCCGCGAAGATATGTTCGAGGAAGCCGAGGGGCTGGATCACCCGTATTTCAAGACCAAGCACGACTCGGAAGGTATTGTTCGCCGCGAGTGCAGCATTCCCTGGCGCATCTACCGCCCGGCCATTGTTGTTGGTGATTCGCGCACTGGCGAAATGGACAAGATCGACGGCCCTTATTATTTCTTCAAACTGATTCAGAAGATGCGCAAGATGTTGCCGGCGTGGATGCCGACCGTCGGCATCGAAGGCGGGCGGATCAACGTTGTTCCGGTCGATTTTCTGGTCAATGCCGTTGATCACATCGCCCATGCCAAGGGCGAGGACGGCAAGTGCTTCCATCTCGTTGATCCCATGCCGATGCGCGTCGGGGATTTGCTGAATACCTTTGCCCGTGCAGCCCACGCGCCGGAAATGACGATGCGTATTAACGCGGCGATCTTCAGTTTCATCCCGCGCCACATGCGCAAGGCACTGCTCGCCTTGACCCCGGTGCGGCGGATTCGCCAAGCTGTGATGAAAGACCTCGGTCTGCCAGACGACATGTTCCGCTTCGTTAACTACCCGACGCGTTTCGATTGCCGCGAGACAACCCGGGTTTTGAAGGGCACCGGCATCGTCGTCCCACCGTTGGAGAATTACGCCTGGCGGCTGTGGGATTACTGGGAGCGCAATCTTGATCCCGATCTGTTCATTGATCGCAGCCTGCGCGGCCAGGTGGAAGGCAAGGTGGTGCTGATCACCGGTGCTTCTTCCGGCATCGGCAAGGCCACGGCATGGAAGCTGGCTGAAGCGGGCGCCCATGTGGTGACCATCGCCCGCGACAAGGAACAACTGGATGAAGTGGTCGCCGAGTTCGCTGCGGCTGGCCTCAAACTGCATGCCTATGTTGGTGATCTGGCCGATATGGCATCGGCAGATGCGGTAACCCAGCAAGTGCTGGCCGAGCATGGTGTGGTTGACGTGCTGATCAATAATGCGGGTCGCTCGATTCGCCGCGCCATTGAAAACTCCTTTGAGCGCTTCCACGATTTCGAGCGCACCATGCAACTCAATTACTTTGGTTCATTGAAGGTCACGATGGGCGTGCTGCCTCGGATGATTGCCCAGAAACGCGGGCATATCATCAATATTTCATCGATAGGTGTACTGACCAATGCGCCGCGCTTTTCGGCCTACGTTGCATCGAAATCGGCCCTGGATGCGTGGACGCGCTGTGCTGCTTCCGAGTTTGCTGACCGCGGCATCAACTTCACGACGATCAACATGCCGCTGGTCAAGACTCCGATGATTGCGCCGACCAAGATCTATGATCAGGTGCCGACGCTGACCCCGGAAGAGGCGGCGGCGCTAATCTGCGATGCAGTCATCCACAAGCAGGTACGCGTTGCAACGCGTCTTGGCATCACCGGTCAGGTGCTGCATGCGCTGGTGCCGCGTGTGGCTCAAATCATCATGAATACCACCTTCCGCATGTTCCCCGACTCCAGCGCCGCCAAGGAAAAGAAGGCTGGCATGTTGCCGGAAATGCCATCAGCCGATCAGGTTGCCTTCCAGCAGTTCATGCGCGGGATTTATTTCTGATGGCTACTCATCTTAAAGCCGGTGATCCGGCCCCCGATTTTTCCGCCCTGGCGACGGATGGCAGCACCATCCGTCTTGCCGATTTTCGGGGCAAGAAACTGGTGATGTATTTCTACCCAATGGATGACACGCCGGGCTGCACCAAGCAGGCGTGCAGTCTGCGCGATGCCAGCGCCGAAATCACGGCACGCGGTGCGGCAATTCTTGGCGTCTCGGCGCAGGGTGAGGCGTCACACCAGCGTTTTACCGAAAAATTCCAACTCAATTTCCCCTTGCTCGCCGATAGCGATCTGGCGATTGCCAAAGCCTATGGCGTCGCCGGTTCGGGGCTTGGCGGATTATTGCGTGGTCTGGTCAAGGTCAGCGAACGGGTGACCTTCGTGATTGACGAGCAGGGCCGGGTGGCCCATGTCATCAACGACCCGAATTGCCCGGATCATGGGGAAGAGGTATTGGGGTTGTTGTAAGGTAAAGCTAGTTGATGCGCTGCTCTATGCTGGCAAACAGGGCATCGTAGATATCGATCAATGCTTCGCGGTCGGCGCTGCCTTTTACCCAGGAGCGGGTGCTGGCGATTTCGACAACCCGCTTTTCCATCTCGGAAAGGCTGTCGAGCGACACAGCTTCGCCGTGCAGGATGGCGCTGGCATCAGCGCGGGCACGTTGGGCGGTAGCGACCAGGTTCATTGAGGCTTCCATGGACTCCACCCCATTGCCAATCTGGGCCGAGTATTCACCGACCTGAGTAGCGGAGGAGGCGGACTCAGAGAGTTGGTGACCAAATTCACCGGCAGTATTTCGAGCGCTGGAAACCGAATGGTTTAATTCGCTGATTTGGGTGATGCTGGTTTCCATTGCAACACTCATCGCCAGAATGGCGGTGGCGATTTCCTTGGCAGAACGTTGCGACTGATCGGCCAGTTTGCGAACTTCATCGGCAACGACGGCGAATCCGCGTCCGGCCTCGCCGGCACGGGCTGCTTCAATCGCCGCGTTGAGTGCCAACAGGTTGGTCTGCTTGGCGATGCCATCGATCTGCCCGGTCAGCGTGCGAATGACATCTGCCTTGGCACCCAACTCATTCAGTGCCTGCGTGCCACTTTCGGCCGATGCCTGGGCCACGCCAAGGGCTACCGACATACGTTCGGCGGCATCCGACATGGCGCTGGCCGAGGTCGAAAAGATACCTGATAGTTCGGCCGACTGCCGGGCGTTGCTGCCGACTTCAGTCAGTGTTTGGCTGACATGGGCGATGGCCATCGACAGACCGCGTTCCGAGCGAAGAAAAATACGTGAGAGGAGCGCTTCCAGCGCAACTGATTCCTGCGCCGCATTGACCTCATCAAGAAGAACCTGGGCCTTGTCGAGTACATCCTTGTAGGTGCCGTGCAGGCCTGCGCTTTGCAAGCGGCGCCAATTCTGGTTGTTCGAACTGGCCTGCATGCCACCAAGCATTTCGCGGAAGGTGGTTTCCGTTTGATCAAGGGACGAGTTCAGATTGATACGGATTGTTTCCAGCGTTGGTTCGGAGAAAGCATGTGGCAATCGTGAAACGAGTTCCCCTTCGCTAACTTTACGCAGGATGCCGTTCAATTCGGCGGTGGGCGTGGAGGCCGTCGCCGATCCGGAAGAAGCAATCAAGGCGATGGCGATCAGCAGAAAGGGTGCGGCTGCCCATGGGTTCCAGAAAGCCGCGCCAAAACCGGCAGCGATCAGTGGAATGCTCAGCCAGCGACGGTTAAAGCGCAAAGACGAGTTGCTCATAGCCTAATCCTGTCTGTTTCATGACATCAACCAGCACCTGAGTGCCGGCAGCAATGGCGTCGCGGGCACCGGCTGATTTTTCTGCCTGCAGCATCTGGCGATAGACCGGCTCGATTTTTTCAAGGGCGGAACGTTTGGGGCAGCGCCTGACTGAGGTATAGCCAACAATGCTGCCGTTGCTGCCAATGTCCGGTGAAATATGGGTGAAAACCCAGTAAAAACCACCATCCTTGGACATGTTTTTGACGTAGGCAAAGAATTCCTTACCTGAGCTTATGGTGTCCCAGGCCAGTTTGAACGCTGCGCGCGGCATGTCAGGGTGACGGATGATGTTGTGCTGTGAGCCGATCAACTCGGCCTCGGTATACCCGGAAAACTCGATAAAAATCGGGTTGCCGTAGGTGATGATGCCCTTGGGGTTGGTTTTGGAAACAATGAAATCGTTTTCCCGCATCAGGCGTTCACTGCTGCTTGGCGTGATTCCGCGTTTCATGGGCTAACCCCCTACCGAATATTTCATCCCATTCTAGCGCTGACCAGCATTAGCGCAACATTCCAATACGACTTTCGTTGTGGCTGCGGAGTAGAGCACGGCAAGATGGCCGATACCGGGCAATTCGATATCTTCAGCTCCTGGAAGTCGTTGGTAGTCCTGCGGCATGACATAGTTGTCGTGCGGGGTGCGGATGGAGATAAAGGGGATGGCAACCGGCTCAGCGGCCAGATCGCGTAACCAGAGTGATCCGGGTTCCATTTCACGGGCATTCTGACCGAGTCCGATGCGCGCCAGTTCGCTGCCTTGGTGGGGCGACGCGATAGTTATCAGGCGCTTTGCCTGGGCGATGCCATGGCGCGAGAGGTAAGAGCGGCAAACCAGCCCGCCCATGCTGTGGGCGACCAGGATCACCTGTTGCGCCTCACAGGCAGTACAGACCTGATCAATGCGCGCTTTAAGTTGTGGCACCAGTTTGCCGACACTGGTGTAAGGCGGAATCAGGCTGATACTGGCAACCGTGTGGCCGGCCGCTTCCAGGTCGCGGCGCAGCTTCCACCAGACCCCCCGGCTACAGCCATAACCGTGAACCAGGAGGATGGGTGTGCGGCAGGGGCGCAAACGATCAGCCGGCATCCACAAGCGTTCGAAGGGGATGACCAGAACGAAGGTGAGGATAAAGGCCAGGTATTCGCCAACGATCATGCCCAGTGTCTGCCCAGGCGAAAGCCGGGGGGCTGGTGAAGGGTAAGAAAAAGCGAAAGCCCAGGTAATGGCGACGATGCCGGCACGCAAGCCCAGCATGGCACCGATTGCCGCAAAACCAGCGATGGGCCAGGGCGTTTGTAGCCAGTAATGGGCCAGCGCAGCGTAGCCGGATAGTTCCAGCAGTAGCCAGATCAATAGTGTGATGGGAACCATAAATTTCAGCTGGGGGCGGCTTGCGGCTTGCCAGTTAATGCGGTGGCCAGCATTGTCGCATTGCGAGCGATCAAACCATAGATCGAAAGTTGGGGATTGGCGCCGATGCTGGTTGGGAAGACCGAGCCATCATGAATTGACAGATTGCTGATCTGGAAGTGGCGTCCACTATCGTCTACGACACCGTGTTCGGGAGCGTCAGCCATGGCGCAACCACCCATGACGTGCGCGCTGACCACACGACAGAGCAGCGGGGCGAGGGGCAGCTCGGCGAGGCCTTTTTTGGCTGCCGCCCAGCTGGTGTAGCCGCTGCTTGCTTCATGGACTGGTGTTACCCATAGTGCGCCGGCGGCGAACTGGATTTCCGCCATCGCCAGCAGGGCGCGCCGTGCCGCTTCCCAGAAGGTGTCGTTGAGTTTGTAGTCGAGCAGTGGCGAGCCATCACCACGCAACTTGACCTGCCCGCCGCTGCTTTGCGGGTGGAACCCATCGCGCAGCAAAGCGAGAATTGTCTGGCTGTGCGCAAAATCCTTCATCAGGCGGGCATGGGCTTCGCCATAGCCGTGCAGCGTCGTCGAGAAGAGGACAGGGTGCAGTGGTGGGACTTCCAATTTGAAGCCCAGCGGGCCGTCGACCGCAACATTTTCCAGGAAGTGGTCGGAATAGATTGATTGCGGTGCACCGGCATAGGCATTGACTGCTTGCTCGAATAATCCGGAGGAAACCAGGGTCGGATGCAGAAAGGTCCGCCGTCCCAGGTGTTCATGCGGATCAGTGGCTTGGCTGCGCAGGAGAATGGCCGGGCTGTTGATGGCACCGCCAGCCAGTACATAGTGGCTGGCCTTGACGGTGACAAGCACGCTACTAGGATTCAGACCGTCGTCCTGCAAGGCGCGGGCAACCAAAGTGCTCACCTGCTTGCCGGAAAACTCCAGGCGCTCGACGCGTAAACGCGATAGCAGTTTGGCACCAAGATAGAGTGCATTGGGGATGGTGGTGAGCAGCATCGACTGTTTGGCATTGGTCGGGCAGCCCATGCCGCAGTAACCGAGGTTCCAGCATTTTTTGACGTTACGCGGAATGACGGCGACCGGGATGCCCAGCTTGTTGGCACCGCGTGCCATGATCGCGTTGTTCTCGTTCGGCGGCCGATCCCAATAGCTGACGTTCAGTCGGCGTTCCATCATCTCGAACCACGGCGCCATGGCTTCAACGCTGAGTGCCTTGAGTCCGTGGGCACTTTGCCACCAATTGAGCGTTGCCGACGGGGTACGGAAACTGCTGGTCCAGTTAACTGTTGTCGAACCACCGACGCAGCGCCCCTGAAGAATGTTGATTGCCTTGTCGGCCGTCTTGCGTGCGGCGGATTCCTGGTAAAGCTGTGGGTAAGCCTCGGCTTCCTGCATGTGGAAATCGCTGCTGGTGCGCAGCGGGCCTTCTTCAATAATCAGCACCTTGAGGCCGGCGCGGGTCAGTAATTCAGCGGTGACGCCGCCGCCGGCACCGCTGCCGACGATGGCTACATCTGCCTCAAAATGAGTGTCAGCAGTCAGCGTGCTGGCATCGACATGCTGCCAGCCACGCGCCAGGCCTTCGCGGAATGGGTCACGCATCATTGCACCTTGGGTGGGCCTGGATAGCCGATGGTCGCCCAAGTATCGGGGCGGGCATACCAGGCGCCGAAGATCAGGTCGTGGAGGGCGGCATAGCCGGATTTGAGCAGGTCAAAGCGGCTCAGACGCCAGTTTTCAAGGAATTTGCCTATCTCTTCCGGCTTGGCCTGGCCCCAGGGTGACCAGATGCCGGCGGCCAGCATGCGGGTTGGCGCAAAGGTGAGCAGGTCGAAGAGTTCGCCGATTTCCTTTTGTGTCGCTAGTGAAAGACCGGCAATCGCCTGGTCTACACCCGTGATGGTGCGCGTTATCAGTGTTTCCGCATGGGCTGCTTCGGTGGGCAAGGCTCCGGCCAAAACTACCGGAATCAGTGCCTTGAGCAGCGCGCTGCGCCCAGTGTTTTCCGCCAGCCGGCTGCAGGCAGCAAGATTCAACAAGAGGCCGCCAGCCAGCCCGGTCTTGAGAAACTGGCGGCGCGTAGTCATCGCAGCAGTACCTTGAGCAGTCGTTCAAACAGGGCACCGTAGGGCGGGTTGAATAGCCCCATGCCGTTGATTCGCGACTGATAAAAGACTGGTTTTAGCTTGGAGAAGGTCAGGAAGCCCTCGTGACCGTGGTAGTGCCCCATGCCACTTGCTCCAATGCCGCCAAAGGGCAGATTGTCCTGGGCAATGTGCAGGATGGTGTCGTTGATCGTGACGCCACCGGCGACGGTGTTATCCAGAATCTGCTCAATGCGGATCTTGTCATGATCAAAGAGATAGAGTGCTAGTGGCCGCTCATGGGCGTTGATGTAGATCAGCGCATCCTCGATACGCTGGTAGGTCATGATCGGTAGCAGTGGGCCGAAAATTTCGTCCTGCATGATCAGCATGCTGTCGTCGGGTTGCACAACCAGCGTCGGGGCGAGGCGCTGCGGACCGCCATCCTTGCCTGGCACCTCGGCGAGCGGGATGATCTGTGCACCTTTCGCCGCTGCATCAGCCAGATAGCTGCGCAAGCGGCTCGCGTGGCGGGTGTTGACGACGGCGCTGTAGTCAGGATTCTGCGCCAGATCCGGATAGCTGGCGGCGACCACGGCACGGGCGGCTGCAATAAAATCGTTTTCCTGGCCGGCCGGCAGAAAGACGTAATCTGGAGCAATACAGGTTTGGCCGGCATTCAGGCACTTGCCCGCCATGATGCGTGCCGCCGCTTTGGCCATTGGGTAATCGGGGGCGATGATGGCGGGCGATTTGCCGCCGAGTTCAAGTGTGACCGGGGTCAGGTTTTCGGCAGCGGCACGCATGACGTGGCGACCGACGGAGGTGGAGCCGGTGAATAACAGGTGGTCAAACGGCAATTCCGAAAAACGCTGGGCTAATTCGTGATCACCACCGATTACGGCCAGTTCCTCTGGCGCAAAATATCGGGCGGCAAGTTCGGCGAACAAAGTTGCGGTCGACGGCGTAAATTCCGACATTTTTATCAAGGCCCGGTTGCCGGCGGAGAAAGCGGCGGTGAGTGGGCCGATGGCGAGGAAAAGCGGATAGTTCCAGGGGGTAACGATGCCCACACAACCGAGTGCTTGCGGACGAACTTCGGCACGTCCCGGCTGGAACCATAAAGATACTGGCCTGCGTTGCGGCTTCATCCAGCATTTCAGCTGTTTGCGAGCGTGACGGATACCTTCCAGACTGGGGAAAATTTCCAGTAAGCGGGTTTCGTGGGTCGAGCGATGGCCAAAATCTTCGGAAATAGCGCGACACAAGGCTAACTGGTTGTCCTCCAGCAAGGCCTCAAGTTTGCTCAGGCGTTGCTGGCGAATGCTCAGTGATGGCGACAGATCGCTGCGGCTGGCCCCTCGTATCCTTGCAAAAGCTTCACTCAGTCGGAGGCCATCGGTGATCAGTGGGGAGGTCTTGCTCATCCGCAATTCCAGCATGAAGGGATAATTTCAGTGTAGTTTGGGCAATCGGGAGACGTTAGGCAAAAGCTACTAAACGCTGTATGTCGGCTTCTTCATAATGCTCCTATGGATGACAGTGAACATCACGATTCAGAGCGCGCTACCTGTGCTGCCGATCTGACCCGTTTTCTGCGCGAGGCACGCGAGTATCGGACGGCGGCCGCCGCTGATCCGTTACGATCGACACGCCGTGATCGATTGCGGACGTGGCAGGCTGCGCGTCTCGCCGAGACTCACGCCGACCTGCTGGCCAGTTCACGACACGGCGTTGCAGCGGCATTTTTCCTCTCCGAGCTCTACGGACCCAAGGATTTGAGCGAGCGCGATGCCGAAGTCGAAAAAATCTTGCCGCTGATGACCTCCATGCTGCCGGTTTCGGGCTTGCGCACCCTGTTGCTGGCTGTCGAGGTGGACGCCATTTCTGAGCGACTCGACGCGGCAATGGTTGAGGTGCTGGGCAAACGCCTTGACAAGGAAAATCTGTCAGCCGGGGACTACGCCGCAGCCTATCGCAAGGTGGGCCAGCGTAGCGTGCGTGAACTGCAAATCAAGCTGGTTGGAGAAACCGGTGAAGCGCTTGATGCCCTGTCGCGCAAAACCTTGGTGCGTGGTGCGCTCAAAATGATGCATGGTCCGGCGCAAATGGCCGGGCTGGGCGAGTTGCATGCCTTCCTGCAACGCGGTTTTGATGCCTTTCGCAGCTTGCGCGATGCCGATGAGTTCCTGGAGGCGATTGTAGGGCGGGAAACTGAGGTGATGCGGGCGTTATTTTCGGGCATTTGATGGCCAATCAGGGTTTCGCAACCCAGGTGACGGCGCTATGATGTCGCTCCAATTCACTCTTCGCGGACGATTTCAGAATCATGAGCAAGCTAGAAAGTTCTGTTGTATTCGGTACCGAAGATATCCTGATGAGTCTTTGCAATTCGGTCACCAAGGTGCTGACCGTAGCAACGCAGAGCCAGATTCACTACTCCGGGATGGTTCAGCGCATCAACAAGACCTGCCTCAAGCCGGATATCGGTTGCTTCGTACTCTTCGATGGCGGTTTTTCCGGTCTGGTGGTCATTAACTTTTCGGCCCAGGCGGCGATGGAGATGTACGAAAGCTACATGCTGAGCATGGGAATGGCCAAAGGTGATCTGGCCAGCGCCCACACCGCTGATGAGGTGAGCAATGTCATGGGCGAACTGATGAATCAGATCGTTGGTGACTTCACCGGTAAGGTGGCTCGCGAGTTGCAAACCCACATTACCCAGAATCAGCCCAAAATGCTGGTTCTCAACAAGCAGGTCATGTTGAGTGTTGATACCAACCTCGAAAAACCTGAAGTGCGCCGCGTTACCTTCTATACCAGCCGCAACAATATTTTCTATCTGGAACTGGCCATCGACCGGATTGAGTTCATCAAGCTCTTTGATTTCGAGCCGCAAGAGGCTCCTGATCCGGATGACTTGATTGATCAGGCTCATGCTCACGCTCAGTCGACGCAATTTGCGCCGCCAGCGCCTTCAGACGATAGCGACGATTTGCTGAAATCACTCGGTATGTGATCTGCCCAAAGCTGCTTCTTGATCAGGAAGCAGCTTCTGCCTTCGCCAGCCAAACGCAGCCGCCTTTGGTTTCCTTGTCGATGCTGGCCAGGACGCGGCCATGCTCAGTCATTTCACTCTCATCAGCACGACGGATAACGAGAGGCTTGCGTTCCTTACGTACACCGGCGCTGGTCAGCTTGGAAGGCGGCTGACTGTCGGGTTCTATCATCAGTGAGTTCTGGCCGCGCGTCATGGCGAGAAAGACTTCAGCCAATAGCTCGGTGTCGAGCAGGGCGCCGTGCAGTGTGCGCTGTGAATTATCGATTTCGTAGCGGTCGCACAGGGCATCGAGACTATTGCGTTTGCCGGGGTGCAACTCCTTGGCCATCTTCAGGGTGTCGATGACGCCGTTGCACAGTGTTTCAACCGGAACACGGTCAAGGCGGCGCAATTCGGCATTGAGAAAACCGAGGTCGAAGGGCGCGTTGTGGATGATCAGCTCGGCGCCGTTGATGAACTCAAGGAATTCGTCAGCCGCATCGGCAAATTTCGGCTTGTCGGCGAGAAATTCCAGCGTAATACCGTGCACAGCAGCGGCACCGGCATCAATTTCGCGTTCAGGATTGAAATATTTGTGCAGGTGATGCCCGGTTGGCCGGCGATTGACCATCTCGATGCAGGCTACTTCGATGATGCGGTGTCCCTGGCGCGGGTCAAGGCCAGTGGTTTCGGTGTCGAGTACGATCTGTCGCATGCGGTTTCCTTAATTCTTCAATTCATCGATGCCGCGATTGGCGAGTGCATCGGCCCGTTCGTTTTCCGGGTGGCCGCTATGGCCCTTGACCCAGACCCAGATCAGTTTGTGTTGTTTGACCTGGGTATCGAGCAGTTGCCAAAGGTCGGCATTCTTGACCGGCTTTTTGTCAGCGGTTTTCCAGCCGTTTCGTTTCCAGCCATGTATCCACTCGTTGATGCCCTTGAGCACATATTGCGAGTCGGTGTATATCTTGCCGGCAACCGGGCGTTTGAGAGCCTCAATGGCGCGAATAGCGGCGGTGAGTTCCATGCGGTTGTTGGTGGTTTCCTTCTCGCCGCCCCACAATTCCTTCTCGCTTTGTCCGTGGCGCAGAATTGCCCCCCAGCCGCCAGGGCCCGGGTTGCCCTTGCAGGCGCCATCGGTAAATATTTCAACGCTTTCTTCAGCGGTCATTGCTTTCCTTTTGAGCGACGGGGCGTAGTGCCTTGGCGCCAACCGCCGCAGTTTTCCATTTTGGGGTAATAAGGCGCATGCCATGAACCCGCTTGATCGCGCGTAGCATATAAATGCCTCCGGGTAATCCCCACCAGCGGTCGCCGGCAGCTTCCATGAAATGCCAGCGACGCAGCCATTGTTCCTGATTGCAGGGCGGTACGCAGCACGCGAAAGCGCTGTCGTCGACCGCAAAACCGAGCAATTTTAACCAATCCCGAAGCCGCATCAGTGAAATGTAGCTGCCGTTCCAGGGGAATTCACTGTGCCGACCCACGCGGCTTTTCAGACCCCAGAGCGAGATGGGGTTAAAACCGAGAATAATGACCTGACCTTCGGGAATCAGGATACGTTCGATCTCGCGCAGGATTTGATGCGGTTCGTGATGAAACTCAAGTACGTGTGGCAGAACCACGAGGTCAGTGCTGTGGGCGGCGAAGGGCAGGGCATCGAGATCGCAAAGCACATCGACTGGCCCGGAGTCCCCCGCGCGTTGCCGTAGCGGAATACGGTTGGCGTGCAGGAAGTCGATTTGCGGCAGGCCGAGTTGTAGTGCATTAAAGCCGAAAACGTCAGAAACCGCGGCGTCCATCAGGGTCTGTTCGCAATCCAGAACGTAGCGCCCTTGGGCCGTGGTTAACCAGGCAGACAATCCCGGAATTGACATCCGGCGATTCTGGCTCGATAGTTCGGGGATGTTTGAAAAAATCTTGCCCATTCCTGCGTTCAAGGATAACTATATTTGGCTGTTGGTCAGCGATGGCCGTGCTGCCGTGGTTGACCCCGGTGACCCGTTACCGGTAACAGAACGGCTTGAGGCACTCGGCTTACGTCTGGAAACCATCCTGATTACTCATCATCATGCCGATCACCAAGGGGGCGTTGCGGCACTGGTGGAGCGCTGGCAAGCCGAGGTTTACGGGCCGGGGAATGAGTCTATCACAGGCTGCAACCGGCCATTGCTTGGTGGCGAAACGATCTCTGTGCTTGGTCAGCAAGTTAGCGTGTTGGCCGTGCCCGGACATACCCTGGGACATTTGGCTTACTACGTACCGGGCGCACTTTTTTGTGGTGATACGCTATTTGGTGCTGGGTGTGGACGCTTGTTTGAGGGGACGCCGGCCCAGATGAGTGCTTCGTTGGACAAGATTGCTGCGCTACCCGACGACACAAAAATTTATTGTGCACATGAGTATACCGAGGCCAACCTGCGTTTTGCGCTGGCCGTTGAGCCTCAAAATCCTGCCTTGCTGGATCGAGTGCAACGGGTTGCTGCATTGCGGGCAGCGGAATGGCCCAGTGTTCCTTCGACCCTGAACGAGGAAAAGGCGAGCAATCCATTTTTGCGCTGTGCGCAGATAGAGGTTATTCAAGCGGCGGAAGAACATGGTGCGGTCGACCAGTCGCCGGTCGCTGTTTTTTCTGCCATCAGGCAGTGGCGAAACGGGTTTTGAGCTGGCTTACTTTGCCCTTTTGCGGGCGACGATACGAGCCAGGGTGTCGAGCACCTTGGCTGCGTTGAACGGCTTGACGATATAGCCGCTGGCACCATTCTGAATGGCGCCCTGAACCGTTTCCGGGTCGGAACTGCTGGTGATCATGATGACCTCAATGCCGGGGTTGGCTGCCTTGATTTCACAGAGCGCCTGAATGCCATCCTTTTCCGGCATCATGACATCAAGACAGATGACATCAGGTTTCAGGCGTTCAGCGATGTCGACCGCAACAACGCCATTGCGGCCTTCGCCTATCACTTCGTACTCCTCACCACGCAACATGCCTCGCAGAATGCCGCGCATCATATCGTTGTCGTCCACAATGACTACGGTGCTGCGTTTGATCATGTTCATGAATCCAGTTGGGCATCGTGGCGGCAGACGAGATTCCGTCCGGCGTGTTTGGCGCGGTAAAGGGCGCGATCAGCCGCCTCAATCAAAGTTTGCGAAGTGTTGTCATCTCCTGCTGAGAGCGCGGCAATGCCAATGCTTAGCGTGACAAGGCGATGCAATGAGCCGGCATGGGGAAGGTTCAGTGCATGAATCGCCTGCCTCAGTTTTTCGGCAACGATATGGGCGCCTTCAATTGGTGTATCCGGTAGCAGAACGACGAACTCTTCGCCGCCGTAACGGGCTGCCAGATCGGCGGCACGTTCCATGCTGTCTCTGATCTTGCGTGCTACCTGGCGCAGGCAGTCATCGCCGGCCTGGTGGCCATAGGTGTCGTTATAGGCCTTGAAGTGATCAATATCGCACATGAGGATGGCAATTTCGCCCGACCCGCGCCGCGCGCGTCGCCATTCACGAGAGAGATGTTCATCAAAAAATCGGCGGTTGGCGATACCGGTCAAGCCATCGCTGGCTGAAAGACGCTTTAGTTCCTGATTGGCGGTATCCAGTTCGCGGGCAAGTACAACCAGCGAAGTACGCATTTGAATGATGCGCTGCATGGCGCGTATCTTGGCGCTCAGGACTGCTTCACTGACTGGTTTGTAGAGATAGTCATCGCCGCCGGCAGCAATACCTTTTTCCAGATCCTTGTCGGAAGCCATGCCAGACAAAAAGATGATTGGTGTCCAAGCACCCGGTTTTTCAAGGGCACGCATCTGGCGTGCTACAGAAAAACCATCGACATCTGGTAGCCAGGCATTGAGTAGTACCATATCAGGCTGTTCGTTACGGAAGGCCGTAATCGCCAGTTCGCCATTGTCTGCGGCAATCGGTTGTGCCCCTAAGCGCTCGACGTATTTGCTGGTGATCAGCAAGGTAGCGGAAGCGTCTTCGACAATCAGTATCTTCATTACGACAAATCGGTCAGCGACAATTCATGTTGAAGAAAACCAGTCCACCGATCGCTATCGAGACAGCAAAAGCACCCCAGCCAAGGCCGTGTTTTAATGATTTTTGCATTTCATGTTTATGGTTGCGGCTACTGAAATGGAAGTAGCGCTGGACTTCGCCAAGTGTTACAGCGGCGGAAAAGAGAAAAAATATCATGCCGCAAAACAGGAAGATGATCGGTCCGTTGGTCATTTCACGACAGGCCGCCATCGAGTACTTGAGATGACGCAAAACTGAGTCAGTTTGAACCGCAAAATGAAAAACGGCGTAGGCCATTAGTGCGAAAGCGGTGATCATGCCAATGACCACCCAAGTGGCGCCGTGTTTTAATGCGGCTAGGGCGCTAAGAATATCGTCGAGTATCCATTTCATGAGTTTTTACCGTTTTGCAGGGGTGTCGGTGTGTTAAATTCGCCACCAATCCTATAAAAGCGGTAGGTTATCATGGCCGAACACGATACTCACAACTCTACAACAGCCGCCAAACCCTCTTTCTCCATCAAGTCATCACGGTTTCGTCGTTTCGCGCAGTGGGCGGTGGGGTTTGTTTTGGTGATTGCGCTTCTTGGCTTCTTTGCCGCGCCCCCGCTGGTTAAATCGATCCTGGTAAAGCAGTTATCCACGCAGTTGCATCGCGAGGTCAGTGTTGGCGAGATTGCCATCAACCCGTTTGCATTGACCGCCCAAATCAATGCTGTTTCGGTCAAAGTTGCTGGCGACAAAGAGGTTTTCGGTTTTGATGAGTTATTCGTCAATTTGTCAGCGCTGTCGATTGCCCAGGCGGCGCCGGTCGTTGATGAAATCCGTCTGCAGGGCTTACGCGTAGCAGTCGCTCGCCTGAACGATGGCAAGTACGATATTTCCGACCTGCTTGATGAGTGGATGAAGCCTTCCGAGCCTTCGCCGACGCCACGCTTCTCGATCAACAATATCCAGTTGCTGGGCGGCAAGGTGGTTTTTGACGATCAGCCGGTGGGCAAGGTACATACGGTGAGCGACATTAACCTGCGTTTACCGTTTGTCTCCAGCATGGCCTACAAGGCCGATG
Organism: uncultured Dechloromonas sp.; assembly: GCA_964293845.1. Taxonomy (GTDB): domain Bacteria; phylum Pseudomonadota; class Gammaproteobacteria; order Burkholderiales; family Rhodocyclaceae; genus Azonexus. Next base: position 16,564 of record CAXYZX010000001.1, read on the forward strand.
TGCAGGTGACACCGCATTTTTCGGCTATTTTTGGTGATTCACCACTGGTTCTTGAGGGGCGTAGCAAGCCGTTTGCCGAGGGGCGCGAGAGTGAAATAAGCCTCGATATCGATCATTTTGATCTGGCGACGCTGCAAGCTTATCTACCCGCTTCAATACCCATTCGTTTGGTAAATGGTACGGTCGACAGCGAATTGAAGCTGATTTTTAAAGAGCTTTCTGACCAGCTTTTCTCGCTGACGATGGTCGGGGCCGCCCATCTTTCCGGCCTGAAGGTGACTGAGGCAGGCGGTGCGCCGCTGGTTGGCTGGAAGAAGCTGGATATCGATATCGAAAACGCTGATCTGGTTAACCAACGCTTCGTGGTCAAAAGTATCGCCCTGGATGGCCTGGATGCAAGCCTTGCCGTAAATCGTCAGGGCGAGCTGAACCTGATTGCGCTAGGTGAAAAAATCTCAGGTGCATCGGCCAAGGACGAAGCCAGACCGGCATCAAAAACGGCAGCCAAAGCGCCGGAATGGTCACTGGGTGAATTTCGTCTGAGCAACGGTTTTTTGCGCTGGAAGGATGAGTCCAATCTCTCTTTGGTAGAGGGCGAGGTGCGTGACCTCAATGTCCAGGTTGGCCGTATAGAAGGCAAACTCATCGAGCCTATCGAGATCAGCGAAGTCTCGTATCAGGTTGATCTGGGTGAGCGTATGCGCGTCGAGCGCATGACGGTCAAGGGCATTCGGGTTGACCTGCATGGCCATCGTATTGAGATCGCCGATGTCGCCAACAGCGGAACCCGTGCCCGCTTGTTACGCAATAAAGAGGGAAAAATCGAATGGGTTAGTTCACCACTACTGAAAACGGCAAAAAAGGCCAAGGAAGAACTTTCCGATGCGCGCCCCTGGGTAGGTAGCGTCGGCAAACTGGCGGTGAACGATTTAAGCCTGCGTGTTGAGGATCAGACGACAACACCAACAGCGGTTCAGATGATTGATGGTTTCAATCTGACGGGCGAAAATCTTTCCAGCGAGGCTAACAAAAAGGGCACGATAGCCCTGAAGACAAGGATTAACCAGAAGGGCAGCCTCAAGGTTGATGGCAGCGTGCAGGTCTATCCGCTGCAAGCCAATCTCAAGGTGGAAACCCAGACGATCCCAATCCTGCCCCTGGAACCTTACTTTTTTGATTACCTCAATATTGCCCTGACCCGTGGCCAGGTCTCGAGCAAGGGCGATGTCTTTGCCGAGATCGGCAAACAGGGGTTCAATGCCAGCTACAAAGGCTCGCTGACCTTGGGTGATCTGCTTACCGTAGACAAGGCCAACAAGTCGGATTTCCTCAAGTGGCGTTCGCTCTACTTTGGCGGCATTGATTTCCGCTTGCAGCCGATGGCGATCAATGTCGGGGAAATTGCGCTGACCGACTTTTTCTCGCGACTGGTGATCAATCCTGACGGGCAACTCAACGTGGCCAGCATCATCAAGAAGCCCAAGGATGCACCGACCACGGAAGGAAAAGCGGTGGAAAAGCCGGTGCCGGCCACTGGCGAAAAAGCCGCGCCGCCACCGATCAAAATTGCCAAGATCACCTTGCAGAATGGCACGGTGAACTTCTCTGACTTGTTCGTCAAACCCAACTATTCAGTCAATGTCGCCAAACTGGGTGGCCGTGTTACCGGGCTTTCATCGGCGCCTGACACAGTTGCTGATATGGAATTGCGCGGCACTTACGCCAACACGGCACCAGTACAAATACTGGCCAAGCTCAACCCGCTGGCGGCCAAGGCTTTTCTCGATCTCAAGGCCGATATTACCGGTGTTGATCTGGTCGGTTTCTCGCCTTATTCAGGCAAATACGCCGGCTACAACATCGAGAAGGGCAAGCTTTCGCTCAGTGTCGCCTACAAGTTGGAAAACAAACAGCTAACTGCTGACAATCGTTTGTTCATTGATCAATTCACCTTTGGTGAGAAGGTAGAAAGCCCGGATGCAACCACGCTGCCGGTAAATCTGGCGATTTCCCTGCTCAAGAATAACCGGGGAGAAATTGAAGTGAATCTGCCGATTTCCGGTTCGTTCGATGATCCGCAATTCTCGGTGGGTGGTCTGGTCGTCAAGGTGATTGTCAATCTCTTCGTCAAGGCGGTGACCTCGCCGTTTGCGTTGCTCGGCTCGATGTTTGGCGGTGGCGAAGAATTGTCCAATGTCGAATTTGTGGCTGGGCGCGCCAGCTTGTCGGATGGCGCTGTTAAAAAATTGGAGTCATTGGCCAAGGCACTCAACGAACGAGCTTCACTGAAGCTTGAAATCACCGGTCGTGCTGATCCTGAAGCCGACAATGAGGGGATCAAGCGTGTTGCCATTGAGCGCGCGGCCAAGGGTGAAAAACTCAAGGAAACGCTGAAGAAGGGTGGCGATGGTACGTCGCTGGACAGTATCGAATTTGCTCCCGGCGAATACCCGATTTATCTGCAGCGTGCCTACAAGGAAGCCAAGTTCCCGAAACCGCGTAACGTGGTCGGTTTTCAGAAGGATTTGCCGGTTGAGGAAATGGAAAAGCTGATGCTGACCAATCTGCCGGTGACACTGGAAGATGTGCGGGCTCTGGCGGCGAGCCGTGCTGAAGTAGTGCAGGGCTGGCTGGTCGAGCAGGGCAAGGTACCGCTGGAGCGGGTCTTCCTGCTGCCAGCAAAAACCGGGGCCGACGATAAAGGCAAGGCCAGCCGTGTCGATTTCTCACTCCGGTAATCATCGGTGAGCGAAACTTTGGGGCTGGCCATGCTGGCTGGTGTAATCGTTATCCTGCTCTTGCAGGCGGTGTTGCTCTGGCGTGCTCAACATAGCTCCGAGGACGATTTGCGCTGGCGCACGCTGCAGGACAGTCAGGAAAAAGGGTTGGCCCGACTGGAGCGAGAATTACGTGAAGAGCTGTCGCGCGGACGGCGTGAGGATACCGAAGAGTCGTTCCGCGATCGAGAAGAGCGCGCGCAATCGGCGAATCTTCTGGCGCAGGCATTGAGTACCCAGGTTGGACAGTTTGGGGCCTCGCAGGCCGAACGTCTGGAGGCCTTTGCCCGTGAATTGAACCGCTTTTCTCTCGGTCTGGATGAGCGTTTCGAGCGGCTAAAAATAGCCGTCGAAGGGCGGTTGACCGCAATGCAGGCAGACAATGCAGCGAAGCTTGAGGAAATGCGGCGCACGGTCGACGAGAAGTTGCACGCCACACTGGAGCAACGGCTTGGTCAGTCCTTCAAGCTGGTCAGCGATCGCCTGGAGCAGGTGCATCGCGGTCTGGGTGAGATGCAGACGCTGGCCGCCGGTGTCGGTGATCTCAAGCGCGTACTGACCAACGTCAAGACGCGTGGTACCTGGGGTGAAGTTCAGCTCGCTGCCCTCCTTGAACAACTGCTGACCGCCGAGCAGTTTTCGGCCAATGTGATTACCCGCCCCGGGAGCAACGAGCGCGTCGATTTCGCCATTCGTCTACCGGGCAAGGGCGATGGTGCGGTGGTCTGGTTGCCGATTGATGCCAAGTTCCCGATCGAGGATTACCAGCGCTTGCTGGATGCTCAGGATCGCTGTGAGCCGGCATTGGTCGAGGAAGCAGCGCGAGCTATCGAAAGCCGGCTGAAAGGTGAAGCGAAGAGTATTCACGAAAAATATGTCTCGCCACCGCACACGACGGACTTTGCCATGCTTTACTTGCCCATCGAAGGTTTGTATGCCGAAGCTTTGCGCCGCCCCGGTCTGGCCGAGGCCTTGCAGCGCGACTATCGGGTCAGTCTGGCAGGGCCAACGACCTTGGCAGCACTGCTTAACAGTCTGCAAATGGGTTTTCGAACACTGGCTATCGAGCAACGTTCGGCAGAGGTTTGGGCCGTGCTCGGTGCAGTGAAAACCGAGTTTGGCAAGTTTGGCGAAGCGCTGGCACATACCAAGAAGAAGCTTGATGAAGCCAGCAACAGCATCAGCAAGGCAGAAACACGAACCCGCCAACTGTCGCGCCGCTTAAAGGAAGTCGAAGCGTTGCCGCTTGGTGAAGCTGAGCAATTGATAGGAATAACGGATCTAGATGGCGAAGACAACTGAACTGGAAGCGGCTTACCGGGCAACAAGCTATCGGGTTTTTCTGCCCGGCGGGTGCTGTGAATTGCATATTGATCAAGCTTCGGAAAACCTGCGCTGCTGGCTGGAGACTGCCGGGGCCAGTGAGTTTGTGGTGCTCACTGCACACAATCCGGGTTCTCAGAAGCTTGGCATGGAAGCCAACATGGAACGTCAGTCCGCCATGGAGGTTTTTCTCCTCGAAAATAACTATGAACCCTACGCTGGCGAGAATGTTGCGGATGACGCAAGCTGGCCTGCGGAGGAGATTTGTTTTGTCACCGATCTGGGGCTGGCTGACGCCAAGGCGCTGGGCGCAAAATTTGGGCAAAATGCCATAGTGCATGGCGTGGCAGACGGAATTCCCCGCCTGGTGTGGATAGAAGAAACTGAATGAATAAAAAAATCGGTCGTTTCGAGGTACGTAGCGAGTTGGGACGCGGCGCGCAAAGCGTGGTCTATCTGGGCTTTGATCCACAATTGCAGCGTGAAGTTGCGATCAAGACGGTGCGCTTTTCCCAGCCTGATGCGGCCAGGAACAAAGTCTTGCTTGACGAGGCGCGGACGGTCAGCAAGCTGCGTCACGCCAATATTGTGCCGATTTTTGATGCCGGTGAAGAGGCTGGCGGGGTCTATCTGGTTTTTGAATATGTGCCGGGCAAAAATTTGGCGGAGTTTCTGGTCGGTAGCGGTGCTTTGTCACCGGTCAAGGCTGTCACTTTGTTGCGTCCGATTCTTGACGCCATCGCCTGTGCACATGCCCAGCGCATCATCCATCGCGACCTGAAGCCATCGAATATTCTGCTGGACGAAAATGGCACTCCACGCGTCATGGATTTCGGGATTGCGACACGCGTTGGCAATGCCGATGGTGAGCTTGAGGAATACTCCGGTACGCCGGCCTACATGGCGCCAGAATATGTGGCACGACGTGAAGTAAGCGAGCGTTCTGATCTGTTTTCCGCCGGACTTATACTTTTTGAAATGCTGGTTGGGCGGCAGGCGATTGAAGGCGACAACATTTTTCAGGTCATGCACCGGCTGGCCAATGAGGATGTCAAGTTGCCAGCAAATGTAGCGGTCGACGAGAGAATCAGCAACATTTTTTACAAGGCCGTGGCGCGAGATCCACTCTTGCGCTATCAAAGTGCTACTCAGTTTGGCGAGGCGCTGGATAATTATCTGGACCCGGAGGATGAGCAAAAGCGCGATGGTGACGGGCGTCAGTCCACGCTTGATTTCCTGTTGCGCCGCATGCGGCACAAGACAGATTTCCCGGCGCTTTCCGAGTCGGTCAGCGCGATCAATAAGATCGCCAACAGTGAAACCGAGAGCATCAACAAGCTTTCCAACTCCATCCTCAAGGATTTTGCGCTAACCAACAAGTTGTTGCGCCTGGTCAATTCGGCTTATTTCCGCCCGGCGGGAGGGGGAAGCATCAGCACCGTTTCGCGTGCAGTCGTTGTCCTTGGTTTTGAGGCAGTGCGCAATATCGCGATTACGGTTCTGCTGTTTGAACACATGCAAAACAAGGGTAACGCCAATCAGCTCAAGGAAGATTTTCTGCGCGCCACGCTGGCCGGTATTCTGGCCAAGGACATTAGTGCCACGGCGCAAATGCGAGATCTGGAACAAACCTTTATTTGTTCCCTGTTTCATAGCCTGGGGCGCTTGCTCTCGCAGTATTACTTCCCGGAAGAGAGCGATGAAATTCGTCGCATCATTGCCCAGAAGAACTGTAGTGAAGACCAGGCAGCATTGCAGGTACTTGCCATTTCTTTCGAGGACCTAGGCGTTGCCATTGCCAAACAGTGGGGGTTCCCGGCACTGATCGTCAGCACCATGCGCAAACTGCCCGGCGGGCAAGTCAAGAAGGCTGGTAGTCAGGAGGAGCGTTTGCGTGTACTGGCCAGCCTCTCGAATGAGCTGTGCACAATCATCGCTCAGGCGACGCCAGAAGAACGCGAGAAGGAAATGCGCAAACTGATGGCGCGCTTTGCCGAGGCGGTCACGCTGGATGCCAAGGAAATTCAGCAAGCCGTGCAGCGCGCAATGATTGAAGTTGCCGATTTCGCGAGGGTAATTAATCTTAATTTGACTCAGACGAACATCGGCAAGCAGATTCGACTATTCGCCCAGGCTGAGGGGGGGACTGCTGCGGTTGACGCTGGAACGGAGGCTGATTCTTCGGATGGCACACTCCTGAATGAATCAAGCTCATATGCCGCTGAACCGGGTGAGGCAGTCGACGCCCAGGCTATCCTAACTGCCGGTATTCAGGACATCAGCAACACACTGGTTGATGGTTTCAAGCTCAATGATATTTTGCGCATCATTCTTGAAACCATGTATCGGGCGATGGGTTTCAAGCGCGTCGTACTCTGTATTCGTGATGCCAAGGCCGGTGTAATGCAGGGCCGCTTCGGGTTCGGGCCGGAGGCCAACGATGTGGCCAAGGCATTTCGTTTTCCCTTGACTTTCACTCCCGATGTTTTTCACGCATCGACGTCAAAAGGTGTCGATATCCTGATCAGCGATATAAACGAACCCAAAATAGCGGCCAGGATTCCCGACTGGTATCGCAAGGCGGTACCTGCGCAATCCTTTGTTCTTTTTCCGCTTAATCTGAAAGGCAATCCGATTGCGTTAATTTATGCCGATCATGACGAGGTGGGTGGCATAGATATTCCGGAGAAAGAACTATCTCTGCTCCGCACCCTGCGCAATCAGGCGATTCTGGCTATCAAGCAGGGCAGCTGATTACCAGAGTTTCCACCAGGCGGTCTTGCGTTCCAGGCCTTGCTTGTAGAAGCGGCTGTTAGGGTAGTTTTGACGCATGATGCGATCAGCATCGTCACGCAGTTCAGTCATGCCCAACTTGTCGTAGGCGGTAACCAGAACAAACATCCCTTCTTCAACGGACGGTGTCTGCGGATAAGTCGTGATTGCAAACTGTGCGCGGTTAACTGCCGCAATGTAGGCGCCGCGAGCGACGTAATAGCGCGCCACGTTGACTTCCTGCGCAGCCATTGTGTTGACCAGATAATTCATGCGCAGGAGGGCATCCGGCGTGTATTTGCTCTTTGGGAAGCGGGTGGCGAGGTCGCGCAGGGCATCAAATGATTCCCGTGCCGCCTTGGGGTCGCGCTCAGTTGAATCCTGGGAGCTGACGTAACCCATAAGCCCTAGGTCTTCATTGAAATTGACCAGGCCTTTCAGGTAGTAAGCGTAATCCACTGCCGGATGATTGGGGTGCAGCTTGATAAAGCGGTCGCAGGCAGCAATTGCCGAACCGGGTTCGCCGGATTTCCAGTAGACATAGCCCAGTTCAAGCTGTGCCTGTTGGGCGAAACGACCGTAGGGGAAGCGGGCTTCGAGTTTTTCGAGGTATTTGGCAGCCTTCTCCCAAGAACCATCGGTCTGTGCATCCTTGGCTTCTGCGTACAATTTGCTGGCTGACCAGCCGGCTGTTTCATCCTGTCCTTCCGGCAAAATACCGCAAGCCGAGACAAGTGCAGCAAGGAAAAGCGCCAAGAGCAGGCGAAAGCAGGCGGGAAATGACTGAAATGCGGGTAAACTTCGCATCATGAACGATCCTATGGAAAACTGCGGCGATTATAGCCGAACTGAGCCACATCGCCTGACGGTTCCTGATAGTTGCGGCGGTCGCCGTCTCGATCAGATACTTGCTGAGTTGTTGCCACAACATTCCCGTAACCGCCTGCAAGGTTGGGTGCGCGATGGTCTGGTGACGGTGGATGGTGTACTTGAATGCGAACCCAAGCATAAGCTGATGGGTGGCGAAAAACTGATCATTGCCGAGCCTGCAGACGCCAGTGTGCTGGCCGAGCAGCCGGAAGATATCCCGCTCAATATTGTCTTTGAAGACGAAACACTGATCGTAATCAACAAGCCGTCCGGGCTTGTTGTGCATCCTGGTAGCGGCAACTGGAGCGGCACCTTGCTTAATGCGCTGCTGCATCATCTGCCGGCCAACAATGAGATTCCACGTGCTGGTATTGTGCATCGCTTGGACAAGGACACCAGCGGCCTGCTGGTCGTCGCCAAAACACTGGAGGCACAGACCGATCTGGTGCGCCAGCTTCAGGCGCGCTCCGTCAGAAGACAGTATCTGGCACTGGCGGCGGGAACCATCAAGAAGGATGGCGGGGTTGATTCGCCTGTCGGTCGCCATCCCGTGCAGCGGATCAAGATGGCAGTGGTGCCGGAGAGTCGAGGCGGCAAGCCCGCATTGACCTGGTATCGCATACTTGAAAAATTCACCTACTGTACTTTCCTTGAGTGTTCTCTGGAAACCGGTCGCACCCATCAAATTCGTGTGCACATGACCTCAATCGGTCATCCACTGGTTGGCGATCAGGTTTATGGCAAGCCCAACCCACGCCTGCCGGAGTTTCATCGACAAGCACTGCACGCGACCCGCCTTGGTCTGGTACATCCGTTGACCGGACTCAAGATGCAGTGGGAAGTACCGATGCCCGAGGATATGCGCGAGTTGCTTGATTCGCTGCGCTATGGCTGAGAGGCTGATCCCGGAATGGTCAGCGCCACCCGGGGTGCACGCTTTACAAACCCTGCGTGCTGGTGGCTGTAGCCCCGCGCCTTGGGATAGTTTGAATCTGGGAGACCATGTTGGTGACGCGCCCGAGCGCGTTGCGACGAATCGTGGGCAATTGCGCCAATTGCTGCCGGCAGAGCCGTCCTGGTTGCAGCAAGTGCACGGGAATGTTGTGGTCGACGCCGAAAAGTGCCCAAGTTCTATGGCGGCAGATGCTTCCTTTGCGCGTCGTCCGGGGGTCGTCTGCGCGGTGATGACGGCCGATTGCCTCCCCGTGCTGTTTTGTGATCGGGCTGGCACTGTTGTTGCGGCAGCTCATGCCGGGTGGCGTGGGCTGCAGGCCGGGGTGCTTGAGCAGACGGTCGCCAGTATGGCAGTGCCGCCTTCCGAGATTATGGCCTGGCTGGGGCCAGCAATCGGGCCAGCCTGTTTTGAGGTGGGTGACGAAGTGAGAGCGGCTTTTTTGGGCGTGTCAGCGCATTCTGATATTGCTTTTGTCGCTCGAAAGTCGGGTAAATGGCTGGCGGATATTTATGAATTAGCGCGTCAGCACCTGAATCGTTGTGGTGTGGTGGCGGTCAGCGGCGGAGAATTTTGTACGGTGAGTGAGAAAAGTCGCTATTTCTCCTACCGTCGCGATGGCATTACGGGACGCATGGCTAGCCTGATCTGGCTGGAGGCTTAGCGTTAGCGCGTATAATGCGCGCCTTTCCCCCGTCTGAAGTCCCTGTGAGCACTCTTTCCTGGATCATTGCCGTATCGCTGGCCGGCGGCGTTTTGAGCGTCACTGCGGCAGCCGCGTTGAGTATGGCTGTTGGCACGCATCGGGTCAGCATGCTGATTTCTTATGCCATCGGTGCTTTGCTGGGTGCGGCTTTTCTTGAGATTATTCCGCATGCGCTGGAGCACGGTGACCCGCACAAAATGGCGGCAACCATCCTGTTTGGTATCCTGTTTTTCTTTATTCTCGAAAAACTGGTCCTTTGGCGTCATTGCCATCACGATCATTGCGAAGCGCATGAGGCGCAAACGCCGGCACATGATCATGGCCGCTCAGGGTTACTGATCCTGGTCGGTGATACTTTTCACAATTTTGTCGATGGCATCCTGATCGCCGCTGCTTTTCTGCAAAGTACCGAACTTGGTATTGTCACCGCGCTGGCCATCATCGCCCACGAAATACCGCAGGAAGTTGGTGATTACCTGATTCTTCTGCACTCCGGTTACAGCAAGAGAAGGGCGCTACTGTTCAATCTCCTCTCCAGTCTGGCAACACTAGTTGGCGCCATGCTGGCCTATTTTGCACTCTCCGAATTGACGGAGTGGATTCCTACGCTGCTCGGACTGGCAGCGGCCAGCATGATTTACGTCGCGGTCGCCGATCTGATTCCGGGCTTGCATAAACGCACGGAGCTTCGTGCCACCGTGCAGCAGGTTTTACTTATCGGGTTTGGTGTCGCTTCCATCGTCGTTGTTCGTGCGTTGGCTGGCGAGTAACTCCTGATAAGCCTTGCGCTGGCGGCGTACCTTGCTTCCGCTCATCCAGAGCATGATCGAACAGGGCACTAACCCCCAGAGAAACAGGGTAAAGATGCCGGCAACAACGCTACTCTCCGTGATTGCCATAAGCAGCGCAACCCAGAGCCAACCAATGGCTATGATGTACATGGCGTAATTATGCATGTAAATCGATTGACAGCGTTTGGGCGGGTATGGAGAATCCAGAAGTTCCAGCCCCCCACCAATAAGCGAGACCCCCATGACGCAGCAGGGATCAAATGATAACGATGCATTTTTTGGTTCCGGATCGCCATTCATGAAAGCCGGACAAGACATGGCCCAGCAATTCATGGACTTTTTGAGCAAGGCGGGAAATCCGCACACGGCGGCGCCTCCGCCGGTTGATCCGCAGGCGCTGAACAGCATGCAGCGCGATTTCATGAACCAGCAGATGAGTCTCTGGCAGTCCGTTCTCAACAAGCAGCAGGGGCAGGCAGAACAATTCAAGGTGACGCCAGAGTCAGGCGATCGTCGCTTCTCGGCGCCCGAGTGGCGCGAAAGCCCGGTTTACGACTACATGCATCAGGCCTATTTGCTCAACACCCAGTTTGTTAAACAACTGGTCGAGCTAATGCCGGCCGAGGACGAAAAAGCCAAGAATCGCATGCGCTTTCTGGCGCGTCAGGTTTCCGATGCGATGGCGCCCTCCAATTTTGCTGCAACCAATCCGGAATTCATCAAGGCCGCGCTGGACTCCAAAGGCCAGAGCATTACCGATGGCATCAATAATCTGATCAAGGATTTCGAGAAAGGTCGTATCTCGATGACCGACGAATCGGTCTTCGAGGTTGGCCAGAACATCGCCACCACCGAGGGCGCTGTTGTCTTCGAAAACGAAATGATGCAGTTGATTCAGTACACGCCGCTAACGCCCAAGGTCGGTACGCTGCCGATGCTGGTCGTACCACCCTGTATCAACAAGTTCTACATCATGGATTTGCAGCCTGATAATTCGCTGATCCGTTTCATGATCGAGCAGGGCAACACGGTGTTCCTGGTTTCCTGGCGTAATCCGAAGGAAGAGCAGGGCAATCTGACTTGGGAAGATTATTTGGAGCAGGGGCCGATCACTGCGCTGCACGTCGTTCAGGAAATCTGCAAGGTCAAGCAAGTCAACGCACTTGGCTTCTGTGTCGGTGGTACTGTGCTGACCTCGGCGCTGGCCGTGCTGAAGGGGCGAGGAGAGGATCCGGTTGCCTCACTCACCTTGCTCACTACCTTGCTGGATTTTGCTGATACCGGCGAAATTGGCTTGTTCATTGACGAAAACGGTTTGATGTCCCGTGAGGCAAGCATAGGTAAAGGTGGCTTGTTGCCGGCCCGCGATTTGTCGAGCACATTTTCTTTCCTGCGGGCAAATGACCTTGTCTGGAACTATGTAGCCAACAATTACCTGAAAGGTGAGAAGCCAAAAGCTTTCGACCTGCTTTACTGGAATTCGGACTCGACCAATCTGCCTGGACCGTTTGCCTGCTGGTACATGCGCAACCTCTATCACGACAACAGTCTGCGTATACCGGGCAAGCTTGAAATGTGCGGTCAGCGTGTAGATCTCGGTCGTCTGGATATGCCAGTTTACCTGCTGGCGACACGCGAAGATCACATCGTTCCGTGGCAGTCGGCTTATCAAAGTACACGTCTGCTGAGTGGCGATGTTCGCTTTGTTCTGGGGGCTTCGGGCCACATTGCTGGAGTAATCAATCCGGCCAGCAAAAATAAGCGCAGTTACTGGGTTGGCGATGACGTAAAAATCGATGCCGAAGGCTGGTTGACCGCAGCAGAAGAGAGGAAGGGCAGTTGGTGGAATGATTGGTCGGCTTGGCTGAAGCCGCATGCGGGTGCCTTACGCGCACCACGGAAACTGGGCAATACCAACTACAAGCCGATCGAACCGGCGCCTGGACGCTACGTCAAGGAACGTGCTTCCTGATTATTTCCGGAGGAGGAAATTCAATGTCAAGAGTTGCATTGGTTACTGGTGGCATGGGTGGCCTCGGTGAGGCGGTATGCATCAAGTTGGCGGCACTCGGCTTTAAAGTGGTGACTACCTATTCTCCGGGCAATGCCAAGGTCAAGGATTGGCTACAAGGCATGAATAACCTGGGTTATGGATTCAAGGCATATCCCTGTGACGTTACCGATTTTGACTCAGCACGTGAGTGTATTGATACCGTGACCAAGGATGTGGGTCCGGTCGATGTACTGGTCAATAATGCCGGTATCACGCGCGACATGACTTTCAAAAAGATGACCAAGGCGGATTGGGATGCGGTAATTCACACCAATCTTGACTCGGTATTTAACATGACCAAGCAGGTGCTCGACGGCATGACTGAGCGCCGCTGGGGGCGAATTATCAACGTCGGTTCGGTGAATGGGCAGAAGGGCGCTTTCGGGCAGACCAACTACTCGGCAGCCAAAGCGGGCATGCATGGTTTTACCAAGGCACTTGCTCTGGAAGTTGCCAAGCAGGGTGTTACGGTCAACACGATTTCGCCGGGATATATTGGCACCAAGATGGTGACGGCTATCCCGCAGGAAATTTTGGATTCAAAAATTCTGCCGCAAATCCCGGTCAATCGACTGGGCAAACCGGAAGAAATCGCCGGCCTCGTGGCTTACCTCGCTTCTGATGAAGCAGCGTTTGTCACCGGGGCCAATATTTCCATCAACGGCGGCCAGCACATGTACTGACCGGCGTATTATTTACCCCACTTTTAAATCAACAACAGGAAGGAATAACTATGACTCAACGTGTTGCTCTCGTAACCGGCGCTATGGGTGGTCTTGGTACCGCAATTTGTCAAGAACTGGCCAAGGCTGGTCACAAGGTGGTCGCTTCTTACCACCCGCAGTTTGATAACAAAGAAGAGTGGCTGAAGGAAATGGCAGCTGCCGGCTTCAACGATTTCGTCTGCGTCGCTGGTGACGTGTCTTCCCTGGAAGATTGCGAAAAGATGGTCAACGAAGCAGAAGCTGCTGCTGGTCCAGTTGATATCCTGATCAACAACGCCGGTATCACCCGCGACAAGATGTTTGCCAAGATGGAAAAGGACGGCTGGGATGCAGTTATCTCCACCAACCTGACCTCGCTGTTCAACATGACCAAGCAAGTGTCAGCCAAGATGGCCGGCCGTGGCTGGGGTCGTATTGTTAACATTTCTTCCGTCAACGGCGTCAAAGGTCAGGCTGGCCAGACCAACTACTCCGCTGCCAAGGCTGGCGTGATCGGCTTCTCCAAAGCGCTGGCTGCCGAATTGGCTGCCAAAGGCGTGACAGTTAACGTCATCTGCCCGGGCTATGTGGCAACCAAGATGGTTATGGCGATCAAGCCGGAAGTTCTGCAATCCATCATCGACACTGTGCCGATGAAGCGTCTGGCCAAACCGGAAGAAATCGGTGGCGCCTGCGCCTACCTGGCTTCTGATATCGCTGGCTTCATGACCGGCGCGACGATGAACATCAACGGCGGTTTGTACTACCAGTAATATTGCAATGCACCACAAACGGGCACCTTTGGGTGCCCGTTTTTTTGAGCTATAATGTTGCACTGCACACAAATCAAGTTTGAGGATCACGGCATGCCAGAAACTGTACGGCTGATCAAAAAATATCCTAATCGTCGTCTTTATGACACCAAGACGAGTGCATACATCACGCTGAGTGATGTAAAGGATCTGGTTCTCAAATACGAGGTTTTTAAGGTGGTTGATGCCAAATCCACTGAAGATCTGACGCGCAGCATTCTTCTTCAGATTATTCTTGAAGAAGAGACGGGTGGTATGCCACTTTTTTCCAGCGAGCTTCTTTCAGCTTTCGTCCGTTTCTACGGTAGTGCCATGCAAGGTATGCTGGGCAAGTATCTGGAAAACAACATGAAGACCTTTGTTGATTTTCAGGGCAAACTGCAAGAGCAGTCACGCACTATGCCTGGGAGTGATAACACCACCATGCAGACTGACTTCTGGAATCAGTTCCTGAACTTTCAGCAGCCGGCAATGCAGAGCATGATGACTACCTATATGGATCAGTCGAAAAAAATGTTCCAGAATATGCAGGATCAGCTCCAAAGTCAGACAAGGAACATGTTTGTCGGCTTGGTCGTGCCTCCTGAAAAGAACGAGAAGTAATATAAAAAATGCCTGCTTGAAGGTGGGCAACGATGCCCCGGTATGTGAATACCGGGGAAGCTCAAGGTGAGCTTAGCCCTTGATCGAAGCCGGTAGCTTCTCTTCAATCAGCTTTAACAATGGCCCAAATACCTTGGGTGTGCCGGCAATGATATTGCCCGACTCAAGGTAGGTGGCATCACCACGCAGGTCGCTGACCAACCCGCCCGCTTCCGAAACCAGCAGGGCGCCAGCAGCCATGTCCCAGGGTGATAAACCAAGCTCCCAGAAAGCATCGTAGCGACCGCAGGCGACGTAGGCCAGATCAAGCGATGCTGCACCAGGCCGGCGCATTCCGGCAGTCTTCTGAGTCAGTTCCTTGAAGATGGCAATGTAGGTGTCGATATGATCGAACATGCGGTAGGGAAAGCCTGTGCCGATCAAAGAGTCCTGTAGCTTGAGGCGTTTCGAAACGCGGATACGCCGCTCATTCAGAAAAGCTCCACTGCCTTTGCTGGCAGTGAATAGCTCATTGCGATTCAAGTCAAAAACAACCGCCTGTTCAACGATGCCAGATTTGGCAAGCGCAATTGAAACGGCGTATTGTGGTAGCCCGTGTATGAAATTGGTGGTGCCATCGAGCGGGTCGATAATCCACTGATACTCGCTCTCCTGATCACCACGTCCTGCAGAATGGCCAGACTCCTCTGCTAGAATTCCGTATTCTGGATAAGCATCGCGCAGCACCTCGATAATTGCTGCTTCGGCAGCCTTGTCGACCTCGGTGACAAAGTCGTTGGGTTGTTTTGTCGAAACCTTGATCAAGTCAAGATCATTGGAGGCGCGGTTGATAACCTGGCCGGCGCGACGCGCTGCCTTGACGGCAATATTGAGAGCTGGATGCATGGGCTTAAAGAGCTGACGGGTGGCTTGAGCTGCCCGCGATAATTTGAAAGGTTGAATTTTACTATGAAGCCGGAAGTCCTGCTTTCACGAATCCGTATTGTTCTTTGTCGGCCGACTCATCCCGGGAACATTGGCGCTGCAGCTCGGGCGATGAAAACGATGGGGTTGGGGCACCTGAGCCTTGTGTCGCCGAAGCAGTTTCCCGATCCAGAGGCAGATACGCGTGCAACGGGTGCGGTCGACTTGCTGCAGCAGGCAGAAATTTACCCATCCCTTCAAGAAGCGCTAGCAGGTAC
Organism: uncultured Dechloromonas sp.; assembly: GCA_964293845.1. Lineage (GTDB taxonomy): Bacteria > Pseudomonadota > Gammaproteobacteria > Burkholderiales > Rhodocyclaceae > Azonexus. The sequence goes on from CAXYZX010000001.1 coordinate 32,108, forward strand.
TGTTTTTGTCGTTGGATTATCTGCTCGACGGCGTGATCTTGGTCCGGAAATCGGTGAACCGCGCGAAATGGTTACGCGTCTCCTTGCGGCAGCTGCCGAAGGGGAGGTTGCTTTGGTGTTTGGCAACGAAACAGTCGGCTTGTCCAATGACGAAATTCAGTTGTGCCATGCAGCAGTGAGCATCCCAACGAATCCGGATTTTAGTTCGCTCAATCTCGGCTCAGCTGTACAGGTCTTGTGCTATGAGGTACGTATGGGGGCATTTGCCGGGCGCCCGCCGGCCTTGGGAGCACTGGTTACGCCCTTTGTCTCACCAACGGCAACACACAGCGAAGTAGAGGGGTTCTATCAGCATCTTGAAGCTGTGATGACAACGACAGGTTTCTTTAATCCGGAGCATCCTGGGCGCCTGATTCCCAAGCTGCGCCGGTTGTTTGGGCGTATTCGCCTGGAGCGCGATGAGGTCAATATTTTGCGCGGCGTGCTGGCCGCAACCCAAAGCCATACCGGGCACGGCAAGCACTAAAGAAAAACCCCGCCGAAGTGGGCGGGGTTCCGAAGGATCCTGTACTGAGAGATCGACATTCACCTTGTAAGGAGAAGAGCTCCCTACGGTATTAATTTACTGCGTCTTTTAGGCCCTTGCCGGCACGGAATTTTGGAACTTTAGCTGCATCAATGCTGAGTTCCTCGCCTGTGCGCGGATTACGGCCAGTGCGCGCGGCGCGTTCACCAACATAGAAGGTGCCGAAACCGATCAGGCTGACGGTGTCGCCTTTTTTCAGAGATTCGGTGACAGCTGCGACGGTAGCATCAAGTGCGCGACCGGCTGCTGCCTTGGAGATTTCAGCAGCTTCGGCGATCTGGTCGATCAGTTCAGTCTTATTCATTTATGTCCCCTGAGAGGATTGATTAAAAAGAAGAGAATATGTGTGGAGGGCGATTTATATCCCCCTTGAAATCCTTGTGTCAAGCGGATTCTGGCCGATTACAGGGGCCTAGTATGGCATAGTGGACATTCCAGTGTTAACGCGCTGGCATGTAATCCTTGAAAATCAATGGGTAAGAATGGTTGTTGCTGCTGCGCTGTCTGCTCCGGCCTGAACAGGTTCGGTGACCGGTGCTGTCTCTGGCAGGGCTTCCGGTTTGCGCTCAAGGGCACGTTCCAGAACTTGATCGATCCAGCGGACCGGCACAATTTCAATCTTGTTTTTGATGTTATCTGGTATCTCAGTAAGATCCTTGACGTTCTCTTCAGGGATCAGTGCAATCTTCAAGCCACCGCGGACGGCGGCCAGCAACTTTTCCTTTAGACCGCCAATCGCCAAGACTTCGCCACGAAGTGTGATTTCACCTGTCATGCAGACATCGCAGCGAACCGGAATACCTGTGTAGGATGAAACCAGTGCAGTGGTCATTGCGCAACCTGCGGATGGGCCGTCTTTGGGGGTGGCACCTTCGGGAACGTGGATGTGAATGTCGCACTTCTCGAAGGCCTCATCCTTGATCCCCAGCCGACGTGAGCGAGCACGGACGACCGAGCGTGCTGCTTCAACGGACTCCTTCATGACGTCGCCCAGTGAGCCGGTACGCAGGATGTTGCCTTTGCCCGGCATGATGGCGCATTCGATGGTCAGCAATTCACCACCGACTTCTGTCCAGGCAAGACCGGTCACCTGTCCGACCTGATTTTCTTTTTCTGCCATCCCGAAGGTGTAGCGACGCACACCTAAAAATTTATCGAGATTTCTGGCGTTGACCGCAATCTTTGTGTCCCGCTTCTTGAGAACCAGCGTTCTGACGACCTTGCGGCAAATTTTGGAGATTTCACGTTCTAGCGCACGTACCCCAGCTTCGCGGGAATAGTAGCGCACGATGTCACGTACCGCACTGTCGGCAACGGCGATTTCAGTTTTTTTCAGGCCATTGTTCTTGATCTGCTTGGGCAGCAGATAGCGCATGGCAATGTTGACCTTTTCGTCTTCGGTGTAACCAGAGAGGCGAATCACTTCCATTCGGTCCAGCAAAGGAGCTGGGATGTTCATGGTATTGGCGGTCGCCACAAACATAACGTCGGAGAGGTCGAAGTCGACTTCAACGTAATGATCCTGGAAGGTATGGTTCTGTTCTGGATCCAGTACCTCAAGCAAGGCAGAGGAGGGGTCACCACGAAAATCCTGACCGAGCTTATCCACTTCATCCAGCAGGAAAAGCGGGTTACGTACGCCAACCTTGCTCAGGCTTTGCAGAATTTTTCCTGGCATTGAGCCGATATAGGTGCGACGGTGACCACGGATTTCGGCTTCGTCACGTACACCGCCGAGCGCCATGCGCACGAACTTGCGGTTGGTGGCTTTTGCAATTGATTGGCCAAGCGAGGTCTTGCCCACGCCAGGAGGTCCTACGAGGCACAGGATCGGTGCCTTGACCTTGTCGACGCGCTGCTGCACTGCAAGATACTCAACAATACGCTCTTTGACTTTTTCCAGACCGTAGTGGTCGGAGTCCAGCACCTTTTCAGCTTCGTGGAGGTCCTTGCTGATGCGGGTCTTCTTGCGCCATGGCAAGCCAATCAGTGTTTCAATAAAGTTACGGACGACAGTCGCTTCGGCAGACATTGGTGACATCAAGCGTAGCTTCTTGAGTTCGCTCTGGGCCTTGGTCAAGCCTTCTTTGCTCATCCCTGCTGCTTTGATCTTCTTATCCAGTTCCTCAAGATCAGCACCTTCTTCGCCTTCGCCGAGTTCCTTCTGGATCGCCTTGACCTGCTCATTGAGGTAGTACTCGCGTTGGCTCTTCTCCATCTGACGCTTGACGCGGCCACGGATGCGCTTTTCTACCTGCAGGATGTCGATTTCTGATTCCAGCTGGGATAGCAGGCGGTCGATACGGTCGCGAATGCTTTCCATCTCCAGCACTTCCTGCTTCTGCTCAAGTTTGAGTGGCAGATGTGCGGCAATGGTGTCAGCCAGACGACCGGCATCTTCGATGCCAGCAATGGACGAAAGTACTTCAGGCGGGATTTTCTTGTTGAGTTTGACAAACTGGTCAAATTGAGCAACTACGGCGCGGCGCATAGCCTCGATTTCGTGGTCTTCAACACCAGGTTGCGGCAATGGGGTAGCAGTGGCCATGAAGACGGAGGATTGCACCTCGATCGCTTCGACACGCGCCCGCTGTGTTCCTTCAACAAGCACTTTGACAGTGCCATCGGGCAGCTTGAGCATCTGCAGAATATTGGCCAAACAGCCTATGCTGTAGAGATCTTCCGGTTCCGGTTCATCCTTGGCGGCAGATTTTTGGGCCACCAGCAAAATATTCTTGCCGGCTTCCATGGCCATTTCGAGCGCCTTGATTGATTTCGGGCGACCAACGAAAAGCGGAATGACCATGTGCGGAAACACGACAACATCGCGCAACGGCAGCAATGGTAGTTCGACGGTTTCCGGGAGCGTGTTGGGGTTCGACATTACGATGCCTTTGAAATAGGTATATGGCCCCTAAGTGGGGGCAGGAAACCGCAATTCAAGTACCGGCTCAGTTGGAGCCGGAAACCTTTGGCTGATCGGCGTAAATTAGCAGGGCAGGGGTGTCGCCGGTGATCATGTTTTCATCAATCACAACCTTTTCGACATTCTCCATACCCGGAAGTTCGTACATCGTATCAAGCAGGGCATGCTCCAAAATGGAGCGCAAGCCACGAGCACCTGTCTTGCGTGCCAATGCCTTCTTGGCAATGGCTGACAGGGCGCCAGGGCGGACTTCCAGTTCGACGTCTTCCATACTGAATAGCTTCTGATACTGCTTGATCAGAGCATTCTTGGGTTCGGTCAAGATCTGGATCAAGGCGGGCTCTTCCAGTTCCTGCAGCGTAGCAACGACCGGCAGGCGGCCAATCAGCTCGGGGATAAGGCCGAACTTGATCAGATCTTCCGGTTCAGCATCAAGCAGTACTTCACCGACAGCCTTCTTGTCGTTCTTGCTCTTGACTTCAGCACCGAAACCAATGCCGCCACGCTCGGATCGGTTGAGAATGATTTTTTCCAAGCCTGCAAAGGCGCCGCCGCAGATAAACAGGATGTTGGTCGTATCTACCTGAACAAAGTCCTGATTCGGATGCTTGCGTCCGCCTTGTGGCGGAATCGAGGCGACGGTACCTTCGATCAGCTTGAGCAGCGCCTGCTGTACACCCTCACCGGAAACGTCACGGGTGATCGATGGATTGTCCGACTTGCGCGAAATTTTATCAATTTCATCAATATAAACAATGCCTTGCTGTGCTTTTTCGATATCGTAATCGCACTTTTGCAGCAACTTCTGGATGATGTTCTCGACGTCTTCACCGACATAACCAGCTTCAGTTAGCGTCGTTGCATCAGCCATGACGAAGGGCACATTGAGCATGCGGGCCAGTGTCTGGGCCAGCAGGGTTTTGCCTGAGCCAGTAGGGCCCACCAACAAGATGTTGCTCTTGGCCAATTCTACTTCGCCAGCATTCTTGGCGGTATGGCGGAGTCGCTTGTAATGGTTATAAACCGCTACAGCCAGAATGCGCTTGGCAACTTCCTGGCCGATTACGTAGGAATCGAGGATGGAACATATTTCACGCGGTGTTGGTAAGTCAGAACGACCAGCCTTGGCGGTTTCTTCGGGGAGTTCATCGCGGATGATGTCGTTGCAGAGTGAAATGCACTCGTCGCAGATAAAGACCGACGGACCGGCGATGAGCTTTTTGACTTCGTGCTGGCTCTTGCCACAGAAGGAGCAGTAGAGCAGTTTTTCCTGGCCGCTTTTTGACATCTGCATTTCTCCGGTTAAGCCGCGTCGCGGCGTGTTAGCACCTTGTCGATCAAACCATACTCTGCGGCTTCGGCCGAAGAAAGGAAATTGTCACGATCGGTATCTTTTTCGATACGTTCCAGCGGTTGACCGCTATGTTCTGCCATGATTCGGTTCAAACGATCACGAATCGACAGAATTTCCTTGGCATGAATGGCGATATCCGATGCCTGGCCCTGGAAACCACCCAGCGGTTGGTGAATCATCACGCGGGAGTTTGGCAGGGCAAAACGTTTTCCCTTGGCGCCGGCATTGAGCAGGAAGGCACCCATTGAGGCCGCCTGTCCAATACACAGCGTGGAAACGTCAGGTTTGATGAACTGCATGGTGTCATAAATTGACATACCTGCCGTCACCGAACCACCCGGTGAGTTAATGTAGAAATAAATATCCTTGTCCGGATTGTCGGCTTCAAGGAAAAGCAATTGGGCAACAACCAGATTAGCGGTGATGTCGTTAACCGGGCCGACAAGAAAAATCACACGCTCCTTCAACAGGCGCGAATAGATGTCGAACGCACGTTCGCCGCGTCCACTCTGTTCAATCACCATGGGGACCATGCCTAATGCCTGTGGATCCCAATTGCCTGCGTTGTCGATATTCATGTCAGCCCTTTTGCGTTGCCGAATTTTGTTAAGTTTGAGACGTTTGTAACTTTTGTGACGAAAGATTGGCTTAGTTCTTCTGGCCCATCAGTTCATCAAAAACTTCAGCCTTGTCGGTTACCTTGGCTTTGCTCAGCACCCATTCAACTACATTATTCTCAATCGCCACACCTTCAATTTCCTGCAGGCGCTGCGGTTGGGCGTAGTACCAACGGATCACTTCTTCCGGCTGCTCGTAGCTCTGAGCACCTTCCTCAACCATGGCACGAACTTGTTCCGGGGTTGCATGAAGCTTCTCTGTCTTAACTACCTCAGCAAGAAGCAGACCAAGGGTAACGCGGCGCTTAGCCTGGTCGGCAAACCATTCCGGCTGGATTGGCATGTCCTTGATCTTCATGCCGCGTTGCTCCATATCCTGGCGAGCAGCTTGCATCAAACGCTGGATTTCCATATCGACCAGGGCGCTTGGAACGGTGATTGGGTTGGTCTTGATCAGTGCTTCCATGACCTGATCCTTCAGCTTGCCTTCAATACGGCGCTTAACTTCACGCTTCAGGTTCGCTTCGATTTCAGCACGCATCTTGGTCACGTCGCCATCGGCGATGCCCATGCCAATAGCGAACTCAGCATCCAGTTCCGGCAATTTAGGTGCTTGAACCTGTTTGACGGTAATTTCGAACTGAACTGTTTGCCCAGCTAGGTCGGCTGCGTGGTAATCAGCGGGGAAAGCCAAATCGAAAGTCTTGGATTCGCCGGCTGCTGCACCTTCAACAGCATTCTCGAAATCTGGCAGCATCATGCCCTGGCCAAGGACAAATGGGTAGTCCTTGGCTTCTCCGCCTTGGAAAGGTACGCCGTCTTTCTTGCCCAAAAAGTCGATCACAACACGATCTTCCTTGGCTGCAGCACGGTCAGCATCTTCATATGAAACGCGCTGTTTGCGCAGGATGTCGAGGGTCTTGTCAATTTCAGCAGCGCTGACTTCAAGTACAGGACGTTCAACTTCTGCGGTAGACATGTCGCCGAGCGTGAATTCTGGATAAACCTCGAAGATGGCAGAGAACTCGAGGTGAGTCGTGCTCTCGGTGTTTTTCGGTTCAATGCGCGGGTACCCGGCGACACGCATTTTCTGGGTGGTGACGGTTTCACCAAATACGCGATCAAGTGCTTCAGACAGCACTTCGTGGCGAGCTTGCTCGCCGTACTGCTGCTTGACCATGCTGAAAGGGACCTTGCCCGGACGGAAACCGGCCATCTTGAAATTTTTGCCCATACGCTTCAGGCGTTGGTCCATTTCCCTCTCGACATCGGCGATGGCGATGGAGAGATCGACGCGACGTTCGAGTTCGTTAGCTTGTGCAGTAGTTGCTTCCATGACAATTCCTTGTGACAACAGGGCCGAAAAATAAAGCTGACGATTCTATCATGCCCATCCAGACTCTTCCGCTCAGGATTTGATGGGAAAGGTGTACGGAGGGCCTAGACAGGCGCAGTAGAACTTCGTACAATGCGCGCCTTCGCTCAGTGGCGGCTGTAGCTCAGTTGGTAGAGTCCCGGATTGTGATTCCGGTTGTCGTGGGTTCGAGCCCCATCAGTCGCCCCAAAATATCGTTTCACCAAGTATCAAGAAGCACCATAAACCCCAACAGCTATAGGCTCTTGGGGTTTTTTGTTGTCTCAATGCATCCCAAGGATTACCATTAGATACCAATAGATTGTTGGTATTTATGTTGGTAGTTCATGTGCCAACATAGCCGTGTACCAACAAAGGAGCGCGGATATGACCACAGGTACGTTATCGGCGGTTGCAGTCAAGAATGCCAAGGCCAAAGAGCAGCCCTACAAGCTCTCAGATGGGGGCGGCATGTTCCTGCTTGTTGATGCCAAGGGCGGCAAATATTGGCGCCTAGCTTATCGGTTTTTAGGTAAGCAGAAGACGTTGGCGCTTGGCGTTTATCCGGAGGTGTCGCTAGAGCTAGCCCGAAGAGCTAGGGACCAAGCCAGGGAGCAGTTGCGCGAAGGTGCCGACCCCGGAATGGTTCGCAAGGTGGGCAAGTTGCTAGCGCACCAGGCCGCCCTAAACAGCTTTGAAGCTGTTGCCAGAGAGTGGCATAAGAGGTTCTCCACTGGCTGGACTGCCCATACGATTAACAAGAATATCCGAATACTCGAACTGAATGCGTTTCCCTGGCTTGGCGAGCGCCCAATTGATGAAATCAAGGCCCCCGAGTTGCTGGCTGTATTGCGACGGGTCGAAGAGCGTGGCTTGATGGACACGGCGCACCGCCTGAGACACACATGCGGTCAGATTTTCCGGTATGGAATTGCTACTGGTAGGTGCGAACGAGACATTTCAGTTGATCTTCGGGGGGCTATTGCGCCACGTCGGCCGCAGAATATGGCGGCCATCGTTGATCCGAAGGTGTTTGGCGAATTGTTGCGCGACATCTGGGAATACCAGGGAACATTGACCACGTGCTGCGCCTTTCGGTTATCTGCACTTTTCGGTCTTCGCCCAGGTGAGGTCAGGAATCTTGAATGGTCAGAGGTAGATAAGGATGAACGCCTGATCCGCATTCCGCTTGGAAAGATGAAGGCGCGTCGGCTTCACGTAGTGCCGCTTTCCAAGCAGGCCTTGGAGATCATTGAAGATATTCGGCCGCTGACGGGAACTGGTCACTACTGTTTTCCCGGATTGCATAGCCGAGAGCGGCCGATGAGTGAGAACACTATCAACGCAGCGCTGCGTAGGATGGGGTACGACACCAAAACCGAACATACCGCGCACGGATTTCGCAGCTCATTTAGCACCATGGCACACGGCTCCGGTTTGTTCCGTCCGGAGGTTGTTGAAGTGCAACTGGCCCATAAGCATGGGGACGCGGTGCGGCTTGCCTATGATCGGGGCGACTTCCTCGAAGAGCGGCGCAAATTAATGGACTGGTGGGCCGACCAATGCGATCAGATGCGCCAAGGAGCAAAGGTGATCAAATTGAAGGTTGAGGCGGGGCATAAATGATAGCGGCCTAGCGTGAGCAATCTTCCTGTTGTGGCTGATGATCAGGTTTATTGAGTCAAATATATTTTTACTCATCAAGAAAAAAGTCGCATATGGCGAGGATGGTATTCCACAGCTCCGTTATGAGTTCCTCGCGTACAGCCTTTGGATGTCCGAAATAGATCTACAATTTTCGGACAAAAATTCTTGCCTTCTGTCCGAAAAAATTGTACAAATATCGGACAGGAGGTCATGTGTCAGATATCAAATCCGCCATTTCGTCGCAAATCAACGCTGCAGGTCCAGGCCTCGTCTGGGTACCGACTGACTTTGCGCACCTCGGCAACCGGGATGCGATCGACAAGACCCTCCAGCGTATGGTGCTGGCGGGAGATTTGCGGCGTGTCGACCGAGGCTTGTACGACAAGCCCGTCATCAACCGCCTCACCCAGCGCCCAACGACTCCAGATTATCGGGCGATCATCGACGCTATCGCACGGCGTGACCAACTGCGTTTGCTCGTGGATGGAATGACCGCCGCCAATGACCTTGGCCTAACGGATGCTGTCCCAGCTCGCGTTACCATCCATACCGACGCACGTCGCCGGGCGATCAAGCTCGATAAACTCGTCATCGACTTCAAGCAAACTGCTCCCAGTCGCCTTTATTGGGCTGGCCGCCCCGCCATGCGAATCGTACAGGCCCTGCATTGGCTGAAAGACACGCTGGCCGTCGACCATGACCGTATTGTCAGCCGACTGAATCGACTACTCATCGATTCCGATCAGGGAACTGCAATCTGCCAGGATCTGCGCAACGGGTTCAGCGTGCTGCCGGCGTGGATGCAGGATCTGATCCGTGATCTGCCCGGTTGCGATCCTCGGGACACCATATCCCGAACCTCGCCGATACACAGTGGTGTGAAATCCTCAGCCGATTCATCGCGGCCCGAAGGCGTGAGGAGAACCAATTGAATCCGTCTTTCCGCGAAGTCATCACTGCTGCCGACGGCGATCGACTCGATTTGTTTCTCGGTGCAGCAACCCGCATGGGTACGGCGGTTCAGAACGTCGAGAAGGATTTCTGGGTGTGCTGGACTTTGGATGCCTTGTTCAATGGCCTAGCGGTTGGCGGACCTCGTCTCTTGTTCAAGGAGGGGACCTCACTGTCCAAGGCTTTTGGCCTGATCTCGCGCTTTTCCGAAGACATCGACATCACGGTTTTCCGTGATGACTTGGGGCAGGCTGCCGAGGTGGCGGAACTGGATGCCTTGAGCGGCAAGAAACGTCGAGCACGCCTTGAAGCTATCAGGGTCGCTTGCCAGGCCTATATTGCCGGCCCATTGGCGGATCAATTCACTCAGACTGCCGGTACAGTCATTCCCGATGGCCGCTTCAGGTTGGAACTCGACCCAGACGACAAGGATGGTCAGACGCTGCTGTTCTGGTACCCAGCAGTTACCCCGACAACCAACGATTACATCCGATCTGCAGTGAAAATCGAATCCGGCGCGAAGTCGGCACTAGACCCACATATCGTGGCATCGGTGAAGCCTTACGTAGCGCAGGATTTGTCGGCGCTGGATCTCACCGTCCACAATGTCACCACCGTAAAACCGGAGCGTACCTTCTGGGACAAGGTCATCATCCTGCATGGCTTGCGGCAATGGCATGACCGCCGTGGCGAATTACGGCACGGCGGTCAGCGTGTCTCGCGTCACTACTACGATGTACACCAGTTGATGCAGGCGTCCGCATCGCCGGAGTGGCAGGCCGATCAGGCTCTCGCCATGGATTGTGCGCGCCATGCCCGACTGTTCTTCGGAAGTGCCGATCTGGGCTTGGATGTCGCCCATCCAGGGGCATTTACGCTGGTCCCGAGCACTGCGATGCACGAAGCCTTATCCAAGGACTACGAAGCCATGGCCGGCATGGTCTTTGGCGAGGTCCCGAAGCTTGAAGCGGTGCTGGCCAGCGTCGAGCAATTCGAACAGGCCATCAACCGCGCTATGAACGCGGACAAGTTGGCGCAAGCGGAACAACCTACATGAACGACTACTTCAGCGACAGGGAAAACGGGCCTCGGGCGCGAACCGAGCAGGTCATTTCGCCTGAGGTCTGGGCTGGTTTGGTGGCGACTGTGCAGGCGCTGGTCAACAGTGGGGCCTTCGGACTGCGTTTTCCGGAGCGCTGCCCGGATGGGCAAGCCATCTGCGGCTGTGATGAGGATGTCATCGCCGCTTCGGTCATTGCGGAAATGCCGGGATTAACGTGGCCGCTCGAAACATCCCGGCTGGTGGATGACGGATTCCTGCGGCAGCAGGAGCCATTTGCACCGGACACGTTATTGATCCTGGATTTCGTCGAATTTGTATACGCTTCGGTGGCGAAGCCGATTCCAGGAAGGCTCCACGATTACTTCAACCACCACCATTTAACCTTCGACCAGCAGTCCGGACAGGAAGAGTTTCGGGCGACGGTCAATCGCATTTTTGCGCGCAATGGCCTGGCCTTCGAGATGCTGTCAAACGGCCGTATCGTGCGTGTTCTTCCGCCGGTGCTGGGGGATGACCTCAAACGGATGGTATTCCGGACCGGAGACCGAATCCTCGACAATATGCTGGAAGAAAGCCGGACTAAATTTACCGACCGTAATCCTCTCCTGCGCCGCGAAGGTCTTGAGCGTTTGTGGGACGCATGGGAGCGACTCAAATCGCTGGCTGATCCCGAAGACAAGAAAAAATCGATCTCGATCATTCTCGATGCTACCGCCAATGAGGCGACGCTTCGGCAGCGGCTGGAAGACGAAGCAAAAGAACTGACCGATATCGGTAACAGCCACCTCATTCGGCACACAGAACTCAAGCAAATCCCGGTCATCGACGTGGATCACGTCGATTATCTGTTTCATCGCTTGTTTGCGATGATCCAGTTGTTGCTCCGAAAGAAACGACCCGTCTAGCGATTTCGGCGGCGCTTGGTAGTGGCAATAGCGATTGACTGGAATCAGGGGCTTGCTGAAGGCATTTCTGCAGTTAGCCTGATGTCGGGAGGTCGATATGCGGAAATTTTTCTTCTTCGCGATCCTGGCGATTGGTGCAGGGATCGGATTGCTGTTCACAGTCGCCACAAACGGTGATTGGGGGTTAGGGCTAGTCGCGTTAGGGGCAGGGCTGCTTTTCGCAATACCAATCGCCAGTGCTTTGACGGGCATTGGACCGAAGCGCAGAAAATCTCGGCGGCAGTGGCGCAATCCAGGGACGCGCGGTGCGCGCGCATCTCTCTTCAAGGGGGATGTTCCAATTCGACGTTGGGATCGATAGCAGCTATTTCTTCGATTTGAGCAGGTCTTTCACGACGTCCTTGGTGTTGTCTGCAGTTGCGCCGGCGTCATCTCTAACCTGTTTCATAGACTGACCAAGTAGTGACTTTCTAGATGCTAATGTCCCGTCGTCAGTCTTGATGATTTCAGTCTTGCCATCGAATTCTTCGCGCTTCGCTGCGGCCTCGCCATGAATCTGGGCGGCGCGTTGCTGCACTTCCTCGCGCACGGGCGACGGTGGTTCGGTTTTCTGTTCCAGCGGATGACTTGGGTTGCCGCCAAAGCGAGAGGCCTTGCTCACTTGGGCCTGGTGGGTTGCCTTGATGTCCGGAGTGATGGCGACATCATGCAACTGCTCTTTATGGAGGTCGCGGATATCACCAAAGGAGGTCGGGAGGCTGCTCCCATCCGAAATAACCCGGTTCGGGCGCAATGACTGGCGGGCCAGTTCGGCCGACATCAAGGCGTGAGCGGCGGCGCTGTTGCCGCCATAGGCCTGGGCGTACCGGAGGAACATCTCCATGTTGTGCGGGTCTTGGGCGATGTCGATGGAGATGGATTCACCCTTGTCGTAGGCGGACGATACACGTTCCGCAAAACTGGTACGGTCGGCAAGGGTTGCATCCGCCCGCTCGGAACGGGCTCGAGTCGAACCGAGGCGGGACGACATCTCGCGGGCCTCGCTCGCATCGTTCGAGAGCGCCTGCAAATAGCTGGCATCCCTCGATACCCGGTCACCAAATTGTTTGAAGGCTACCAACTGCTCCCCACTCAGGCTGGCCAATGCTTTCTGTTCCTGGGCAGAAAGGCTCGACTGGTAGGACTTGTCGGCGCTGGTGTGAAGGTCAGCGCCCGCAACTTTGGCATTCACGCCGACATGGGCGGCCGCACCGAAAGCAATACGCGCGACCTGCGCCTGGCTGAGACCGGTGCTCTGGGCAACACTTTGCGTGATCTGATCCAGCTTGTTCAGCGTGTCGCCCATTTGCTCGAAGCTGCTGGCACTGGAACCGCTGCTGTTCCGTGTGGAGCGAAGCTTGTTGAGCCCGCGAGAGAACACTTCAGACAGTGCTGCCGATTGCTCCATCGTCGCTGTCGCGGCTTCACCGCGCGCCGCGTCGACCTGCCGGCTGGCTTGCTGCACATCCTGTTCGGATACACGCATCGATACCACGCGCGAAGCGAATCCCTGATTGCGCAACAGGCTGACCGCAGTTCGGCCGGTGAGCGCATTCGAAGAGAAAGTGTTTCCGGAGAGGTCGTTCTGCCAACTGCCCATGAACGCCGACGTACGGTTGGGCGCCAGTTGCATCTGGTCCATACCGACATTCCCCATTGAGACGTTACCAACGGTGG
>CAXYZX010000002.1:0-42703 GCA_964293845.1 uncultured Dechloromonas sp.
CGCAAGCCAACCCGGCAGCAGGTTGACGCGGCTGATAGTGCTTATCGCCTTTTTCGTGAGAAAAAGGCGGGAGGGTTGAGAGTTCTGCACGGCGCCGTTGCCAAGGGGGGCGACGGCATGGTGGCACGAATGTCTCTTAAGTTGAAGTTGGTTGCCGGTTTCGGCGTCATGCTGGCAGCGATAGCCCTGATCGCCGGTCTTGGCCTTTGGGGCATGGGCCAGAGTAATCGTTCTGTCGAGCAAATCTACAAAGGTGCCTTGCAGCCAAACCAGGCGCTGGCCTCAATCGGCAAGTTGATGGCCGACAATCGCTCACAGGTCTTGCTTGCCCTGCAACACGATCCGGCAAGTGCATACGCCAAGCTACATGACCACTCGCTGGAATTTCACCTCAAGCAAATAGAAGGAAACATCGCCGAAATTTCCAAAAATTGGGAAAGCTACAAGGCAACTATTCAAGGTGAAACACAGCAAAAGTTGGCTGACGATTACGTTGAAGCGCGAAAACTTTATGTCGCAGGTGGCCTTTTGCCAGCAAAAAAAGCGCTTGAAGAAGGAAAGTACGAAGAAGCAAATCTGATTTTGCTCCAAAAAATAAACCCGGCTTACGTTGAGGCCGCCGCAAAGGCCAGCGATATTTTCAAGGCTCAAAGCGAGATCGCGGCACAGCAACTTCTTGATACTGAAGAGCGCTTCAAGAGTGAGCGTCTGTGGGTGGTGCTGATCGTTCTGCTGGCTTTGGCGGGTGGTGTGCTCATTGCGACGGCCATCATCCGTTCAATTACGCGCCCAATCGACAGTATTATTGCTACGTTCCAGTCGCTGGCAAACGGTGACTTCACCCGCAATGTTGAAATATTGCGCAATGATGAAATGGGTAAAGTGCTGCAAGGCCTGCAATCAATGCAAATTCAGCAAGGCTTCAATGTGGCGGAGGCTCAGCGCGTTGCCAATGACAATTTGCGGATTCGCATCGCACTCGATTGTGTTTCCTCTAATCTGCGCATTGCTGATGATGAAGGCAAGGTTCTTTATGCAAATAAGGGTTTGCTGACAACGTTGCGGCAAATCGAACCCGGGATGCGAGAACGCCAGTCAAGTTTCTCGGTAGATACGTTTGTCGGTAGCAATATCGGTGCTTTTTATGCCGATCCCGAGGCAGCATTGAAGGCGCTACGCGAATTGCAGGCGACGCGTCAGGTAGAGATGGAAATTGGTGGAAGAATCTTCAATGTTGTGACCAATCCGATCATCAATGATCGCAATCAGAGGCTGGGGACCGTTGGTGAATGGATTGACCGTACTGCGGAAATAAACGCCCAGCGCTCGGTTGCTTCATTGATCAATAAAGCCTCTGCCGGCAATTTAGAAGCTCGCCTCGATACCAATATTCTTGAAGGTTTCTACAAGGAACTGGGAACTGGAATCAATAGTCTTGTGGAGACCAGTGGCACTGCGATTGGCGAAATAGCAGATCTGCTTTCCAAGGTTGCCGCTGGCGATTTGACACAAACGGTGACGTCGGAGTATCAGGGCACCTTCGGTCGTTTGCGTGATGATACCAATCAAACAGTAACCAAGCTGCGCGAGTTGGTCGGAGATATTCAGCAATCGGCGGAGACGATTAACACGGCGGCCAAGGAAATCGCCTCGGGCAATGTTGACCTTTCAAGCCGAACCGAGGAGCAGGCAAGCAGTCTCGAAGAAACCGCTTCCAGCATGGAGCAATTGACTGCCACCGTACGTCAGAATGCCGAGAACGCAAGGCAAGCCAACGATTTGGCTGCCGGCGCCCAGCGTGTGGCAGAAAAGGGTGGCGAAGTGGTTGGCCAAGTCGTTACCACAATGAGTTCTATCCACAAGGCGAGCAGCAAGATTGCCGACATTATTGGCGTGATCGACGGCATTGCTTTCCAGACCAATATTCTGGCCCTGAACGCTGCTGTTGAGGCGGCTCGTGCCGGTGAGCAAGGTCGAGGTTTTGCCGTGGTCGCTACCGAGGTGCGTAATCTGGCCAAACGAAGTGCTGATGCGGCCAAGGAAATTAAAAACTTGATTTCTGACTCAGTTGATCGAGTTGAAGCAGGAAATCGTCTGGTCGATCAGGCCGGACGGACCATGGAGGAGGTTGTCGGTAGCATCAAACGGGTGGCGAAAATTGTGACCGATATTTCGGAGGCTAGCCGCGAGCAAAGCGCCGGTATCGAGCAGGTCAGTCTGGCGGTGAGCCAGATGGATGAGGTGACGCAGCAGAATGCGGCGCTCGTCGAGCAGGCCGCCGCCGCCGCTGAAAGTCTGGAAGAGCAGGCCAGCCACTTGGCTGATTCGGTGTCTGTGTTCAAAGTCACAGAAAAGCCTAGGCGTCAGCATCGTCTTGCTGCGCCGCTGAAAGAGCCAAGAGTTGCTGCTCCGCGTGAGCATTCTGGTACCAGGCAGGCAGCAATCCCGGCTTCGCTGGATGACGAGTGGACCGAGTTTTAAGCGTGTCTGATCGAGACTCAGTGCTGGCTGCATCGGATAAGAAACGCAGTAAGCTGGTTGTACCCAAAAAATTGGTGGCGCCAGTCGCCCGCGTTGATGATGAATGGGAAGAGTTCTAATGGCTGATTTTGGCAGGCCACCACCGGCCAGTACGGTTGCACGAGCAGGTTCTGTGGCTCAGTTCGGGCGCGATCAAGGGGAGCGTGAGTTCAGTTTTTCCAGTGCTGATTTCGAGCGTGTCCGTAAATTGATTTACCAGCATGCCGGTATCTCATTGTCCCCGGTCAAGCAGGACATGGTCTACTCGCGTCTGGCGCGCCGTCTGCGAGCGACCGGCAAAAATACTTTTGGCGAGTATCTGGATATGTTGGAAAAAGGGGGGGCGGACGAGTGGGAGCGTTTCGTCAATTCCTTGACGACCAATCTGACTTCGTTTTTCCGTGAACCGCACCACTTTCCAATTTTTGCTGAGCATCTGCAAAAAATCGGAAGCAAGCGGCCGATTCGCATCTGGTGTTCTGCGGCCTCTACTGGAGAGGAGCCATACTCAATAGCGATTACGGTGCTTGAAACCTTCGGTGCCAATGCTTCACATGTCTCGATCTTTGCTTCGGATCTGGATACCAATGTCTTGGCCACAGCACAAAAGGGAGTCTATTCACTCGATCGTGTTGAAAAGCTCTCTCCAGAACGCCTTAAGCGATTTTTCCTGAAGGGAACCGGTACGCAGGAGGGGTATGTTTCCGTACGGCCGGAGCTGAAGCGTCTGATCGAGTTCCAGCGGGTCAATCTGCTTGAACCGAACTGGCCGATACGTGGCCCCTTGGACATCATTTTCTGTCGCAATGTCATGATCTATTTCGACAAGCCGACGCAGTACAAAATTTTGTCGCGTTTTGCACCCTTGATGCAGCCAGATGGCTTGATGCTGGCTGGGCATTCCGAAAGCTTTTTACACGCTGCGGATCTCTTCAAGTCCATGGGCAAGACTGTCTATGCGCTGGCCAAAGCGCGCTAAGCGATAAAAGGAATTTTGTGGAGCACGGTTACGACGAGCACCTTGCAACAAACCGGTATTACGACCGCCATTTTGATAGCGAAGCGGCCAAGATATTGCCGGGTGAGTATTTTGTTACGGACAAGGGGATGTTGTTGGTCACGGTTCTCGGCTCCTGTGTTGCTGCATGCATTCGCGATACCAAGACCGGCATGGGCGGCATGAATCATTTCATGTTGCCCGATGATGGTGGTCGTGAGACGGTGGGCGCTTCGGCGCGTTATGGTACTTACGCCATGGAAGTTTTGATCAACCATTTGTTGAAAATGGGCGCGCGACGCAATAGTCTGGAAGCCAAGGTATTCGGTGGCGGCGCAGTGATGGCAAGTCTGTCAAGCAGCAATGTAGGTACGCGAAATGCAGAATTTGTCCTGAATTATCTGAAAGTTGAAAAAATTCCTATTGTTGCCAAAGACTTGCTGGATTCATATCCGAGAAAAGTCTACTATTTCCCGGATACTGGTCGGGTAATGGTCAAGAAGCTGCATCGGGTTCACAACGAGACTTTGTTTACCCGCGAAAAAGATTACAAGGATCGGCTCAGCGGTTCCAAGGTCGAGGGCGATATCGAGCTGTTCGTATAGAACCTGCGTTGAATTCGTGTTCGATAAATTAAAATTTTATGCCAAATAACAGACTATGACAGTAAAGGTTCTTGTGGTTGATGACTCTGCGCTGATGCGTAGTTTATTGACTGAAATGATAAGCAGTGCCCCCGATATGGAAGTCGTCGGGGCGGCGCCGGACGCGGTTGTTGCGCGCGAAATGATCAAATCGTTAAACCCAGATGTGCTGACGCTTGATGTCCAGATGCCAAAAATGGACGGGCTTGAGTTTCTTGAGCGCTTGATGCGCTTGCGCCCGATGCCGGTAGTCATGGTTTCGGCTTACACCCAGTCTGGTTCTGATACAACCTTGAAGGCGCTTGAATTGGGTGCTTTCGATTTCATTGGCAAGCCGCGTGCCGATGGGCAAAAAAGTATGGAGGAGTATGCCGAAGAACTCGTTGATAAGCTGCGTGCAGCAAAGGGAGCTCGTTTGCGCAAGTTTGCAGCGCCACAATCGCTTGTCCCGCGAACGACGGGTGCCGCTTCAAGTGCACTGATGACCCCGGTGCGCATGCCTGCCAGCAATAAAATCATCTTCCTTGGGGCGTCAACCGGAGGAACCGAGGCAATCAAGGAGTTTCTCATGGGGATGCCGGCTGATTGTCCGCCTATCCTGATAGTTCAGCATATGCCGGAAGCTTTCACCGCATCCTTTGCCAAACGTCTCGACACGCTATGTCTGCCTAAAGTTGTCGAGGCGCAGGGTGGTGAGAAGCTTGAAGCGGGTACGGTCTACATTGCACCGGGGCATTCGCATATGCAGATACGCCGAGCGGCCTCGGGGTTCGTAACGGAACTGCTCGCAACGCCACCGGTAAATCGCCATCGTCCTGCTGTTGATGTGCTTTTTGATTCTGCGGCAACACTTGTCGGACGTCAGGCCATTGGCGTCATCCTGACTGGCATGGGTAAAGATGGTGCGCAAGGAATGCTGCGTATGCGCCAAGCCGGTGCCAGAACGTTTGGTCAGGACGAGGCAAGCTGCGTGGTCTACGGTATGCCGCGCGAGGCATTTTTGATTGGTGCCGTCGAGGAGCAGTACTCGCTGGAAGATATTTCACGCAAAGTTTTGCAGGCAGCCAGTCGTTGATTTCTTGTTATTGGGCTTGATGCCTATGGCCAAAGTATTACACTAATCAAAGTTCCTCAGAAAATAGAACAAGGATAAATATGCAAGCTACCGTGACTAAGGAAGTTCCCAACGCAACCATCAAGCTTAATGGGCGCTTTGATTTCAATACGCACCGCGATTTTCGTGCTGCTTACGAGCCACTTATTGCAGATTCAGCGGTCAAGGTGATTACGGTTGATTTTGCTGGTGTCGATTATCTGGATAGCTCAGCTCTGGGCATGTTGCTCATGCTGCGCGACAAAATGGGTGGTGTCGGCAAGGATGTAACTCTGATCGGTGTGCAGGGCAACGTCAAACAGGTTTTGGATATTGCCAATTTTGGCAAATTGTTTCGGATTGCCTAAAGCCATTGCTTATTTGGTCCGTTGAAACGGCTTGGTGGAGCAATCAGTGGTGTCAGTCAGAGGTGCCATGAAGCAAGGCTTTCATTGGCTGAAGCGTGTATCCTGAGTTCGCATCGGCGTTACAGTCATACTAACAAGCCGTTTGCACAGAGTGCGAGGGGATATTGATGTCGGAATTGCTAAAGAATATTGATGCGCGAACCAAGCTTGCTGGAACCAACAAGCTTGAAATTCTGCTTTTTTTCTTGGGTGTGGATCAGCGGACGGGGCGCCGGGAGACTTACGGCATCAACGTATTCAAGGTTCGCGAAGTGATGCGTACACCGCCAATTACGGCGGCGCCGGATATGCCGCCTTCGGTTGAGGGTATGGTCAGTCTGCGTGGTGCGCTGGTGCCGGTCATTGATCTGGCCAAGTATTCCGGTATCTCATCCGATGTGCCCCGAGAAATCATGATTGTGACTGAGTACAACGGGCACACACAGGGTTTCCTGGTTGAGGGTGTCGATACTATTCTGCGCTTGGACTGGAGCAAGATGCGGGTTCCCCCCGAAATGCTCATGTCGCAAACCGGTGGTTTGGTAACGGCAGTGACCGAGCTTGAAGATAATCGCTTGGTGATGATGATGGATGTCGAGAAGGTGCTCTCCGAGACGACAAGTATCGACAACGAACTGATCTTTCGCAGTGTGGTACCTATTGATCGCCCTGAATGTACGGTGTTTTACTGCGATGACTCCAGCGTGGCGCGCAAGCAGATTGAACGCACTCTATCAGCTATGGGGGTCAAGGGAGTTTCAGCGGTAAATGGTGGTCGCATGTGGGAAGAGATGGAGAAAATGGCCACCTATGCCCAGTCAGTAGGCAAACCACTTGGCGCAATTATCAGTCTGATTCTTACGGATATCGAAATGCCGGAGATGGACGGTTATATGCTAACCAAGAAAATCAAATCTGACCCACGCTTTAGCGGAATTCCTGTGATCATGCATTCTTCACTTTCGGGGATGTCCAATCAGAAACTAGGCTTCTCGATGGGCGTTGATGAGTATGTTCCAAAGTTCGAACCACAACGGCTCTCGGAGACTCTGGCACGGCGCCTCGGGGTGAATATTGAAGAAGTTAAGGCAATCTCGGCCTGACGGGGGATGCGATGAATATCGTTGAGAAAAACCTTCTGGATAGTGTTGATGCGCGGACGCGATTGGCGGGTTCCAATAAAATGGAAATTCTGCTTTTTTCCTTGGGTACCCGCGAAGTTTTTGGTATCAATGTATTTAAAGTGCGTGAGGTGGGCAGGACGCCAAGAATCACCAAGACTCCCAATATGCCACGCGGTGTTGAGGGCTTGATTTCTCTGCGCGGTAATGTGATTCCTGTTCTCTCGCTAGCCCCTTTCATGCAACTGGAGGGTTCCCCGCCAGGTTTGGGCAAGACCATGATGGTCGCTGAGTATTCGAAGCGCACTCTTGGTTTTCTGGTGCATGAAGTCGACCGCATCATTCGTGTTGATTGGGAGCGCGTCAAGGCACCGGAGAGTGTTCTTTCCGGTAATCAGGGCCTGATCACGGCAGTCATTGACCTGGAAGGTGGTGGCCTGGTGTCGATTTTGGATGTCGAGCAAATTCTGGCAAATGCTTTCGGCGAGGCAATGATTGTCGATATCGCACCAGCCAGAGTAGACCCGGATACCAGTGTCTTTTTTGTTGATGATTCTGTGGTCGCGCGGCGAAAAATTGCGGAAGTTCTGGATAAGTTGGGTGTTCGCCACAAGCATGCGACCAATGGCATGGAGGCATGGACCCGCTTGCAAGGGATTGCGGCACATTGCATACAGAGCGGCACAAAAATTCGCGATGAAATCCGTTTACTCTTGGTCGATGCGGAAATGCCGGAAATGGACGGCTATGTCCTGACCAAAAACGTGAAGTCCGATCCGCGCTTCGATGGTGTGCCGGTCGTGATGCACTCCTCCCTTTCATCTGAGGCCAATCGAGCGATGGGTAAATCGGTGGGGGTGGATGCATATGTAGCAAAATTTGATGCAGAGGCGCTGGCTGATACTTTGCGTCCGCTGATAGAACGATAACGATAAACCCGGAGCAAGCATGGCAGATCCAAAATTGAGAATCCTGGTGGTGGATGACTTTTCCACGATGCGCCGTATCGTGCGTAATCTATTGAAGGAACTGGGGTTTACTAACGTAGATGAAGCAGAGGATGGCGCTATCGCTCTGCAAAAACTGCAGGGGGGCGGTTTCGAGTTTGTTGTGACCGACTGGAATATGCCCAATATGGACGGGCTAACCTTGCTGCAGACGATTCGTTCAACGCCAAACCTCAAACATTTGCCCGTGTTGATGATTACAGCGGAGGCAAAGAAGGAAAACATCATCGCAGCAGCCCAAGCTGGTGCCAGTGGCTATATCGTCAAACCCTTTACTGCCGGCACCCTTTCGGAAAAGCTTAACAAGATTTTCGAAAAAATGGGCATGGCTTAAGGGTACATGATGAGCTCCACTAACGACTCAAATGACCTCGAAGCTCTATTCGACTCGATCGCAGCTGATTTTTCCCCGGTAATTCCAGCGCCGGTAGCAGCGTCTGCACCGCCACCCGTTGTACCCAAGCACTTATCATCGTCTTCATCTGATGACGATGATTTGCAAGCGCTGTTTGACAGTGTCTCCGCAGAAACTCAAGCGGTGCAAACGCAGGCTGCAACAGCCAGTCCGGAGTATGCTACGTCAGCCGAAAGCTGGCCTGCCCAAGAAGGGGTTTTCAATCGTATCGGACACATGGCCCGCGCCTTGCACGATACGCTGGGCCAGCTCGGTTATGACAAGTTACTCGAGAAGACCGTTTCGGCGCTGCCCGATGCAAAAGACCGGCTAGCCTATGTGGCCAACCTGACTGAGCAGGCAGCTTGCCGTGTGCTGAATGCGACGGATATCGCCAGCCCGCTGGTTGATGAAATTGAAAATGGCTCAAAGGCACTTGGGGCGCGCTGGGATAAGGTGTTTGCCAATCAGTTGGGGCCCGAAGAGTTCAAAAAACTTGCAGCAGAGACCCGTGATTTCCTGAATTGTCAGTTGCCACAAAAGACTCAGGCTACGCATGCGCAATTGACTGAAATCATGATGGCGCAAGATTTTCAGGATCTTACTGGCCAGGTGATCAAGAAGGTCGTTAGTCTGGCGCAGGAACTTGAATCAGGATTAATGAATGTTCTCGTTGAGGTGATGCCGGAAACCAAGCGGACCGAAGAGGTCACCAGCTTGATGAATGGGCCGGTAATCAACAGCGAGGGTAGGACCGACATTGTGGTCAACCAAGAGCAGGTTGACGATTTGCTCGATAGCTTAGGTTTCTGAGGGGGTCAAAGATGAGCGACTTTGGCGGAATGGAAGAACTGCTGCAGGATTTCCTGCAAGAGGCGCATGACTTGTTGTCTGATGTCGATAACAAGCTTGTTGAACTCGAAAAAATGCCTGATGACCGTGGATTATTGAACGATATTTTTCGTGGTTTCCACACGGTCAAGGGGGGCGCAGGTTTTCTCAATGCAAGTGAATTGGTCACACTTTGCCACTTGACGGAAAATCTCTTTGATCGCCTGCGCAATGGTGAGTTGGAGCTGAACCCCGAATTAATGGACGTCATCATGGCGGCCACCAATGGGGTGCGCGAAATGTTCGGTGAATTGGGCCAGATGGTTCAGCCGCAACCTGCTGACCCGGCTGTGATCGCCGCATTGCGCGGGGCGCTTGAAGGTGAGCAACCGGGTGCAATTGCTGAAGCGCCTGCGACTCCGGCAGTGGCGCCGGTGACCGACTCGGCATCAGGGGCAACCCCTGCTACTGGTGAGCCTGATTGGGGGCAGCTTCATGCGGCGATTACCGGGCAGCCGGTAACTCAAGGTGAGTTTATATCCAAGGTAGAAGCGGCACCTTCCAGTGCGTCGGTCGCAAAATCGTCCGCGCCTCCGCCACCAGCTACTGTGACGCCTGCTGGTGATGCGCCAGCTCCCTCACCATTCGGTCGTCGGACGACGGATCGCCCGGGAGGGCAGGCAACGGCTGCACGTCGCACCGAAGAGCGTGGTCGCGAAAATACAATACGTGTCGATACTGCCCGACTTGATCAGGTCTTGAATCTTTCAGGTGAAATTGGGCTGACCAAGAATCGCCTCACGAGTTTGCGGGCCGATATTCTGGCGGGAAAGAATGACTCCGAAACACTGCATGCCCTTGATCAGGCAGTTAGTCAGCTTGATCTGCTGGTATCTGATTTGCAGAATTCGGTAATGAAAACACGGATGCAGCCCATTGGTCGGCTGTTCCAGAAGTATCCACGTATTGCTCGTGATCTTGCTCGCCAATTGGGTAAGGATGTCGAACTGGTTTTGTCGGGTGAAGAAACAGAAGTCGATAAAACCATGATTGAGGATCTTGCCGACCCCTTGATCCATTTGATACGCAATGCCGTCGATCATGGTGTTGAGTTGCCGGCTGATCGTCAGGCCTGTGGCAAACCAGTAAAGAGTCTGGTACGTCTCGAGGCTCGTCAGGAGGGCGATCACATCGTCCTGATCATTGCCGATGACGGAAAGGGGATGAGTCCTGAGCGCATCCGAGCCAAGGCGGTTGAGAAAGGGCTTATCTCGGAAGAAGAGGCCAATACGCTTGATGAGCGCCAAAGTCTCAATCTGATATTTCTGCCAGGTTTCTCGACAATGGCCCAAGTTTCGGATGTCTCGGGGCGCGGGGTCGGGATGGATGTGGTTAAGACCAATATCCAGAAACTGAACGGTTCAGTCGAAATCCGTTCAGAGCCAGGAAAAGGTTCGGTCTTCCTTATTTCTCTGCCGCTGACCTTGGCTATTTTGCCGGTTTTGCTGGTCTTGCTGGGTGATCAACCATTTGCGCTTCCATTGTCGATGGTTCGCGAAATTTTGCCGATTGATCGTGACCGCATTCAAGAGGTCGGCGGAAAAGAGACGCTGGTCGTGCGCGGAGAAGTGTTGCCAGTTGTTACCTTGGCACGATTGCTGGGGTGGCCGGTCGAGCAGCCACCAGAATATGGTGTTTTCATGCAGACGACCGAGCGTAGCTTCATTTTGGGTGTCGATAGCTTTGCCGGGCGTGATGATGCGGTGATCAAATCGCTTGAAGACTTCAAGCCCAAGGGGGTGGCCGGCGTTACGACCTTGTCCAATGGTCAGATTGTGCTGATTCTTGATATGAAGGAATTGCTCTCTGATCTTGGGCAGCGTTCTGATCTCGGTGGAGCACCAAGGATGCTTGAGTTCGCCTGATTCCCGTTTTCAGTCAACCAGTTAAGAGGGGGCTTGCCCCCTCTTTTCTTTTTGGGGTTTACCTTGTTGTCATGGTGTTGCAGCACTCTTCTGAGAAACTGTGTAAATAAAGTGCGCTACCCCTTTAATTTTCTTGGATTTTTTCTATAATAGCCTCAACTAATCTAGTTGACGGTTATGGCAGAAGAGAGTGACCTCGAGAAAACTGAGGAGCCTACTGGTAGGCGAATCGAGCAGGCCCGAGAGAAGGGTCAGGTCCCCCATTCCCGTGAGCTTGGTACTTTCCTGGTTTTGATTACCGCCGGCGCTACTTTCTGGATGATGGGTGCCTGGATTGTTCAGCGCACAATAGAGTTGACCCGCAAAGGTTTCATCGTGGAGTCAAAATATATGCATGAGCCGGACCTGATGCTGGTTCGCTTGGGTGATTTGTCAGCAGATGCTCTGTTTGTATTTTCGCCAATTGTGGGCTTGCTGATTCTGGCCGCCATAATCCCGCCGTTTTTCTTGAATGCCTGGGTTTTTTCGACGAAAGCCTTTGTGCCGGATTTGAAGCGTATGAATCCACTCGCCGGCTTTGGTCGCATGTTTTCGTGGAATAGTCTGATGGAGTTGCTCAAGGCTAGCCTCAAAGCTGCCTTGATTGGTGGCGTGGCAGTTTTGCTGATCTGGAAAGAGGTCGACGAAATTTTTGGGTTATACAGCCAGCCGCTTGAGGCTGGTTTGGCACACGCCGGCCACTTACTTGTTTTTTCTTTCTTGATTCTGGTGGCGACACTGGTTCTGGTGGTTGCGGCCGATGTTCCTTTCCAGCTTTGGCAGTATTTTGACAAGCTGAAAATGACCAAGGAAGAGGTCAAGCAGGAAATGAAGGAAATGATGGGTGACCCGCACGTCAAGGGTCGCATCCGCAGTCTCCAGATGCAGGCGGCTCGCAAGCGGATGATGTCGGCGGTGCCCAAGGCCGATGTGATCGTGACCAACCCCACTCATTACGCTGTGGCGCTCTCCTACAAGGGGGGCATGGGGGCGCCCAAGGTGGTCGCCAAGGGTACGGGGGTGATTGCTCAGAGGATCAGGGAAATAGGTGCTGAGCACTCGGTGCCAATAATGGAGGCGCCGCCTCTGGCGCGAGCCCTCTACAAACATGCCGCGATCGATAGCGAAATTCCCTCCGCCCTGTATAACGCAGTCGCGGAGGTTCTTGCTTACATCTATCAACTTTCCAACTGGCGTCAGGTAGGCGGGGCTTATCCTGTGCCGCCGCGCAATCTACCGGTGCCTCCTGAGTTAGTTCCGGAGGCTGCATAAATGGCGACCAACTCGACAGCACTGGGCGGCTTGCAAGCCATGTTCGGTCGCATCAATACCAGTCAGGTGGCGGCGCCGGTCTTGATCCTGATGATCCTGGCAATGATGGTTCTGCCCTTGCCGGCGTTCGTCCTGGACGTGTTTTTTACTTTCAATATCGCAATATCCGTGTTGGTGCTGTTGATTGCGGTCAACACCCAAAAGACGCTCGATTTTTCAGTATTCCCGACGGTTTTGCTGGTCACGACACTGTTGCGTCTATCGCTCAACGTTGCATCAACGCGAATCGTCATGCTTGAAGGGCATACCGGACCTGATGCGGCAGGCAAGGTTATTGAGGCTTTTGGGCACTTCATGGTTGGCGGAAATTTTGCCGTCGGCATCATGGTTTTTCTGATTCTGGTGGTCATCAATTTTGTCGTGATCACCAAGGGTGCCGGGCGTGTAGCTGAAGTGGCTGCGCGCTTCGCACTGGATGCGATGCCGGGCAAGCAAATGGCGATCGATGCCGATCTCAACGCCGGATTGATTGGTGAAGAGGATGCCCGCAAGCGCCGCCTCGATATTTCCCGCGAGTCCGAGTTCTATGGCTCGATGGATGGTGCCTCCAAGTTCGTTCGTGGCGATGCGATTGCCGGAATCGTCATCATGCTGATCAACCTCGTTGGAGGCTTGATCGTTGGCGTCCTGCAGCACAACATGGAGTTGGGGATGGCAGCGAGGAATTACACGCTGCTGACAATTGGTGATGGTCTGGTTGCCCAAATCCCGGGGCTGATCATCTCTATCGCTGCCGGTATGGTGGTGACTCGCGTCTCTGATGATCGTGATATTGGTCAGCAGGTTGTCGGGCAGATGTTCCGCAACTACAAGTCAATCGCTATTACGGCTGCCATCATAGGCCTCCTGGGTTTGATTCCCGGTATGCCCAATATGGTGTTTCTGTTGCTTGCGTCCTCACTGGGCTATGCCGCCTGGCGCATGATGCAGACTGAAAAACGTATCGTTGCTACGCCGGTCAAGGTTGCTCCTGCTTTGGTGCCGGAAGCGAATGAGGCGAGCTGGAACGATGTTGCGCCGCTTGATGTGCTGGGTCTTGAGGTCGGCTATCGCTTGATTCCGTTGGTTGATAAGTCGCAGGATGGCGAATTGCTCAGGCGTATCCGCGGCATTCGCAAAAAATTCGCCCAAGAGGTGGGCTTCCTGGTTTCGCCGGTTCATATTCGCGACAACCTCGAGCTTAAGCCTAATGCATACCGTATCTTGTTGAAGGGTGTTGAGGTCGGGCAAGGTGAAGCATTCGCCGGGCAGTTCCTGGCGATCAATCCGGGACGTGTTGCCGGCACGCTCAATGGTACGGCGACCAAAGATCCTGCCTTCGGCTTGCCGGCGACCTGGATTGATGGCTCGCAGCGGGAGCAGGCACAGGCCTATGGCTATACGGTGGTTGATGCTTCGACTGTGGTTGCGACACATCTCAATCATCTCATCCTGACCCATGCTGCCGAATTGCTTGGCCGTCAGGAAGTGCAGGCATTGATTGATCACTTGGCCAAGGAAATGCCCAAATTGATCGATGATCTGGTGCCCAAGGTTGTTCAGCTTGGCACCCTGCAGAAGATACTTCAGAACATGCTTGAGGAAGGCGTCCATATCCGTGACATGCGGACCATCATTGAAACGGTGGCCGAACACGCAATGCGTACGCAGAATGCTGACGAATTAACTGTTCAGGTTCGTAATGCCCTGGGGCGTGCCATCGTTCAACAACTCTTCCCGGGTACTGGCGAAATGCAGGTGATGTCGCTTGATCCAAGTCTTGAGCGCCTATTGGGTCAGGCTGTTGCCGGTGGTTCAGAAAATACAAGTTTCGAGCCCGGTCTGGCCGATACGCTGGTTCGCGAAACGGCCGCTGCCGCCACTCGTCAAGAGTCGCTTGGATTGCCGGCCGTGCTGCTTGTGCCGGCCAGTCTACGCCTACTCCTTTCCCGCTTTTTACGTCGCACCATTCCTCAGTTGAAGGTGCTGGCGCATAACGAAGTTCCAGAAAATCGAATTATCAAGGTGACCTCGATCATCGGAGGTAAGACATGAACGTCAGAAAATTCATCGCAGCCAACGCCCGTGACGCGCTACGCAAAGTCAAGGAAACGCTAGGCAATGATGCCATCATCCTCTCCAATCGCGGCATTCCCGGGGGCGTGGAGATCATGGCGGTAGCCGCACGCGATATGGCGATGATTGTCCCGACGCAGGTTGCTGATACGACGGCGCCGATCCAGCGTCCGGTCCAAAGGCCGGAGCATGACGACGACTACCGGGTGTCGCTTAGTGCTGCCCGGGTTCAGGCGACGCAACGTCCATCTGTACCAGCGCCGCAAAATCAGAATGTTGCGGTCAACCGTCCGCAGGCAACGAATTCTTCACCAATGCGTCATCAGGGACTGGTCAATGCCGGCATCCCCAAAACTGGCTCATTGAGAAATCTGGAAGCGACTCGGCCACAAGTCGCGACGCCGGCGCCGGAGGCGATGGCAGCACGTGCCAGCGCTCAGGCCGCGCAACCACGTCCACAAGTCGCACCAGTAACGGCGCCGCCACCACCAGCGCGGCGCCCGGAAGCGGAGATTATTCCGCTGGAGGTAATGGACGAGATTCGTTCGCTGCGCAAAATGGTTGAACAACATCTTGCCGGTTTTGCCTGGGGTGAAACTGCACGTTCGCAGCCGGTTAAAACCGAAGTCATTCGTCAGATGCTTGATTCTGGCTTTTCGCCGCAGTTCGCTCGTGATCTGCTCACTGACTTGCCGCAGGAGTTTGATCAATCGCAGGCAATGGCTTGGGCTAAAGGGGCGGCGGATCATTCGTTGATGACCATCAGTAGTGACGGTGACATTGTCGACCGTGGTGGCATCTATGCTCTGGTTGGTCCAACAGGTGTCGGCAAGACCACGACGACTGCTAAACTGGCAGCACGCTGTGTATTGCGTCACGGTCCAAGTAAGGTTGCTCTGGTGACAACAGACGGCTATCGAATTGGGGCACATGAGCAACTACGGATCTATGGCCGCATCCTTGGGGTCTCTGTCTATTTGGTGAAGGATGCCACCGAACTGCGTCAAACCCTGCGCGAATTGCAGAACAAACACATGGTTTTGGTCGATACCATGGGGATGAGTCAGAAAGACAAACTGGTTCCTGAACTCACGGACATGCTCGCCGGTTGTGATGTCCAGCGCCTGCTCCTGCTATCCGCGACTTCCCGTGGCGATACTCTGGATGATGTGGTGCGTGCCTATCAGGGGGAGCAGCTCGCCGGCTGCATTCTGACCAAGATAGATGAAGCGGCCAGCCTTGCTACGCCACTGGATGTAATCATGCGTCACGGCCTCAAATTGCATTACGTTTCCAATGGCCAACGCGTTCCAGAAGATCTTCATTTACCGAATCGCAGCTACCTGCTACACCGTGCTTTCAAAGATGCACCGGATAACTCGGCGCATACCTACGCTGGTGTTGAACCAGCCTTGATGATGGCCAACGCCGGCATGATGACGGCAGGAGCGCGCCGTGGCTGACTTTCGAGTAGACCAGGCTGCCGGCCTGAGGCGCCTGCTCGGCGGTAGTCAGTTGCAGGTTGTGACCTTTGTTGCCGGATGCGAAGGCGTCGGGCGCAGCGTTGCCGTTGCTAATCTCGGTGTGGCACTGGCCCGCTTGGGCAAGGAAGTCCTCATCATTGATGAAAATGCCGCGCGTGATGACATTGCATCCGCATTTGGCTTGCAGGCACGTTTTGATTTGCTCAACGTTGTCCAGCGTGAGCAATCTCTGGCTCAGGTCATGCTGCAGCCTATGGTTGGGTTGCGCTTGCTCTCGGCTGCCCGTGCCGTCAAAAAATTGGGCCGCCTCTCTTTGGCGCAACAGCAAACCTTGCTTGAAGCAATGTCTTCTCTGGAACGACCGGTCGATGTGATTTTGGTCGACGCCAGCATTACCCATCCGCAAGGTTTTTCACCATTCGGTTTGGCTTCACAGGAAGCTGTTGTAGTTCTCTCTGGCAGCAGTGCGTCGATTACCGAGGCCTACTCGTTGATCAAAAAAGTCAGTCATGCTTTCGCCCGCAAGCACTTCCGGATTTTGGTCAATAAAGTGCGCAGCATTCCAGATGCGCGTTCTATTTACGAAAATATTGCCCAGGTGACTACTCAGCGAGGAATTGCCCAGCTTGACTACGCCGGAGCAATTCCACTTGACGAATCCCTGCGTCAAGCGACGCAGCTTTGTCGCCCAGTCCTGATTCAGGCACCAGACTCCCCGGCCGCCAAGGCTTTCCGTGAAATCGCCGCCGATCTGCTTTATTGGCAACGTGGGGAGAGTGAAAGCGGAGGGGTCGAGCATTTTCTTCAGCAACTGCTACACTTGAGCCAACGAATAACTCCAAACGTACTACGCGCCTGATGTATACCGCTGCAGGGCAACCAGATAGGGAACAGTTGGTTCAGCGCTTCGTCCCGCTGGTGAAGCGTATTGCCTATCACTTGATGGCCCGCCTTCCGGCAAACGTACAGTTTGATGACCTGGTTCAGAATGGCATGATCGGTCTCCTCGACGCTTTGGAGCGCTTTGAGGATGGTTTCGGTGCCCAATTTGAAACCTATGCGACGCAACGCATACGTGGGGCGATGCTCGACGGCTTGCGGGAGAATGACTGGTTGCCTCGCCAATTACGTCGCGAGTTACGCCGTATTGAAAGCATGATCAACAAGCTGGAGCACGCGCATGGACGTGTGCCCTCAGAGGTTGAGTTGGCCGCAGCCCTGGAGATGCCGCTCGCTGAGTATCAGAAAACCTTGCAGGATGCCCGTGGCCATCAGATCCTTTATTTGGAGGATTTTTCCGGCGAGGAGGGGGAGGATTTTCTGGAGCGTCACTTTACCGACAACGAAGCAGACCCGCTTCGCTTGCTCGAAGACAAAAATATGAAGCAGGCATTGGTTACAGCAATTGAACGACTGCCTGAGCGTGAAAAACTCATGATGGCTCTTTACTATGAAAAAGAGCTCAATCTACGTGAAATTGGTGAGGTCATGGGCGTTACCGAGTCACGTGTTTGTCAACTGCATAGTCAGGCTGTTGCCCGTTTGCGCAGCCAGCTATTTGATGAATTGCCGGTGATCAGGAAGCTCAAGGAGAAGAAGACCGGTGGATAAGATCAGTCTTGCCGGCTTGGCCATCGGGGCGATCGCCATCCTTGGCGGGCAATTACTCGAAGGCGGACACATTGGTTCTCTGGTGCAGCCGACTGCGCTACTGATAGTGCTGGGCGGTACGTTGGGCGCGGTGTTGTTGCAAAGCCCATATCACGTCTTCAAGCGCGGTATGCATATGGCCAAATGGATCTGGGTGCCACCTGTCATTGATCAGAAGCGATTGCTTGATCAGGTGATGAACTGGAGCCAACTGTCCCGTCGTGAAGGCTTGCTCTCGCTGGAAAACCATATTCCACAGATCAAGGATGAGTTCACCAAGAAAGGTCTCCAGCTTTTGGTTGATGGTGCCGATCCTGAGCGCATTCGCGAATTGCTTGAGGTCGAGATTGATACTTTCGAAGATGAGTGGAAGCAGTCTGCCAAGATTTGGGACGCAGCAGGGGGATATTCGCCAACGATTGGCATTCTTGGTGCCGTAATGGGGTTGATCCACGTTATGGAGAATCTTTCGGATCCAACCAAGCTCGGCGGTGGTATTGCAGTGGCATTTGTTGCAACAATCTACGGCGTTGGTCTAGCCAATCTGATTTATCTGCCCATCGCCGGAAAACTGAAATACTACATTTCACGCATGGTTCGATCACGTGAAATGCTGGTTGATGGATTAGTTGGTATCGCTGTTGGTGATAATCCGCGCATCATTGAAGGACGCCTCAAAGGTTATTTGCTGTAATGGCCAGAAAACATCGGGAAGAGGAGCACGAGAATCATGAGCGCTGGCTAGTTTCTTACGCCGACTTCATCACTTTGCTATTTGCTTTTTTTGTCGTGATGTATGCCGTGTCTTCGGTGAACGAAGGTAAATACAAAGTGTTGTCCAACTCCCTGACCAACGCCTTCAAGAACACGACAGGGCAGCCTGGCGGGCAGCCTATGGCAGTCATTCAGGGGGCGCCGCCAGTAGCCGCCCGGCCGATCATGAAGGCTGATAAGGCAGTGGCGGATCAGAAAAAAACAGAAGAAAAGAAGAACGAAAAGCGCCAGCAGATGAAAAGCGTGGCTAACAACATCATGGAGGCATTGCAACCGCTGGTTGCCCAAGGCAAGGTCAGGTTGCTGGAGACTAGCCGTGGCGTCACTATAGAAATTAACGACAGCATCCTCTTCCCCGCTGGGCAGGCCAAATTACAACCGGCTTCAAGCAGCGCAATGGGAGCGATTGCTCAGGTTCTGGCGGATACTGATTTTCCGATAACAATCGAAGGGCACACTGACAACGTGCCGATTGCCACACCTCAGTTTCCGTCCAACTGGGAACTGTCAGCGATGCGTGCAACTACTGTTCTGCGGTTGTTCAATGACGCCGGGGTTGGAGCTGAGCGATTGACCGCAATTGGTTACGGGGAAACAAGACCGCTTGAAACGAATACCAGCATCGAAGGTCGGGCGCGTAATCGCCGAGTCAGTATTTTGATTGATTCCAATCGGCCTGAAGAGCCGACTGAGCTCAAACCTGGCGAGTCATCAAACTCCGCACGCTAGCTTAGGCTTAGGCTGAGTCGACGATCCTGCTGCCCGTTAGCAGAGATGATTGGCCATTACTGCCGTATAAGGTGTTTTCCTGCTGGCGCTGCGCCAAGATGGCAAGTGCATCGTTAGCTTGCCGTAAATACATGGCGACCAACTGGCCATTCAGATTATGCAATTCCTTGGCCTCGCGAGCAAACTGGATTAACTCATTCCACAAGGCTGCTGATTGCTTTTCCTGAGGGTGTTGGGCAAGCCAGAGTGCTATCGATGTTTGGTCTACGGCAGACTCTAGTCCGCTACTCGACAGAGCGCGTTCTGTGCCCAATTGGTTGAGTTGTTCGACTAGTTTGACTTTTTCTGTATTGATCTTGACTAGGTCGTCCGGTTGCCCGGATTTAAGGGTTTCCTGCTCCTTTTTGAGGAGCGAAATAAAACTGGAAACCAAGTCGATTTCCCGAGCCAGTACACCTGCTAACGGTGTCATCAGGCCTTGCGCTGGCTATTGACGAGGTCGCGTGCTGACTCGATCAGGCCACTGGCTATCGCCTCAGGGTTTATCTTGAAGCGCCCTTGGGAAATGGCATCCTTGATTTCTTGAATGCGAGCCGAGTTTACTGGGGGCTTTTCGCTACTCTGAAGGGTGCCGGCAAGCGTGCTTAGGCTCACTGCCTCAGCACTGGCCGAGGCGCCAGCATTCAGACGAGTTTGTGGCGGACGGTTGGCGACTGGCGCTGTATTTTGTGAATATTTGCTTTCGATCTTCATGATGGATCTCTCAATGCTTTAGAACTCAAAGAACATAACGTCAATATAAAGCAGAACTTTAATTCAAAATGAAATTTCTACGCTGCCGTCTGCCCGTGCGGTCCCGCTGACCGTTTGTCCAGACTCCATCCGAACCTGAACCAACTGGCCAATGGCAGCATTGTTTATGGCTTTCCCTTCCGCACTGACAGAAAAACCGACCCCCGAGGAAATAAGTCGCACCGTTTGACCTTGTCGAATTATCAATGGGGCCAGCAACTGATCTGCACGAATCACTTGTCCGGCGCCAAGTGAGTTACGCAAGGTCTTTCCGATAGCGGCGGCAGGGTCATTGATCGCGCCAGTCGGCAAGTTTGAGACGTCACCCGTAATGCTTGACAGATCTCCAGCCTGAATCGCCTGACCGGCAATGAGCGGCCGAGTAGTTGTTACATAGGTGCCGGTAACGGCAATTTGCGCCGGTACAAGAACGGTCCATGCGTTTGGTGTCAGGCAGCGCACGCCGACATTGGTTTTGCCTATCAGCCGGCTTCCCTGGGGGGTGAAGGCTTCGTGAGCACTACATGGCGGCAGGCGGGAGCCGTCGAATTTGCCCATGGTAATTGTGATTGAGCCACTCTGGCCATGGGTTTGCAGACGAAGGTGCTGCTGCGCCGTGTCGAGAATGATCTGTGTGTCAGCCGCAAATGCAAAACTGCCGTCGAGGCTTAAAAAGGCAAGGAAAATGAAGCGTAAGAGCATGGCGACATTCTGCACGATAAATTGCCTGTGGGAAAAATAAAACAAAATTGGCATGGACCATGCTTTGATTCATGCAATCAGGTTTCGGAGATCGTCGTGATGGATATCGCGCAACATTTTTCTGTATTCAGTAAGGCGCTGGATTTGCGCACGCAACGCCATCAAGTGCTGGCGTCCAATATAGCCAATGCCGATACGCCCGGATACAAGGCGCGTGATTTTGAATTCGGAGCGGCCATGCAGAATGCAATTCAGGGGCGTTCGAGTGTTGGCGGGGTAGGTATGGCTCTTACTTCGGGTGGGCACATGCGTGGAAATGGCATAAGTGGGCCGGCTGCCTTGCAGTATCGGACAGAGACGCAGTCTGCAGTTGATGGCAATACGGTAGATATGGATATCGAACGCTCGCAGATTACTGATAACGCTCTTCAATATCAAATACTTACTCAATTGATAACCAATAAATTTCAAGGGCTGCGTAGTGCAATGAGCAGCACGCAGAGCTAGGAGAGACTGAATGAGCTTGTTTAATGTTTTCCAGGTCTCATCCAGCGCCATGACGGCGCAGGCTATGCGACTAAATGCAGTGGCTTCCAATCTGGCGAATGCGGACAGTATCGTTTCCTCGGATGGTCAGCCATACAAGGCCAAGCATGTGGTCTTTGAGGCAACACCTATGGGCGGTGCCGGCGAACTCTCCAAAGGGGTTCGCGTGACTCAGGTGGTCGCCGATGCTGCGCCACCACGCATGGTCTATGACCCAAAGAATCCTGCTGCGGATGAAAAGGGGTATGTCGCCTTCCCGAATGTGAATGTGGTCGAGGAAATGACCAACATGATTTCTGCCTCACGCTCGTATCAGACGAACGTAGAGGTAATGAATACCGCCAAGACAATGATGCTGCGCACTTTGCAGATC
The DNA here is from genome assembly GCA_964293845.1 of uncultured Dechloromonas sp. Taxonomy (GTDB): domain Bacteria; phylum Pseudomonadota; class Gammaproteobacteria; order Burkholderiales; family Rhodocyclaceae; genus Azonexus. The sequence continues at coordinate 21,416 of CAXYZX010000002.1, forward strand.
GGTCAGGGTTAAATCGTTAGTGATTGGAGAGAATGATGGCCAGCGTAAATAACACTAGCTCTACATCGGCTGCAGATACTTTCGCTGCGATCAATGGTAGTGGCAGCACAAAGAAAGCGACCAGTACGACCGAGGATCAGGAAAACAAGTTTCTGATGCTGTTGATGACGCAGATCAAGAATCAGGATCCGCTCAATCCGATGGATAACGCAGCGGTCACGACACAACTGGCGCAGTTGAATACTGTCAGTGGTATCGAAAAACTCAACGCCACGATGGCTCAATTGCTGGATGGCTATAACGAAACTCAAGCGATTCAATCCGCCGGCATGATCGGCAAGAATGTGATGATTGCCGGCAATAAATTGCCGCTGACAAACGGTCAGGCTGTCGGTGGGGCTTTACTTGAGGCTGCCGCAGATAAGGTGACGGTGAGTATTAAAGATAGCAGCGGCAAAATTGTCAGCATTGAGGAATTGGGTTCGCGCGATGCAGGCAACCTCTACTTCGGCTGGGACGGTAAGGATGCTTCTGGGGTGACGTTGAGTGATGGTAACTATACCTTCGCGGTAGACGCCAGTATGAGTGGGCAAAAAATTCCATCGTCTGCACTGCAGGTTGGCACAGTTTCTGCTGTTATAAGAAGCAAGTCAGGCTTCCTCCTTGATCTTGGCGCTTTAGGCGACGTGGCTTTCAAGGATGTGCAACAAATTCTCTAAGCGAGGTTAGAAAATGGCATTCCAACAAGGTCTCAGCGGTCTGAATATGGCATCGAAGGCGCTCGATGCGACCAGTAATAATATTGCAAACGCTAGTACGGTGGGCTACAAGTCATCAGTCACGCATTTTGGTGATGTTTATGCATCATCGCTTGCCGGTGCCGGTGCGAGTCAGGTTGGTATTGGAGGTAACGTTGCAGCGATTCAGCAGCAATTTACTCAAGGCAATATTACTTCGACCAGTAACCCACTGGATATTTCGATAAATGGTGCCGGCTTTTTCAAGATGGATAACAATGGTGCTGCCACTTATACAAGAAATGGTCAGTTCAGTCTTGATAAGAACGGCTATATCATCAATGATCAAGCACTGAAATTGACCGGTTATGCGGCGCAATCCGGGATCGTTGTTCCTTCTACACCGGCACCAATTCAAATATCGGCGGCAAATCTGCCACCGATCGAGACGGGTACCAGTACTTCAGTCGGCTTTACCGGCGTTAAAGCAAACTTGCAATTAGACTCAAGGGCGACGGTGCCAGTGGTTTCGCCATGGGTTGCAGCGACCGGACCTTTATATACACCGGACCCCCAGAGTTACAACTACTCAACAGCTTTGTCGGTCTATGACAGTCTTGGTAATTCTCATGCACTGACCATGTATTTCGTCAAGACAGCGACTCCTGGCCAGTGGCAAGCCCGTTTTAATGTTGACGGAACGAGCGATGCTTATGTCACGCCTCAAGCCACTAACGTGACGTTTGATACTCAAGGCAAGCTGACATCAGGACCAATCTCTCTTTCGATCAATCTTGCATCGGTTAATAGCGCCTTGAGTCTTCCCTCAAATGCAAATTCACCAATGGCTTTTGATGTCAATTTTACGGGGACAACACAATTCGGTAGTCCGTTCGGCACCAACCGCCTTGAGCAAGATGGATATGCTGCAGGGAATCTGGTCGGCTTGTCGGTAGGGAAGGATGGGATCATTCAGGGCAGGTACAGTAATGGTCAAACCTTTGCCCAAGGCCAGATTGTGATGGCTAATTTCACCAATCCAAACGGCTTGCAATCACTGGGCAACAATCAGTGGACGGAAACCTCGGTGTCTGGTCCTGCGTTGGTGGGGGCTCCAAATACAGCAAGCCTGGGGGTTTTGTCATCTTCAACTGTTGAAGAGTCAAATGTTGATCTGACGGCTGAACTGGTGAATCTGATTACACAGCAGCGCAATTACCAAGCTAATGCGCAGTCGATCAAGACTCAGGATCAAGTATTACAGACCTTGGTTAACCTGCGCTAATTGAATTCTTGAGTCTCTGACATGGATAGGCTGATCTACACCGCGATGACTGGCGCCAAGCATGTTTTCATGCAACAGGCCGGCACTGCGAACAATCTGGCCAATGCCAGTACGATAGGTTTCAAGGCGCAGGAGCATCGCTTTCGTGCGGTTCCTGTGCAGGGCGAGGGGATGCCGACCCGGGCTTTCGTGGTCGACGCGTCGGTTGCCGATGTTTTTGACGAAGGCCCCCTGATGTTTACCGGGCGAAATCTGGATGTGGCAGTTCAGGGGCGAGGCTGGCTTGCCGTGCAGTTGCCTGATGGGACAGAGGCCTATAGTCGGGCGGGTAGTCTTGATGTTGATGTGACCGGCTTGCTGCAAACCAAGAGTGGATACTCCGTACTGGGTGATGGAGGTCCATTGAACATCCCTCCCGACAATACAATCGAAATTGCCCCGGATGGCACCGTTTCGGTGGTGTCGACCTTTGGGGCACGAAACAATGCCAGCGCAATTGGCCGACTCAAGTTGGTTAATCCACCGGAGGCTGATCTGGTGCGTGGCTCCGATGGGCTTTTCCGTTTGCGTAATGGTCAGCCAGCTCCTGCCGATGAGAGAGTCAGAGTGTCGTCAGGCACTCTGGAAGGCAGTAACGTGAATGTGACAGACGCCATGGTTAACCTGATCAGCCTCTCACGCCAGTTTGAAATGCAAATGAAAATGCTGCAAACCGCAGACGCAAATGCACAGCGTGCTGACCAAATGATGTCGATGAATGCCTGATAGGACTTAAATCATGATCCGTTCCCTATGGATTGCTCGTACCGGCCTGGATGCTCAGCAGACCCAGCTCGATGTAATTGCCAATAATTTGGCCAATGTCAGTACTAATGGATTCAAGCGAGGTAGAGCAGTTTTTGAAGATTTGCTTTACCAGACCCTGCGTCAACCTGGCGCTCAGTCATCGCAGCAAACACAGATCCCGACGGGGCTACAACTTGGTACTGGTGCTCGAACTGCATCGACAGCGCGTATTTTTACTCAAGGCAATCTCCAGAAAACAGATGGTTCTTTGGATATCGCGATTCAGGGTGAGGGGTTTTTCCAGATTTTGCTACCTGATGGCACGACGGCCTACACTCGCGACGGTTCATTTCAGAAAGATAATCAGGGCCAGATCGTCACGACTGACGGCTATCCCCTTCAGCCAGCGATAACCATTCCAGCAACTGCACTAACGGTTTCCGTTGGAACCGATGGTGTGGTCACGGTCACGCAGGCGGGCACGGCTGCTTCGACGCAAATTGGCTCTATCCAGCTAGCCAACTTCATCAATCCGTCAGGTTTGCAGAGCACTGGGCAAAACCTCTATCTGGAGACGGCATCAAGCGGTACGCCAACCCCAAATGCGCCCGGCAGCAATGGTGTCGGAACAGTTAACCAGGGTTATGTCGAGACCTCCAACGTTAATGTGGCAGAGGAGCTTGTCACCATGATCCAAACGCAGCGTGCGTACGAACTCAATTCCAAGGTGGTATCCACTTCGGATGCGATGTTGGGTCGCCTGACGCAATTGTGAGGTGAGATGATGAGGTCTCTCGTTGTGTTTTTTTTGGTCTTGAGTGCAGGCTGTGCCACGGTGCCGCCCACCAATACCCATCAACCAATGACTGCTCGGCCATCTCCGCGCTTTGAGACGGCCGGGGGAAATGGAGCGATTTTTCAGTCCGGTTATAGCAAGCCGCTGTTTGAGGACAGACGCGCTCGCTTTGTTGGCGACACGATTACGATAAAAATCACTGAAAGTACGACAGCTTCTGCGAAGAACGCTAGCAACTTGGATAAATCCAATGCACAGAAAGCGGGTGTTACTGCATTAAATGGATTGCCGGGGAAGAGTCTGCTCGGTCTCAATCTGGGAGCGACAAGCTCTACGGCTTTTAGTGGCAAGGGTGAAGCCGCGAATAACAATGCCTTTACAGGCAGCATTACTGTCACTGTTATTGATGTGATGCCTAACGGCAACCTATTGGTGTCAGGTGAGAAGCAACTGGCTATTGGCGAAGAGCAGGAATTTGTCAGACTTTCCGGCGTAGTGAATCCGAGCTTTGTGGATTTCTCCAACACCATCGATTCATCCAAGGTGGCCGATGCTCGAATTGAGTACAAGTCAGCAGGACAAATCAATGAAGGCATGATCATGGGCTGGATGGCACGATTCTTCCTTAATGTATTGCCATTCTAGGGATTTTCGTTGCGGAGATAGTGCATGAGAACAACAGGTGGCAAATGGTTCCGGCAGGCGGCAATAGTAGCCGCTTGCATCTTGCCGCTCTGCGGGCAGCCAGTGTTCGCCGAACGAATCAAGGACCTTGCCTCGATTCAAGGGGTACGTAATAACCAATTGATTGGCTATGGCATTGTTGGTGGCCTCGATAATACGGGTGACCAGACCACGCAAACCCCGTTTACCACACAGGCCCTTGGCAACATGTTCTCCCAAATGGGCGTCAATCTAACCTCGGAGCAGGCGACCAAGTTGCAGCTTAAAAATGTGGCTGGGGTGGTGATTACTGCGACGCTGCCAGCTTTTGCCAAGCCTGGGCAGCAGATCGATGTAACCGTTTCATCAGTTGGTAATGCCAAAAGTATTCGTGGTGGCACGTTGCTGATGACTCAGTTGAAAGGGGCTGATGGTCAAATCTATGCTATCGCCCAGGGTAATGTCTTGGTTGGTGGCATTGGTGCATCATCAGGTGCGTCAAAGGTTACGGTCAACCACCTTTCAGCGGGCCGAATTCCTGGAGGTGCGACGGTCGAGCGTAGCGTGCCAACGTCAGTGGGGCAGGGCGGCTTCATCTATTATGAGCTGGAAAAAACGGATTTCGGAACCGCTCAGGTTATTGTTGATGCAATCAACAAAAGTATGGGCGCGGGCACGGCACAGGCTGTCGACGGCAGGCGTATTGCGGTTCGTGCGCCTGAGGATACAGATGCGCGGATATCTTTCCTGGGGCGCATCGATAATCTGGACGTTAGCCCGTCTATCGGCTTAGCTCGGGTGATCATCAATCCGCGAACCGGTTCGGTGGTCATGACTCAAAAGGTAACACTTCAGTCGTGTGCCGTGGCTCACGGTAGCCTCTCGGTGACGGTTGATGGGGCTCAGCCATTGCTTGGCCAAGGGGCTGACATACAAGTGAGTCAGGCTAATGGCAGTCTGATGAACGTCAAGTCGGGGGCAAATCTGGCAGATGTGGTCAAAGCGTTGAATGCTCTTGGGGCAAATCCGCTGGATCTGCTCGCCATACTTCAGGCAATGAAGGCGGCTGGCGCTCTGCGCGCCGACCTTGAAGTCATTTAATAGCCGACGATGTCAATCAAAATACAAAACGTCCCGAATCGGGCTGCTTTCGATGTGCAGTCTGCTAACGATTTACGTACGCAGTTCCAGAAAGACCCTAAAGAAGGCTTGAAAGCTGCGGCACAGCAGTTTGAGACACTTTTTCTGCAAATGGTCCTGAAGAGCATGCGTGATGCGACACCTCAGGATGGTTTGCTCAATAGCGATCAATCACGCTTTTATACGGGCTTGCTTGATCAGCAGATGGCGCAGAATATGTCCAGTGCGGGCAATGGTGTCGGGTTTGCAAAACTGATTGAGCAGCAGCTTGGGCGCCATATCGGGACACCGGAAGGTCAGGCTGCTTTGTTGGCACCGGCAAACGCTGCCGGCAACAGCTTGCCGCTTGCGGCCTCCGATGGGCGACACTTGCAACACCGACCCGTATTGGGCAATTTGCCGACCTCAGCATCTTATGCGGCACCATCGGCTGTGATGCTCAGGAATAACAATGCCGAGAATAGCGCGCCTACGTCGCAGGAGTTTGTCACTCGTGTCTGGCCGCATGCGGTTGAGGCGTCGCGGTCGACTGGAATACCGCCGCAGTTTTTAGTCGGGCATTCTGCCTTGGAGAGTGGCTGGGGGCGTAGTGAAATTCGCAAGGCTGATGGCACCTCCAGTTTTAACTTGTTTGGTATCAAGGCAGGTAAAAATTGGAGCGGTGCTACGGTCGATGCAACGACTACTGAATACGTTGATGGCCAGCCGCAACAGGTGGTCGAACGCTTCCGAGCCTATGCTTCTTATGCTGAGGCTTTCCAGGACTATGCCAATCTTTTGCGCAATAACTCACGCTATAGCGGGGTGATTGGTTCTCAGGATGGCACGGAGTTTGCGAGACGTTTGCAACAGGCGGGTTATGCCACAGATCCGATGTATGCAGACAAGCTCTCACGCATCATCAATGGCCCAACCCTGCGGCAGGCGCTGATCGGATAATCACCGCCTAAACTTTTCGGCAGATTGGCCGTAAACCTCTTAGAGGTGAATGATGAGTACAGGACTTTTTAGTATTGGCGTTAGCGGTCTCGGGGCCGCCCAATTAAATTTGTTGGTGACTGAACATAACGTCGTCAATGCCAATACGCCAGGCTACACGCGGCAACGTGCAGTGCAAGCTAGCAATGTTGCGGTAAATACCGGGGCCGGTGCGCTGGGACAGGGGGTGCATGTCCAGACTGTTGAGCGCATGTACGATCGTTTCCTTAGCAGTCAAGTAAGCTCTGCCCAGACACAGGTCAGCGAACTCGATACCTATTACAATCAGATCAAGCAGATAGATAGCATGCTGGCTGATCCTAATGCAGGCCTTTCCCCTGCATTGCAGGATTTTTTTGCTGGGGTTCAGCAGGTGGCATCAAACCCATCCTCGCTGCCGGCGCGCCAATCCATGATTTCTTCAGCGCAAACGCTGGCGACGCGTTTTCACAATCTTGATCTGCGAGTGCAGGAATTGGCCGAACAGGTTAACGGCCGCATTACGAATGCAGTTGCTGAAATAAATACGTTTGCCGCTCAGATCGCCGACGTCAATCAGCGCATTGTTATTTCTGAGTCTGGTTACGGTCAGCCAGCAAATGATCTGATGGATCAGCGCGATCATTTGTTGTCCGAGTTGAATAAATTGGTGAAGGTGACGACTACAACCAACTCAGATGGGAGCACCAACGTATTTATCGGTAGTGGGCAGCAACTTGTCGTAGGCACACAAGTGATGGAGATGGCAGCGACTGCCTCCAGGGCAGATCCATCAAGAATTGTGGTTGGTCTCAAGACGGCAGGCGGTATCCAAGAGTTACCTGAGTCGCTCGTCAATGGAGGTGAGTTGGGTGGGCTGATTGACTTTAGAAATGATTCACTTGATGTGGTGACGAGCGAACTCGGACGTGATGCTGCTTCTTTGGCGCTTACGTTCAATGCACAGCATGCCTTGGGGCAAGATCTCCTCGGGAAAATTTCGGCTGATGTGGGTTTTGTCGGTGATTTTTTTACAGTTCCCAATCCGAAAGTAATCCCAAACTCGAGTAACAGTACGGCCCTACCAATTGGAAACCTGACCGCCACCTTTACTGCACCCACCGCACCCACTGCGCCGAGCTTCAACGGTAATTTCTACACAAATCTAACGACGAGTAATTATCAGGTTCAGTTTGGGGCTGCTGGGGCATACACGGTTACCCGCTTGAATGATAATCAGACGGTGGCTTCCGGCACCGGAGCAGGTGTTGTTTCATTTGATGGCGTTGATTTGAATATTGCGGTAGTCGGAGCCAGTGGTGACAAGTTTGTTCTCAAGCCTGTCGACGAGGCGGGCAGAAACATCGAGATTGATAGCCGAATTGCCTCGGACCCACGCTTGATAGCGGCAGGAGCACCGGCTAGGGCAACACAGTCATTGACCAATACGGGATCAATGACCGTTTCCCAAGGTATCGTTGGCGTTGGTTACAGCGTTGCAGGATTACCTGTCACTTTGACTGCACTAGCTGGAGGGACGCTGAGTGGTGCGCCGGGAGCGTGGACAGCGGTTTATTCCAATGGAACGACCACTTCAGGTCCTGGTAATGTTCCTGTGATCAATGGGGCGGCGACGCTTTCGAAAATTTCTTTCTCTGGCTTGTCTTTTGATATTGCAGGGACGCCTGCAGCAGGCGATACGTTTTCCCTGCAACGCAATACGAGTGGGGTGCAGGATGGTCGAAATGCCGTGTTGTTCGCCAAGTTGCAAACACAGAACACGGTAGCGGGTGGGGCAGCAACTTTCCAGTCTTCTTATGCCCGTTTGGTCGCTGATAATGGTATTCGTACTCGTGAGGCCAAAGTCAAGCTTGATGCACAAGGTGCTGTGCTCAATCAAGCCGAGGAGAGGCGGGATTCTCTTTCTGGTGTCAACCTTGATGAAGAAGCGGCAAATATGCTGCGTTTCCAACAAGCTTATCAGGCATCGTCCAAAATTCTCGAAATTGGCAGCAAGCTTTTCGACACAATTTTGTCGATAGGCTAAAGAGGAGTCTGAATCATGCGCGTTAGTACATCAATGATTTTCAACACGGGTACGACTGGTATGCAAAACCGCCAGTACGATTTGTACAAGGTTCAGAACCAGTTATCGACTGGACGAAAAATTCTCTCGCCGGAAGATGACCCCATCGCGGCATCGGAGGCGCTGGAGGTTGGTCAGTCGAAAGGGGTGAATAAGCAGTTTCTGGACAATCAGGCGAATGCGCAGTCACAGTTGACCTATCTGGAGTCGACACTGGGTAGTGTTAGTGATGCCTTGCTAAGGATCACCGAGTTGGCGAAGCAAGGGGATAGTCCAAGCCTCAGCTCGGCGCAACGAGGGATGATTGCAGCCGAATTGAAGGGTATTCAGTCAAATCTTCTAGGGCTTGCCAATACCCAGGATGGTACCGGGCAATATATCTTCGCAGGCTATAAATCGAGCACCAAGCCTTTCACCCAAATTACACAGACTACACCTCCACCAATCTATAGCCTGGGGAATACCTTCGTTACTTACAGTGGAGATGCAGGTAAGCCGACACTATCAGTGACATCCTCCAAGGATATGGCGATCAGTGAGAACGGACTTGATGTTTTCATGCAGGTTAAGGACGCTTCTGGCAATGTGACAGGCAGAAGTTTGTTTGATAATTTACAGAATCTAATCAACAACATGGATGGGTCGCTGACTTATTCATCAGCCGTTCAAACGCAGGCCATGGCGGATGTAAGTTCAGCAGTGACCCATATCTCGACCGTGCGTGCTTCGGTTGGAGCACGTCAGAATTCGTTGGACGGACTAACCGCTGCAGGTGAAGATGTCGGGTTCCTTTATGACTCCAGGCTGTCTGAGCTACAGGACCTGGATTACACAGAGGCAGTTTCCAGGTTTTCAAACTACAAGGTGCAGTTGGAAGCTGCGCAACTGACCTTCCGCCAGATTAGCCAACTAAGTCTGTTTAATATCTTATGAGAATTGTTGCTCTATTGATCGCAAGTAGCATTGCTTTGGCTGGTTGTAGTTCTGCCACCAAAACTGCGTCGCCGCTTATACCAGACAAGGTTATTCAGCTAACTGCAGGAACATCGATAAAGCTTTCATCCGTTGCAACCGCCTTGCTGGTGATCGGGGCGATTTATCTTGTCTATGACCCTCTGGCGCCCAACTGGGAGATTGAGGAGTCAAAGCTCAACGAAGATACATATCGTTTTTCTTTGAAAATGAAGCGCTATCAAACAGGTGGGGCAGGGGAGTCAATCCAGATTTTCAAGCGTCGGGCAAGCCAATTGCAGTACGAACAAGGTTTTGCGAATTACCAGATTCTTGAATACACCGAAGGGATAGACTCGCAAACCATAGGTGCCCGCCGAATGGCAGAGGGAACGATTAAACTGGTGCAACGGACACAGGCGGATTCGTTCAGGATGAATGATCGTTATTGAGTCGGCATCACTACAAAACCCAGCATCGCGCTGAGAGCGAATTCGTAAAGCCCTTGCAGGGGCGTTGCCAGGTAATTCATGCTGATGGCAAGAGCAAAAAAGCCGCCTATCAGGGTCAACGGAAAACCTAGTGCAAAAATATTTAGTTGAGGCGCCGCTCGGGTCAGTACGGCCAAGCCAATATTGGTAATCATCAAGGCAATCACGACTGGCAGGGCAAGCAAGAGGCCAGCAGAAAAAATTTTGCTGCCTAGTTCAACCAGATTGAGCCAACTACCTGCACCTAACGGGTTGGGTCCAACGGGAATGGCATAGAAACTTTGAGCCAGCGTGACGATATAGATCAGATGGCCGTTCAGCGAGAGAAAGAGCAGTAACCCAATCAGGCTGATAAATTCAGAAATTACAGGGGTTTGTGATGAGTTGAGCGGGTCGTAGGCGGTGGCGAATCCGAGGCCCATCTGCAAGCCAATAAACTCGCCGGCCAAGTCTACTGCAGAAAATACTATGCGTGCGGCGAACCCCATCCCGATACCGATCAGCATCTGTTGAAGCAGAATCCAGAGGCCTGAAAGTGAAGCTGGAGCAACAGCGGGCATCGCCGGTAGTGCGGGAGCCAAAGCAATCGTGATGGCAATACCCAGAATGAGCCGCGTGCGCCGTGGAATGCCTGCTGTACTCCAGAGTGGGGCGGCGGCAATGAATGCAAGGATGCGTACTAAGGGGTATGAAAACGCAACGATCCAAGTATCTATTTGCGCGGTCGTAATGCTGAACATGTCAGCCGATGAGTTGAGGAATGCTGCCAAACAGGCGCTGGATATAATCCATTATGTATTGCAGCATCCAGGGGCCAAACAAGATCAAGACGATAAACATTGCAACCAATTTGGGGACGAATTGTAGCGTCGCCTCATTGATCTGGGTGGCAGCCTGAAAAATACTGACAATCAGGCCGACGATCAGTGCAGTGAGCAACATGGGGGCAGCCAGAATCAGCGTGACCTCAATGGCTTGTCGGCCAATTTCCATGACTACCCCTGGGGTCATGGGCTAAAACTCTGTACCAGCGAGCCGATCACCAAGTGCCAGCCATCCACCAAGACAAAAAGCATCAACTTGAAGGGGAGCGCGACCATGACGGGTGACATCATCATCATGCCCATGGACATCAGCAGGCTGGCGACCACCATGTCAATAATAAGGAAGGGGATAAATAGGATAAAACCTATCTGGAAGGCAGTTTTTAATTCGCTAATGACGAAAGCCGGGACAAGTATGCGTAACGGCGTGTCTTCCGGTTTTTCAATTTTGTCGATTTTTGCCACATTGGCAAACATGGCAATATCTGCTTCGCGAGTTTGTTTAAGCATGAACGTTCGCATAGGACCTGCGGCACGCTCACCGGCTTGCATGATATTGATCTTGCTTTCCGATAAGGGGAGATAGGCTTCGCTATAGACCTTGTCCAGGGTTGGGGCCATGATGAAAAAAGTCAGAAACAGGGCCAGCCCGACCAGAACCTGATTGGGTGGGGATGTCTGGGTACCCATGGCGTGACGCAAAAGCGAAAGAACAATGATGATGCGCGTGAAGCTGGTCATCATCAGCACGGCGGCTGGGATGAAGGTCAGCGCTGTCAGCAGTAGCAGCGTCTGGATAGACAGACTGTAGGTGGTGCCGCCACCAGCGCTTGGCGAGCTGTTGAATGCAGGTAGTCCGCCGTTGGCTTGAGCAAATGCAAGGCCAAATGGAAATAGCAGTGAGGCGCAGAGCAGCAGGCGCCTAAGCATTACGATTGCGCTCGGAAATCGATTTAAGCCATTGTTTGAACGGGGCATCCGAGTCACCTGTTGCGGTGCCGGTAATGTCGCAGTCACTGCCTTTGGGAAGTTGGTGCAATGTCCGGATTTGTCCTGGAACCAGTCCGATAACCAGCCAGGTGTCGCCGACTTCAACCAGAACCAAGCGTTCTCGGGGGCCAAGTGCGACCCCACCAATGACTTTCATGCCGCCTTGGCCGAACACTTTGCCGCCGGAAACCTTGCGAGCCAGCCAAGCGGTGCCAAGCAAAACCGCAATAATCAAGGCGAGGGCTAACGTCGCCTGCAGATAGCTCCCTGAAGAAACACCCGGTGCCTGAGTTTCCGAGGCAAGTGCTTGAAAGGGCATAAAAAACAGGAAGGCAAAGCGTAACAAGGCGAAAACAACCTCAATTGATATTTTCAGGTCGCTATCTTAAACCCAAATAGCAATATGAGGCTGTTGCGGTCAACCACCCAAAACAGCGAATTTTTTAGGCAAACCCCTTAGCGGTTGATTTTGCGCATGCGTTCTGACGGGGTAATGATGTCGGTTAATCGTATACCGAATTTATCATTGACGACAACGACCTCGCCTTGGGCAATCAAGGTGCCATTGACCAGGACATCCATAGGTTCCCCGGCCATCGCCTCCAGTTCGACGACCGAGCCGTGGGCGAGTTGCAAGAGGTTCTTGATGGTGATCTTGGTGCGACCTAGCTCAACTGTAATCTGAACGGGAATGTCCAGAATCATGTCGAGTTCGCCCATCATTCCGCCGGCGGCACCAGCGCCTCCAAATGTAGGAAAGATGTCAGCCGGTTGGGCAGTCGATGCCATGCCGACCGATTCAGAAACAGCCTGTTCGGACATTGCAGCAGCCCAATCGTCCTCGCTGATCTGGCCGTCGTCTTCAATCGTGGTGTTTTCTGTGTTTTCGAAATCGTCAGCCATTTTTTGCTCCAATCAACGGCTCTCCGGCCGGTATTTCAGGCGATGCAGCTATGAATCGCTCGACTTTTAGTGCGTATTGGCCATTTTGTTGGCCATAGGTACATTCCATTAGTGGCACATGATCTACCTGTACTTCGATTTTTGACGGAATATTGAGTGGGATTACGTCACCCGCTTTCAATTTCAGGATCTCGCGTAGCGAGATTTTTCCTGATCCCAGTTGGGCAACGATTTCAACCTCTGCACTTTGCAGTTGCTTGCGTAAGGTGCCAATCCAGCGTTTGTCAGTCGACAACTGGTCGCTTTGCATCGTGCTGTAAAGCAGATCACGAATCGGTTCCAGCATCGAATAGGGGAAACAAATGTGCATATCTGCCGTTGCGCCACCAAACTCCAAAGTGAAAGTTGTTGAAACAACGATTTCAGATGGGGTCGCAATGTTGGCAAACTGCGAATTCATCTCCGATCGAATGTACTCGAAGGTAATGTCATGTACCGGTTTCCATGACTTACTGTATTCGGTAAAAACCACATTGAGCAGTCCCTGAATAATACGTTGCTCGGTGGCAGTGAAATCGCGCCCTTCGACCCGGGTATGGAAACGGCCGTCACCACCGAACATGTTATCGACCACCAGAAAAACCAGATTGGGGTCGAAAACAAACAGTGCGGTTCCCCGCAAGGGTTTGGCGATAACCAGATTCAGATTGGTTGGAACTACCAGGTTGCGAATGAACTCGGTGTATTTTTGTACCCGAATCGGGCCCACGGAGATCTCAGCGTTACGGTGCATGTAATTGAACATGCCGATCCGCAGGTAGCGGGCGAAACGCTCGTTGACCAGTTCCAGTGTTGGCATCCGACCACGAACAATACGTTCCTGGGTGCCGAGGTTGTAGCTACGTATGCTGGAGCTATCGCCTGCACTTTCCTCGGGTTCGTCCGCCTCCCCGGTGACACCTTTGAGTAGGGCATCAACCTCGTCCTGGGAGAGAAAATCGCCTGCCATTGCGCCTTACTGAATAATAAATGAGGTGAAGAGAACTGATTTAACGGGGCCGGTAGACGGTGGTGCTTCGCCCGCTTTACCTTTGGCTGGGGGGTCGATGACTGCGTTTATCTCATCCTTCAGGTTTTCGGCCAGTTTCTCCTTGCCCTCTTTTGGCAGTAGCTCGGATGCTTTTTTTCCGGAGAGTAACAAGGTAATGTTATTGCGTACTTTAGGCATTCTTACTTTTAAGTCGCCCTCGGCCGCAGGGTCGTCAAGTTCCAGTGCAAGCACGACTTGCAGATACTGATCGCCAGTTTCAGGGATAAGGTTAACTGTAAAGGGCTCCAGGTTGATAAAAATAGGCGGCGCCTCTTTTTCCTTTTTCTTGTCTTTTTTCTTGGCAGGTTTGGCAGTTTCTTCGGCGGTTTCTTCATCCTCAGCGTGGTCGCTCTTCTTAAGCAGGAAGAAAGCTGCACCGCCGCCAGCCAAAACTACGACGAGCACAGCGGCAAGGATGATGATCAACAGTTTTTTGCTTTTTTTGGGGGGGGCTTCTACCCCTTCTTCGGCTGGCTTGGCGTCTTTGGCCATTGTCTTCCCTCTCTAGTTGATCACAAAACCCGGTTACGCAAACAGATCCACCAAGCCTCTTCCCCGGTGGATTGGTAATCCAGAGGAAGGAGCGCCAGAGCGGCTATCCGCCGGAAGTATAGCGTTTTCCCCAGCGGAGCGGTTCCCGTTGGCAAACTGGGGACTAGAGTCTCGTTGTTGCTGTGGCAATTGTGCACCGACGTTGCTCTGTCCAAGGCTAATGCCGGCTGTAGAGAGCATTTCGCGCAGGTTGGGCATAGCGTCCTCAATCGCTTTTCTGACTTCAGCATGAGGTGAGGCAAACGCCAGGCTGGCTTGGTCGCCATTTAGATTCAATGTTATCTGAATCGGCCCCAGTTGGGCCGGAGTGATGTTGATCTGGGCAACCTGTATGTCAGCTTTTGCAAAGAAGGTGATGCGGTCACCAAAGTCTTGTGCCCAACGCTTGTCCTGTATTGGTGTGCTTATGATTTGGTTGTTGTTTTCAATTTTGTTTAAGGGGGGCTGAGTGCTTTGTCCGGCCATGAGTGGCGCGAGTCCGGAGGGTATGTCTTTACCGGCATTTATCTCGCCGGCAAGAATTGCCGCCTCACTTTTGCCCTGCGTGCTTGTTGTGAAAAGTGCAGGCTGCGCGTTGGATTTGGCGCCATGGCTTGAGCTTGAATTTAATTCAAGGGCAAGCTTTGAAGGAGTAATCAGCTGGCTGGTCTTGGTGTCAGATTTTGGAGCTGTTTGGAGATCATGAAGCAAAGCAGCCTCGCCGAGACTGTTTTTGGCAATACTATGAAGATCAAGGTTGGCATCCGAGTCAAGCCTCAGCTTGCCGCCGATTTCGTTTGGCTGTCGCCTTTCCACAAGGGGAGCAATATATGGAATGATAGGCTGACTCTCCTGAGCGGAGAGCATCTCGGCGATGATATTGCTATCCTGATCATTGCGAGCGGAATGTTCACGCAACCCCTGCTGATCTTCGGTCGCGGTGCTGGCTCTGGCCAAAAACTGTTCTTGGCCTGATAGTTGGCTGCTTAACAAGGCCGCAAAGTCAAACTCCATGCCATTTTCTGCAAGCGGCGTTGTGCTGTCTGAGACTGTCAGCCCCACGGAGGTTTTATTTGCAGTTGCAGGTGACGAAATGACTGTAATGCCCATATTGGTTCCCAGTGAGACATTGAGTTGTCCAATAAGTAAGCAATTGGCGTGCCTGTCCTTCATTCGTCTTCTATTGGTGTCCCGGTAGAGTATTTTCGGGAAGAAAATTCGTCTTGCATTTTTTGTTCCAGCTTGCCGTAGCGTTGCCGTTCGCGGGCATCGTGGCGGAGCGAGAGCGTGTCAATGGCCTTTAGCTTCTTGTTTTGTTCTTTCCAGTGATCCTGACCTAGGGCGGTGCTTTGCTCCGATTGACTGACCGCCGTGCTTTGCTGGGTGATTGCTTGGTCAATTCGTGCCAGAAAATCCTGATAGTTATGTAAAACAGAACGGGTAATCCCTTGGGCTGTGGCCTCACGTAAGCGTTGGGCGTATTCCTCCCGATACTGCTCCAGCATCTGCAAGCGACTCTTGGCATTTTGTTCGGCGGCGATCAGCTTGCCCAATTGGCGAGTAGCTTCGTCGGTACGGGTTTGCATCAGTTCAAGCAGGGGTTGTAGAGAAAAAAGTTGAGCCATGGTTTACCTAGAATAGGCTGGTAAGTGCGCCGACGCTATTGGTGAAATCAGCTTGTTCAGTCAATTGCTGTTGCAGGAAGCCTTCCATGCGTGGATAAAGTGCGATTGCTTGATCAAGTACGGGGTCGGAGCCGGGTGCGTAGGCGCCAACTGAAATCAGATCCCGTGAACGCTGGTAGCGAGCAAAAAGTACCTTGAAGCGGCGAATTTGATCGAGGTGTGCCGGGGTTATGAGGTTGACCATAGCGCGGCTAATCGATTGTTCGATATCGATAGCCGGATAGTGCCCGGCGTCGGCGAGTGTTCTTGATAAAACGATGTGCCCATCCAGAATGGCACGCGCAGCATCGGCGATCGGATCTTGCTGATCATCACCTTCGGCTAATACGGTGTAGAAGGCGGTGATTGATCCGCCGCCATCCGGGCCGTTGCCTGCTCTTTCAACCAGTTGTGGTAAACGGGCAAAGACGGATGGGGGGTAGCCACGGGTTGCTGGAGGCTCGCCGATGGCCAGGGCAATTTCACGTTGAGCCATGGCGTAGCGGGTCAATGAGTCCATGATCAGCAAGACGTGCTTGCCTTGATCGCGGAAGTATTCTGCGATGCTGGTGGCGTAGGCCGCGCCCTGCAGGCGCATCAAGGGGCCGGTATCTGCAGGTGCGGCGACAACGACAGCCCGGTGCATGCCTTCTTCACCAAGAATTTGTTCAATGAATTCTTTAACCTCTCGACCACGTTCTCCGATCAGGCCGACAACAATAACTTCAGCTTCAGTGTAGCGCGCCATCATGCCGAGCAAGACCGATTTACCAACGCCGGAGCCTGCAAACAGTCCCATGCGTTGGCCACGACCGACGGTTAAAAGCGCATTGATTGCGCGAATCCCGACATCCAGTGGTTGCTCGATAGATGCGCGGGTCATCGGGTTGATCGGTCTGCTTTGCAGTGGGCGGAAATGTGTTGCCTGTAGTGGCCCCTTGGTATCAAGCGGGCGGCCAGAGCTGTCAAGGACGCGGCCCAAAAGCTCATATCCAACAGGCGCTTGCTTGGCTCGATCAATGGCGCGACGCTTGTGCTGCAGCGGAAAGTCAACGCGTGGTGAGGCGTTTGGTGATTCAAACGCCACCACTTTGGCACCTGGCGCCAAGCCATAGACGTCGTCGGATGGCATCAGAAAAAGTTTCTCACCAGCAAACCCCACGACCTCTGCTTCTACCGGGGCGCCACTTTGCGGGAAAATGCGGCATGAACTACCGAGTGGCAGTTTGAGCCCGGAAGCTTCCATAACCAAACCATTGATTCGCGTAAGCCGGCCGATTGGCCACAGCGGCTGGGCTGAACTGGCTGCCATGCGACAACCGTCAAGAAAGCGTTGCCAGCGGCCGCTATGGTCGGGTAGTTCAATTACGGATTGCTCAGCCATTCCCTGGGTTCCGTACCTATAGCCTCAAGTACGCGCTTCCAGCGCGTTTCAAGCATTGCATCTATCTCGCTGTTGCCCGCCCTCAGCAAGCAACCCCCTGGTGTCATTGAGGTGTCATCAATAATCTGCACCCCGATTTGCTTCAACTGCTCGCCAGTCTCTTCGCGAACCATTGCGGCATCAGCAGGATTGAGATGCAACATGATTTGGCTATGATGCAGCGGCAGGGCTGCGATAGCTTCGCGAATAATCGGAATAAGGCTTTCGCTATTCACGGATATTGAACCGCGAATGACCTGAGAGGCCACTTCAAGCGCCAGATCCAGAACCTGATCGGCGATAGTCTGATCCATGTGGGCTAGTGATACTTGGAGATTGCCAATAAGTGCTGCAAGCCGATCCATTTCATCGGCAATCGCGGTAGCTCGGCTTGATTTCGCGGCTTGCAAACCCTCCTCAAAACCAGCTTGATAGCCTTCGTCACGTGCGGCCTCATTAATTTGCTCGATATCTTCAGCGGTAGGCAGCCCTAATGTCGTCACCAACTCTCCTTCGCCTATTTCTGGCGTAGTTGATTTGGGCTGCTCTACGATGTTTTTGATCGAACTTTTTCGATCAAATGAGTTGGCCTGCCAACGTTGGTAAGCGGCAAGATCTTCCTTTGGAATAAAGCCGGCCATGCTTAAGGTTAAAGCATTTGCTCGCCGCCGGCACCGCCGAGGACGATCTGACCTTCGTCGGCCAAGCGGCGGACGACCTTGAGGATTTCCTTTTGCTCGGCTTCGACTTCGGAGAGTCGAACAGGTCCCTTTGACTCTAGATCCTCACGCAGCATTTCTGCTGCCCGTTGCGACATATTTTTGAATATTTTTTCGCGCAAGTCAGGCGATGCTCCCTTGAGCGCCAAGATCAGCGAATCGGACTGGACTTCACGCAATATGAGCTGGATGGAACGGTCGTCAATATCCATGAGATTCTCGAAAACAAACATTTCATCGAGAATTTTTTGCGCCAGATCAGGATCGTATTCACGAATGGCATCGACTACCGAGGTTTCATTCGCTGTACCAATGAAGTTAAGGATTTCCGCCACCGTACGCACACCGCCCATTGCCGTGCGTTTGACGCTCGCCGAGCCGGATAGGATGCGCAGCATTGCTTCATTCAGCTCGCGCAAAGCAGCTGGCTGTATGCCCTCTAGTGTGGCAATGCGTAAGACGACGTCATTGCGCAAGCGTTCAGTGAAGTGATTGAGGATTTCGCTGGCGTGATCGTGCTCAAGGTGAACCAGAATGGTGGCAATAATCTGTGGATGTTCATTCTTGATCAGATCAGCAACTGTTGGTGCATCCATCCACTTCAGTCCCTCAATGCCTGAAGTTTCTCCGCCTTGCAAAATACGTGAGATGAGATTGGAGGCCTTATCATCGCCAAGTGCCTTGGTCAGCACCGAGCGAACATAACTGTCCGTATCTACATGAACTGCGGCGTGTTCTTCGGCATCTTTCAGGAAACTGTCGAGTACTGCTTCAACTGTTGTGCGCGGCACGCTCTTTAGTCCGGCCATGGTGTGACCAATTTTCTGCACCTCGCGCGGGCCAAGGTGCTTGAGCACTTCCGCAGCAAGGTCCTCACCCAGGGCAATCAGTAGATTGGCGCTTTTTTCCAAGCCGTCGTCTGGACTAGGGGGCATTGGCATTTATCCAGTCTTTGATGATATTGGCTACCGCCTGCGAATCGGCCTGGGCTATATCGCGTGCTTTCTGTACTTTGATCGCATAGTGATTGATGCGAACAACATCTTCACCTTCCTCGCCTGGTTCGCTGGAGATTCTGACGTGACCTAACGTACCAGCTACATCCTCGGCGCTACCCGGCTCGCCTCGTTCCGGGTGTGGCGGGAACATTGTTTTGAGCGAAGGCTGAATAACCTTCAGGTAGAGGAAGGCAACAATGGCGGCGATTAGTAGATACTTGAAGATGTCCTTGGCGTAAGAAATGGTTTCTGGATCTTTCCAGACAGGTAATCCGGCATCAAGCTTTTCGCTTACGGTAAATGGTGAATTGGCTACGGAGAGCGAGTCGCCACGCTCCTTGTTGAAGCCCATTGCTTCACGCACCAATTCGTTAATTTGCTTCATTTCGGCATCAGGTAAAGCCTTGGTAATCTGCTTGCCTGTTTTGTCCACTTCCTTGCGATGATTGACCAGAACAGCAGCAGATAGCCTACGTACACTGCCCATTGCCTGTTTCGTATAGCGAATGGTTTTGTCAATTTCGTAATTGGTTGTCGAGTTCTTGGTGGTGCTGATCGGCGAACCCAAAGGACTGAGCGTAGACTCAATTCCCGCTGCCGCGACCCTTCCTTGAGTATCGCCAGTCTTGCCGGGTTTTGCTGGGGCTCCCGCTCCCGTGGCCGGCACCGTTAACGGTGCCGTGGCTGGCACTGGTGGCTGATTTGTCAATGCACCGGGAACGCCACCTGCTGTCTGGTTAACTGAAGCGGTTTCATTGTTTTGCAAACTACGAACTGCGGATGCCTCCGGCGTGTTATTGGGTCTATAGGTTTCCGCCGTCTGCTCGCTTTGTGAGAAATCGATATCGGCAGCGACCTGTACTTTGTAGTTCTCGTTGCCAAGCATGGGTTTGAGTATCTCTTCGATACGCTTGCCAATAGAGTCTTCCAGATCACGCACATATTTAATTTGTGCCTGATCCAGGCCGGCATCAGTCATCTTGCTTTTTAATTGTGAAAGCAATGCGCCGCTCTGGTCAATGACGGTCACGTTGGATGAGAGTAATTGTGGCACGCTGGCGGAAACCAGGTGGGTGATGCCGGATATCTGCCCAGAATCCAGAGTGCGTCCGCCATACAGATTAAGCAGCACAGAGGCGGTTGGTTTCTGTTCGTCACGGACGAAAACCGAGGGTTTTGGAATGGCGAGGTGAACGCGGGCTGACTGGATGGCGCCTATCGACATGATGGTACGTGCCAACTCACCCTCGAGGCCTCGCTGGTAATTGACCTGCTCGGCAAACTGGCTGACGCCGAATTTCTGATTCTCCATCAACTCGAAACCTACCATGCCACCACGCGGCAGGCCCTGGGACGCAAGTTTCAGGCGAACTTCATGAACCCGGGTGCCGGGAACCATGATGGAGCCGTTGTCAGACATGCGATGGGGGATATTTTGCTGCTCGAGAAGGGTGACGATAGTGCCGCCATCCTTCTCGCCGAGATTGGAAAAAAGCACTTTCCAATCAGGCTGTTGGCTCCACAAAACAGTACCGACAAGAACGGCGATGATAGCGGCAAGAGCTACCGAGAAGCCGATTTTTTGTTGGCTACCGAGCCGGTTGAACGCATCACGCAGACGCTCCAGGGGGTTACCTGAGGGTGCAATTCCTGCGGTGGTTTCGGTAGCTGCAGCCATTAAAGTCCGGTGAAAATTCGGTAAAACAGAATAAGAATCAAACAGGAAGCCAAATTGGCCTAGAAATATTCTACTGCTGCGAACAATAGTATATCATTGATTTGTAAAGAAAATTTTGCTTAACCTTTATATGGGAGTAGTATTTTAGGCCATCTGAAGGGTTGGGTTATATGCCAAAGCCATCTAAATTGTCCTCTGGCTCGTACAGAGCGCAGTTCCGCGTTAAAGGTGTGCACTATGATAAGACATTTAAGACGCTCGGCGAAGCTGAGCGCTATATCGAGTTGCACACGACCCACGGCGGCAACACGTTCGCCGCGTTTGCCGAGCTAGACTACTATGAGCTGCCGGTCTTCACAGAGCTCGCCCATAACAGCAAATTAATGTATCGCCAGGCGCTCGGCCACCTGATGCCGGTTTTTGGCCCGACGCCGCTGCGCGACATATCGAAAATGCAGCTCGCCAAATACACGGCCGTACGGAGCTCGGCGTGATAAGGGCAAATTCAGTCGCCAAGGCTAAGCGTATGAAGGTCAAGGCAATTACTGAGTTTGTATCTATAGAAGAGCGGGGGCG
>CAXYZX010000003.1:0-39054 GCA_964293845.1 uncultured Dechloromonas sp.
GCTGTTTGACGGGCTCTTTTAGTTCTACAAGGCTTGCTACGGCGACTCAGTTTCGGCTGTTGTGGACCGTGTGATTTGATGCATTCCGATTTTTAGCCAAGAGGCAGCTTGGCAGATGCTAGCCAGGCGTGTCGCATTTGTTGCGGTTGACGCTCCTGAAGGCCAATAAATTGCTCCGTTTTATGCTTGGCTAGCTTCGCTGTGCCTCCGATATTGCCTTGCCTGGATGAGGTATTGATCGGCAGCCCTATTCGGGAGGGCAGCGAAAAGCTATCATTCGGAATTATCCTAGCAGCCTGGACAACGATGCGCGCCACCCTTACAGCTACCGTTCTGATTTCCGCCCTGCTCGCTGGCTGCGCCTCGACTAACGACGGTCCTGCCAACAAGAATATTTCGCAAACTGGTGCGCTAAAGGTTCACCCCGGGCTGCTTGGTCAGCCAGTGCCTGCCGAGTTGCAGCAAGATATGCGGCCTGCCGTAGTGCAACCCGCCCCCGCCCCCGCCCCCGGTGCCAGCGAGACACCGATGAAACTGGATGAGGCTGGTCTGCGTACTCAACGCAGTGTCTACTTTGACTATAACAGTTCGACAGTCAAGGCTGACTTTGATCCAGCCCTGAAAGCTCATGCACGCTACCTGGCGAGCAACCCGAAAGCCCGAGTGCGGATTGATGGCAATGCGGACGAGCGCGGCCCTGCTGGCTACAACAATATCCTCGGCCTGAAACGTGCCGATAATGTCAGGCAGAGCATCATCGGCTACGGTGCACCGGAGAAGCAGGTGGTTGTGAAGTCGTTGGGTGAATCCAAGCCCAAGCTCAAGGGTCATGATGAAGAGTCATGGGCTGAAAACCGCCGTGCTGACGTGGTTTACGAGCGCGACGAATAAGCTTGCTGCATAGGGAGTTGCTTCGATGAAAGGATTGAAGCGGGCAGGCTGTGCGCTGTTGACAATACTTTCACTTGCGCCGGTTCAGGCCTTTGAGCTGATATCGGCTCAGGAGGTGGTGCAGGAGGCTGAGTTCCTGAGACAGAATCCGGAAAGCCGCGCGACCCGGACCCGAGCCTTGGCGACGCCCAATCCAGATGCCCCGATAATCGAGGTTGTTCAGCCACAAGTATTGAACGAGGTGCGTCCACCGTTTCCGGTCGAGTTGCGCTTTATCCCTCGCGTTGGTTTGCAGATTGACCCAAAGTCTCTAAATGTTCGCTACGGGATGCTGGGCATCGATTTGACGGATCGTATCCGCAAGGGCGCGACGGTGACGGCGGATGGACTCAAAGCCGACAAGGTGGAAATCCCCGGGGGTAATCACCGATTGATCGTGCGCATCGCAGATTCTGCTGGTCATGTCGGGAAAAAAGAAATTCGAATCAAGGTTGGAGAATGAGATGAGACGCTCACTGCTCGCCAGTTTTCTGGTTATTGTCACCATGCTGGCCGGCTGTGCCAGTGAGCCGCCGCCCCCGCCGCCAAAGGACAAGGTTGCTTACATTGACACGACCTCCTTTGACCGCAGTCTGTCGCGCTCTCTCAATGCCGATCTGGAAACTATTGAAATCCCGGTTGATGATCGCATGTCGCCGGTTGCCATCCCCGAGCGACTCAACAAATGGCTGTCAGCGGTCGACGCCAATGGCGGCAACATACAGGTCAAGCAGGTTCAGGATGAGCAGGGAAAAACGCGTGGATTTCCGATTGCAGTCATCGGCTTGGCAATAGAAGTGGTACGCCTGTTGCGCGCTGATTCTGAAGAGAAACTCTACAAGCCGGCGGGAAACTACGACGCCGATATTTTGGTTCGCCAAGGCCCGTCTGGCGAGCGACTCATCGAGCGAGTTGTTCTCAAGCGCCGGACGGCGCCCTGATCAGGCGTCTGGCGCTTTAGGCTGGATGTTGCGAACGTACGTTGAAGCTGCGCATGCTGGCTATCCACTCGGAAAATGAGATTTCGCGCACCTCGGGATAGCGGCGCTCGACCGCCTTCCGCCGTTCACGCCAGCCTTTCGGTGGGCCGCGATCAATGTCACGCCGGTCATCGTTTTGACGCCTGTTGTTTTTACCCATTGCCAAACCTCTTTTGTAGCCATTGAAGCGAAGGCCCGCTATGCAACTAGCAGCGCCTGAGTACGGTTTCAATTTAAGGCAATGAGGTTGATGGTGCAGTGAGAAAATTAACGAAGCTTGTGCGTTAGCATTCTGGTGCTATTGAAGCGGAAACTCTCCTGAAGCAAGCATGGCTTGAATCCTGGCGGCGGGTAGCGGACGGCTGAAATAGAACCCCTGCATCTTGTCGCAACCCAGTTTGCGTAATGCTCGGCACTGAAGCTCGGTTTCAACTCCTTCCGCCAGAACATCAAGGCTGAAGCTGTGGCCTATGCCGATAATTGCGTCGATGATGGCGGGTGAGTGGTTGGGTAGCAGGTCGCGAACAAATGACTGATCAATCTTGATACTGCTGACCGGAAAACGGCGTAAATAGTTGAGCGAGGAGTAGCGCGTACCGAAATCGTCGATGGAAACCTGAATGCCCAATTGGCGCAATTGGCTGACCTTTTCGATGACCTTTTCCGCATCGTTCATCAGCAGACTCTCGGTAATTTCTATTTCAATTGATTCGGGCGGGAGTTCATAGGTCGCAATGTGGCGTTTGACGCGGTCGACCAGATTTCCTTGCTCGAATTCCTTCGGTGACAGATTGATGGCCATCTTGAAGTGGTCGTGGCCATTCTTGCGCCAGGCCTGGAGTTGTTTGCAGGCAGCGTTAAGCACCCAGTCGCTGATACCGATGATCAGTCCGGTTTCTTCTGCGAGGGGAATAAATTCGTCCGGGCCGATCAGCCCACGTGTCGGATGTTGCCAGCGAATCAGTGCCTCGAAGCCGATTACACTGCGTTTTCGGTCGGATATTTGCGGCTGGTAATGCAGTTCAAACTGGTCAGCGGTCTTGATGGCGGCACGCAGATCATTCTCCAGAACAATACGGTCACGCTGATTCGAACTCATCGCCGGGGTGAAGTGCAAATAGCCGTTCTTGCCCTGGTTCTTGGTCTGATACATCGCAATATCGGCATTACGCACCAGCGATTCTGATGAGTTTCCATCTTCGGGATAGATGGCAATGCCAATACTCGCCGAGGCGTAGTAATCCTGCCCGCCGACCGTGAATGGACGGGTCATTTCCGCCATGATTTTTTCGGCTATGGTTATGACGTCGCTTTCGGAATTGATGTCTGGAAGCAACACGGTGAACTCATCGCCACCAAGGCGTCCTAAAGTGTCACCAGAGCGCAGGCAGGAGCGGGTTCGGCGGGAAAAAGCCTTGAGTAGTTCGTCGCCTTCGGGATGTCCATAGGTATCGTTGACCAGTTTGAAGCGGTCAAGGTCGATAAACATGACCCCAAGCCGCTGTTGCCGGCGTTCCGCCTGAATCACGGCGAGATCGAGACGGTCGTTGAACAGGACACGATTGGGCAGTCCGGTGAGCAGGTCATGGAAGGCCTGGAAGGTAATGGTTTCTTCGGCTTTCTTGCGCTCTGTAATATCGCGTGCGACACCGGCCGTTCCAACAAAGTTGCCCAGTGGTGAGTCATCCTTGGCCGCGTAGACGCCTTGTGAGCTAAGGATGGTGACGATGACACGGTTGTCGAAATGGAGGAATCCCTTGCTCAGGTTTTTGCTTTTCAGGCGTATTTCGACATTGCTCGAAGCGCGGTCGCCAATGCGTCGTTCGTTAAAGGTGTAGTTGGCATGGGACATGTCGTCCGGATGGACTATCACCGAATAGTGCTTGCCGATCAATTCGTTTGGTTCGTAGCCGAGCAATGTTTCGGCGCGGCGGTTGATAAAGACAAAATGACCTGCGTTGTCGAGGGTATAAATGATGTCCGGTGATTGCTCGACAAGAAAGCGGTGCAGCCGTTCGGACTGCTCCATGTGCGCGCTCATCGTCACGTGTTCCTGTTCGACCTGACGACGGCGTAGGGCACGCGCTACGGCAGACATCAAGTCGTCAGGGTCGCAGGTCTTGCGAATGAACTCGAACGCACCCTGGCGCAGGGCCAGAATGGCAGAGTCTATGGATTCGTCCGCGCTGAAAACAACGACCGAAGTATCCAGGTGATTGATCTGCATCCAATGCATGATCTCGATGCCGCTGATATCCGGCAGGTTGAGATCAAGGACGACGACATCGATGTCCCGCTTGTTGAGTCTGGCCTGAGCGGCAAGACCGGTGGCACATTCTTCAATGCTGCGTCCATCTTGGGCCAGGAGTTGGGCGTAGCCGGCACGCAGGCGCGGTTCGTCGTCCACAATCAGGATACGTTTTGTCTTGTGACTATCGATTGGAGTGGCGGCAAGGTTAACGTATTTCAGGATGCTCATTTCTTCTCCTGAGTATTAGACGTGATCGCGCCTGGAAAAAGCAGCGACATCAATGTGCCGCGGCCTGGCTGCGTACGGCAGGTAATGAGAATCCCTTCTTTGGCGGCAAGTGCGCCAACGATGGAAAGACCCATGCCGCGCGCTGCGTTTGGGGGGATCATTTCGCTTTGCTGAAGCCGATTCAGGGCTGCCTCGGGGATGCCGGGGCCGTTGTCTTCGAGGCGTACTTCGACATAGTGCCGGCCATTGTGCAGGACATTATCGGCAACATTGATAGTGAAATTCTTACCCTCAGATAGCGCTTCCGAGGCGTTTTTCCACAGGTTAACCAGTATTTGTTTTGTGCTGTTGCGGTCACAGGTGATCGGTAGCGCAATTTTTGGAGCTGCGGCTTTGAGAATGATTCCCTTGCTGCGGAACAGGGTGTCGCCGTAGAAAACCAGTAGTTCCTTGAGCAACTCTCCGATATCGACCATCGGGTTGGTAGCCGGTGTTTTCGGGATATCGCTCATGCGGCGGACGATGTCGGCGACACGGTCGATTTCTTCGGTCAACACCCCCAGTTCCTGCCGGACGCCGGTTTCTTCAGGAAGCTTGCGATCAAGTATCTTGAGGTAGCTTTTGATAATGCTCAGCGGATTGCCAGCTTCGTGAGCGACTCTGCGCGCCTGGCGGGTGAAGTTTTCGGATGCGGCAGATTCGACCTGGCTACGATAATTTCTGGCTTCCTGAAGCGCTTCAAGGCTGATTGCAGCGATCCGCCCGAAGTTATGCAGCCAGGGTAAACGTTTGGCCAGTCGTCCGTGCTGAGTTGTACTGAGGCCACAGACCATCACGCCAATTACGCGCTCACGCGCAACCATAGGCACGCAGAGCAGGCCGGGGCTGACGAGGGCGCGGGCAAACTGGGCGTCGATCAATGAAGTGGGGTGTTCGGTTGCGTCGTAGGAAGAGCGGACGCTACGGTTGGTTGCTGCCGAGGCAGCAAGGCTGCGTGGTGCTTCGAGCGGGATTCGGACCTGGCGGAAAATTGGTGGTTGCCCACCTACCTCACTGCCAGTCAGCTTGCCATCCTTGGTGTCGCAGAGCAGAAAGGCAACGCGGCTGAGATCGAACAGGATGCGCGCCGATTCGCGCAGGGAGAGCAGAATTTCGGCGTTGCTTTCAAGGGCGAAGAGGTCGTGCTGCAGCGGTTGCATGACACTCATCCCACTGACCATTGCATCAAGGGCTTCTTCAGGGCTGGGCTGGGTTGATGGTGGCGGCGATTCCTTGGGTCTGGGCAAACTGCACAGCTTGCCGTCAGTGTCCCGTTGCTGGGTGGGAATACCGAGTGCGCTGGCAATTGAGGTCATGCGCTGCATGCCTTGATCGCGCAGATTGCCGAGTGCTTGATCGATTTTGCCGCCGAACATGCTGGCTGCGACTTGGCTCAACTCCTCCGGGATGTCGCCGCCTGTGCTTAGTGCATGTGCCAGCCAGACAATTTGTGGAAGCCGCTCAGCAGTGAGAATATCTTCTGGCGTTGCATGGTGAAAGAGGATGCCGTCGCCAAACGTTGATTCAAGTTGCCATTGATCGACCAGCCACGTGCCAATTTCGCCGTGATGGACACCGAGCGCTTCTTTTTCAACAAAATAGAGCGCATTCTCGTCATCACTGCTGTTCAGCAGTTGGGCGTATTGATTGCCCATTGCGCCAAGCAGGATCAATTGGCCGATGTCGTGAAGCAAACCGGCCAGATAGGCCTCGTCGGGGCGTGGATGGTTGACTGATGTAGCAATGCCACGGGCGAGTTCGGCAACCAGCAGCGAGTGTCCCCAGAAATCGGCTAGATCGGCCTGGGCGACGCCGTTGCGGCGATCAAACATGGCTTGTACCGAAAGACAGGTAGCAATGCTGCGGATCAGGCGAGTGCCCAGTGCGACGAGGCAGGTTTCCAGGTTGAGCAACTGATTCCCACGACGCAACGCTGGTGAATTGGCAACCAGCAACACACGGGTGCACAATCCGGGGTCTTGCTCGACCACTTCGGCCAACTGGGCCATGGTGGTGCGGTCATCATCCACCATTTGCAGCAGGCGCAGCAGCATTTGCGGGGGGGATGGAACCCGCGCCGCTTCAATGGCTTCGAGAATGGGAGCAGGCAGGTGGTGCATT
This sequence comes from uncultured Dechloromonas sp., assembly GCA_964293845.1. Classification (GTDB taxonomy): domain Bacteria; phylum Pseudomonadota; class Gammaproteobacteria; order Burkholderiales; family Rhodocyclaceae; genus Azonexus. The sequence continues at coordinate 6,550 of CAXYZX010000003.1, forward strand.
ATGTGAGAACGTTGCCTGGAATTAATGCATTCGTATGACAGTGTTGTGTGCTGGCCTTATCAAGGGGGTAATTGAATTTACAATGTAATGCCAAGACGAAATCAATACGAGGATGCACGCCAAGCCTCACGAAAATTGACTAGTAATTTTGTAATAGTACAGGTGCATTCTAAGCTTGTGTAGCCATAAATTGCTTGAAAATCATCTATTTCGCGGCAGATTCGCGCCATCTCCAACAGGGCATTTGCATTTTGGCTCGCTGATTGCTGCGGTTGCCAGCTTCCTTGACGCACGTTCGATGAATGGCGAGTGGTTGGTGCGGATGGAAGATGTTGATGCAACGCGCAATGTGCCAGGGGCGGCCGAGGATATTCTGGCCAGCTTGGAAGCGTTTGGTTTTGAGTGGGATGGTCCCGTGCTGTGGCAAAGCACGCGTGCCGAGGCTTATGCAGAAGCCCTTGAGCGTCTTAAGTTGGCTGATTTGGCCTATGGTTGCTGTTGTTCACGCAAGGAAGTCGCTGCTTTGGCCCGGCAACCAGCCATCGACGGTGGGCTGATTTATCCTGGTTCCTGCCGCAATGGTATGCCCACTGGGCGTTTGGCACGTGCATGGCGCATGCAGGTAGATGCACTGCAAATTGATTTTGTGGACCGCTTGCAAGGGCGGATTGTCCAGCAACTGGAGCGGGATGTCGGCGATTTTGTGCTGTTGCGGGCCGATGGTTTATTCGCTTACCAACTGGCGGTTACGGTCGACGACCATTTTCAGGGGATTTCCCATATTGTCCGTGGCGCTGATCTGCTGGACTCGACGCCGCGCCAAATATGGTTGCAGCGTTGCCTTGGCTACAGGATGCCGAGTTATGCCCATCTGCCGCTAGCGAGCAATGCGGCGGGGGAGAAGCTATCCAAGCAAACTCTGGCTCCGGCTCTGGAAATTGGGAAAGCGTCCATGTTGCTGGTAAACGCGTTACGATTTCTTGGTCAGCAGGCACCGCTTGAGTTGCAGCGGGCGAGTCTTGCTGAAGTATGGTCCTGGGCGCATGCCCATTGGGATTTTGCTTCGATTCCGCAGGTGCGCACTATTCTTCCGGGTTAATACCGGGAGTTTCCTCGTCAGCGCGCCAGTGTTTTGGACCATAGCCGGTCATGCCGACCAGCACTCTGACAATACCGTAACTCAGCCAACGCAGGATGTGGGAGTGAAAAGCTTGGCGCCTGAGATCTTCGTGCAGGATTTCACGGGCACCCTCCTCAATCGAGGCACGGATGCTACGCCGCAGTTGGCCGGCGAACTCCCGGTCGCGAACCACAAGGTTGGCTTCTTTAGCCAGCAGCAGGCTGAAAGGATCAATGTTCGACGAACCAACAGTAGCCCACTCACCATCGATGACTGCCACCTTGGCGTGCATGAAACTTTTTTCGTATTCAAAAATACGAATATTGTTTTCGAAGGCGGCGCTGTAAAGCGTTTGTGTTGCGAAGCGTAGCAATGGGTGGTCGGTCTTTCCCTGCAGTAGCACGGTAATGCGTACACCGCGTTTGGCTGCGGCAAAAATGGCGTGACCGAAACGAACGCCGGGTAGAAAGTAGGCGTTGGCGATCAGGATCTCGTCCTGTGCTGCATTGATCGCAGTGATGTAAGCCTGAAGAATGTCATTACGGTGGCGAATGTTGTCGCGGATCAGGAATGCCGCCATGTGCTTCCCTGACTCGATACAGCATGGCGTGCTTGGTACCTTCACCCGAAAGCGTCGCTTGAAATTAACCCAGGAGACAATCTCCCACATGCGCCGTACGGCATGATGCACCTGCTTCAACGTCGGCCCCTCAAGGCGCACGGCATAATCGTAGCGTGGGCACATTTCTTCAGGGCCGTTGTTGTCGTCGACAATGTTGATGCCACCGATAAAGGCGATTCGCGCATCGATGACCACCAGTTTGCGATGCAGGCGGCGCAAGCGGTGACGGCGGAAATGGAAACGGCCGATTTCCGGACGATAGAGCATGGCTCGTACCCCGGCAGATGTCAGGCGTGGCAGGAAGTCCGCTGAAAAATTACGCCCGCCAAAGCCGTCGACCGTAACATTTACCAAAACGCCGCGCGCTGCCGCTCGGCATAGCGCGTTGGTGATCTCGTGGCCGATGTCATCGTTGGCAAAGATGTAGCTTTCGAGGTATATCTCGACTTGGGCCGCGTCGATGTCGGCCAGCAGGGCTGGGAAATACTGGGCGCCCGAGTTGAGCAGCTCGACCCGGTTGCCCGGCAGGAATTCAGCCCCCATGCCGGGTCAGATGAGCGGAAAGTGCCGCGTGATCAGAGATACTGGACCACGGTTGGCCGTGATGGACCTCGGTGTGGCTAACCTCAAAGCCGCGCACATAAATGCGGTCCAGACGAAACATCGGCAGGGCGGCGGGAAAGCTGCGCACCGGTGTGCCACGGTGGTTACTGAAAACTTCGCGCAAACCGAGGTTGCGGGTTAGCTGATCGCCGGCCTGGTTGCGCCAGTCATTAAAGTCACCGGCAATGATCAGCGGGGCATTGGGCTCGGCGAGTTTGTCGAGATAGCTGGCCAAGGCGCTCATTTGCTTGCGTCGTGAATAGCCAAAGAGCGACAGGTGCACACAAACACAATGCACCGCCGGGCCTTTTGGTAATTCAATCCGACAATGCAGCATGCCGCGTTTTTCAAACTGCAAATGGGTGACGTCCTGATTGTGGCTATGGAGTATCGGGAAGCGCGACAGGATGGCGTTCCCGTGGTGGCCGTGGTCATACACCATGTTGCAGCCATAGGCCGAGGCCTGCCAGGTTTCTTCGGCAAGGAACTCGTGTTGCGGTGAGCTGGGCCAATTGTCATGGTTGTCGGCATGGCCGAGGTGCAGACCCTGCACCTCCTGTAGAAAGACGATGTCCGGATTGAGATGGCGCAAGCGGTCGCGCAACTCATGAACCATCATCTGCCGATTAAACTGGGAGAAGCCTTTGTGGATGTTGTAGGTGGTGATGTGCAAGGGCTGGGCGGACACTTTGGCAGCTTTCTGTTTGGCGAAGCAGCGCGGGAAGCCAGCGCCAAGCCGTAGATTAGCAAGCCTCAGCGCTTATTGCAGCATGAACGTTTCGTACTCGAGGCGGCTGAGCTGGCGCGAGAGCATGACGAGGCCGGTACATAGTGTGATCAGCACCGAGAGCGTGAAGCCATAGCCGTAAAGTGCAGCACCAAACCATAGTGTAAAGCTGGTGAGCAAGACATTGAGCAGGACAAATTCGATACAAAGCATCAGCACAATGCGGCGCTGGTCGAGGTAGAAAAAAACGTTGAGAATTGCCATCAGCCCTACCTGTAACCCGGCTCCGATGACCTGAACATAGAGAAGTGGCAGGTAAAGTTCTGATATATCGAGTGAACGAAGCAATGCCGGTCCGGCGACAAAGGTGGCAAGAACGGCCAGGGTCTGGATCTTGGCAATTTCTCCAAGGCCCTGCTGGATCGAATAGACCATCTCATCGCGCATGCTCTCGATATATTCCAGCGAACCGCCGCCCCGCACCGCATCGTAGAACTTGTCGTAGTACTCGACGAAATCAGTTTCTATGCGCACCAGAAAGACCGCCATGCCAGGGATGATCGAGAGATAGGAGAGAAAAACCGGCAGGTCGTAGATCAGCGAGGCGCGTAGGAGGCCAATAATCTGATCCGATGTGGGCGCAAAGTACCAGAACATGAACTTGTCCACCCAGACCCCGAGGTTGTAAAGAAAACCGATGGCCATCAGGGACGGATAAAGCAGCTTGAGTTGCGCGAACTCGAAGCTGATCAATTCCTGACGGACGCTGAATTCTCGTACAGTCATCGTCCACATTCCGGCGAGAAGGACAAAATTGCCGAAAACGAAACCGCCAAGCAGTCCCTCGAGACCGTAGGAGCGTAACCAGAACGCACTTAGAACAATCAGTGAATAGGAAAGGCCAAACAGGACAACAATGGCCTTGTAGCGTTTCATGCCGGAGAGCAGGATGGTCAGTACCCAGACGCCACACATCAATACGAAGCCGGCCAGCATCAGCAGGCGGTAGATCAGGCCAAGGCCGGGGAGCATGACGAACAGGCAGAGCGTGCCGAGCAAGCTGGAGACGGCAACAACAACGAGTAGCAGCCCGTGCAGGTTGGGCAGTATGGCATCCTTCTTTTTCTCGAACAGCCGGTCGGAAACAAAACGGGTGAACGCAAGTTGGACCAGTCCGGTGAGAATCAGGCTACTGGCGACCAGGTAGGTGACTGAAGTCTGAAACTGTGTGACAAGGAAATCCGGTACGACGACGCTGGCGCTGAAAATACCGATCAGCAGAATGCCGACAATAGAAAATACCCAGGGGCCGGAACCAATAATTCCAGCATAGGCATAGGCTTCGATAAGCCCGACCAGCGTGTTTTTGCGCAGCAGGCGGCGCAGCTCGAAGCCAATACCTGCCATTAGTGTTCTCCACCACTCTGCAGCAGCGCCTTTTCGTAGACCTTGCGGTAGTGTCCGAACATGAGCTCGTCGGTGTAATAGCGCCTGACCCGGGCAATGCCTGCCCGACTGGCAGCGTGCCAGATTTCATTGTTGCCAAGCAGGGCTAGCGCGGCATCGGCCAGGGCTTGCGGATCAGCAATGTTGACCACCGCACCGGAGGCACCAATTGTCTTGTCTTCTTCATCCAGACCTTCGATTAGCTGGCGGCAGGAGCCGACATCCGTCGAGATGGTCGGAACCCCGGCTGCGTAACCTTCGAGAATGACGAGAGGCAAAGCTTCGCTGATTGACGATAGGATAGTCAGACCGATTTTTGGCATCAGGTCATCGACCTTCTGAAATCCCAGAAAGCGGACGTGCTCCTGAAGACCGAGGCTGCGTACCAGATCCTGGCACTCCTGCGCATAGGCTGGGTCTTCGTCCTCCGGGCCGGCGATCCAGCCTTCCGCATCAGGCATCTGGTTCACTACCCGGCGCATGGCGCGGATGAAGGTCTTGATGTCCTTGATCGGTACGACGCGGCCAATCAGGCAGAGAACCCGTGGTGGATCAGGCGGGCGCAGCTCGAGTAGTGGTGTGAAGCGGGCGAGACTGATCCCGTTCGGGATATTGAAAGTACGTTCAGCGATAGCGCCGTCGGCAACCTGGCGCAGGCGATTGGCTTCGTAAAGGGCGATAATCGGGTCGGCCGCATCGTAGCAGAAGCGTCCCAGCCATTCGAAGAAGCCGATCCACATGCGGCGGAAGTACGAAAGCTCGGTTGGGTCGCGCTGGAAGACATTGCGGTTGTCGCGAATCCACTCACTTTTGAACAGGTCAATCTTGCGTTCCTTGGTGTAGATGCCATGTTCGGAGAGGATCAGTGGCGTGCCGCGTGACTGGTGGATCAACGCACCGAGAAAGCCGGCGTAGCCAGTCGATACGGCGTGCAGGCTGCGTACCGGAATGAGTGCCTTGGCAACGCGGGCCAAAGTCCATAGCGGCTGGTGCATGATGCGCACGGTCCAGAAGTAGTCCACGAAGGAGGGGTCGGAACAAAAGCGGCGGTAGTAGTCGCAAATTATTTCCCACGATTCCTCGCTGTGCAGGAAATCATCGAGTGTCAGCTTGCCACCGGGGAGCATGGCGCGGGCAACTTCCTTGAAGGCTTGTTTGGCTTCTGCGGTCGACCCGCCACGCAGGAATTTTTCGTGCATGTCGGCCGAAATCGCAAAGGCTTCGCGGTCACCGGCACGGGCTGAAGGCTTCTGCGGGTTGTGCAGATTATCGTAGAGGAAGTGTTCTTCGAAATGGACGACATTGGTGGGTAGTTCGTATTTTTGCTGGCTGTAGTCTTCGCGGCGGCTGCCGAGAAAAACAATGGCAAAACGATACTCTGGATAAGCGCGGATGATCTGATTGACCCAGCTCGAAACACCTCCGCTGACATAAGGGAAGGTGCCTTCAAGCAGGAGCGCTATGTCGGCTTCGGTTGCGGTCGGGAAGGTCATTTGGTGGGCGCCCAGTAATTGATGATCGGACGCAGGCGTGGCAGGGAGCCCCAGTTGGCCAACTCCTGCATCAGGCGTCGGGCGTCGGCAAAATTGCGTTGCTCAAAGCAGAGTTCAGCCTGGTAAGGCAGGACGCGGGTGGCGGGCAGGCCGAGCTCGATTGCGCGGCGATATGCAGCGTCGGCTTCACTGCTCTGACCAAGACCGTGCAACAGCCTTCCTTGGCGAAGTTCAAGCGCGGCGTTGTCGGCCTGCTGCTGAAGTACAAGTTGGCAGTAGCGTAGCGACTCCTTGATTGAATAGTGACGCAGGTCGCCCTGAGCTAATTCCTGGTAGACCAGTTCCCAGTAAAGGTCGGAGAGGCGTTGGGCGGCCGTCAGTGCTTCTTCATTGAGCTCTGCTGCACTTGTGTCTTGACGTGCCGTAGCGAATATTTTCAATTCCTCATCGATGGCACGGTTGATGCGTTTTTCCTGATTGTCCAGCATGCCGTAAGCAAGTAGGCGAAGGTCTTCGCTTGGATCGCTCAGTACGTCGCGCAGCAATGGAGAAGAGACCCGACCGGAAACATATTGCAGGGCCACCATCGCCCCCATTCGTGATGTCATGGGTACTTCGCTGTTGCTCAGAAAAGAACGCAAGCCTGCCTGGCGGAAGCCGGCGCTTGGCCTCTGGTGTGGGTCAAAGTCCGGGAGCCGGGCAGATTCGAACTCGGGCACCTTGTCAGGTGCGTGATACATGCGTAGTAGCAGCGTACCGAACAGCACCCCGATAAAGCCGGCGACCGGCACGGCGTAGCTGCAGCCAGTCATCAGGAGTAGCAGGGAGAGTCGTTGCCGTGTTCCGCCGGCGGGTAGCAAGGTGCTGGTGGCGAGCGACAGTAGCGCACTGGCCACCAGGTGGGTGACGAGATACCAGCTCAGCTTGATGTCATCGCCGGTATCGAACAGGGTTATCCCGCTCCAGGCACTGATTTCCATCATGAAGGCATAAATGCCCAGCTTCAAACTAGTCATTTTTTAGTCCGTACAGACGTTGCAGTGCAAGTAGTGGGACTTCATGGCTGAGGCTGATGAAATGCGGAAATATGCCCAGTTCGGCGAGTGACTGAGCCGATTTTTGCTCCGCCCATATTTCAAGTCGTGCGACATAGCCTTCGGCCGTGGCATTGTCACCGAGTGGCATCAGCGTGGCCAGAATCTGACGGCTATGGTCGCCAAAGAGCCAATGCTCGTCGAGGGCGCGTTTCATGCGCATGACCTGCAGCGGCAGGTCGCGCTCGACAGCACGCGGCAAAAACTCCAGGGCAACGATTACGCTGGCAATACCCGTGCTTTGTCGCAGGTGCCATAGCCGCTGCACCTCGAAGGCGAACTCCGGCGGGCATATTGGTAGTTCCCGGCAGAGTGGTTCGGCCAGCAAATGAACGGCAAGACCGTCGGTGTAGTAGCCAAGCAGCAGGTTGATGGTCTGCAGGGTTTCATCCTGCAGCGAGAAAAAGGGCATCTCCTCGACGATGAGCAAGCCATAAATTTCGTCATTCAGATTGATCAGCGGGGCGGCAATCAGGTACTGGGTTTGCGCTTGCTGGTCGGCATGTACTTGGCTGACGTGACAGAGACGTCGTGATTCAATGGCTTGACGGATTAGCGGGTCATCCGTTTTTAGCGTGAAGGGATTGCCCATGGCAGCCAGTGCTGTGCCTTCAACCGCATCATCAGTGGCGCGGTGCAGCGCGGCACTTTCCAGTTGGCAATACTGCGCCAGCAAGCGGAGCAGGCTCTGTGCGCTAGCGCCGGGGTCATCGGTCTCGCGCCCGAGGTCGCGGAGTGTTCGCAGGGCATCGCGCATCGACATCGGGCGGCTGATCAGATCCTGCTCAAGGCGATCATGCGAGAGGCGAAGCAGGTAATACTGGCGGGTCAGGTGTTCAAGGCGTTGGTCGAGGTATATCTGGAGTGTTTCGGCACGCCGGGTACGGGCCAGCCAAAGACTGGAGAATTCACCAACCAGCATGACGAGGATCAGGCCGCCGAGGAATGAGAGTTTCGGGAAGGTGTCGTATTGGCCGACATTGAGTATCAGCCAGGTGCTGAGCAGCATGCCAGCAGCACCAAGACCGGCGAGTGGTCCGTAGCGCAGGGCCAGGATGATCGGGGCGAACCATGACCAGGGGAAACTGGCCTGTATCCACAAGGGGTCATCAGGATTCAGGATGAAGCCGAGAACGACGGCTACCAGGGGCAGGGAAATGATCTCGCCGATGACCGCCAGCGGCCTGACGCTGGTGGAGGTCAGTTTGCCAAGTGCAGTCCCGCTTAGTTTGCTGCCATCAACTCGCTCTGTACCCAGATTCAGGTTGCCCCTCATCTGATGGCGTGTGCTGTCGGAAAATGCCCCATGTTTCATGTCGACCGCAATCTTTTCTTAGCGAGCGCCGGCCAGGCCGGTTTTCAGCAGGTCGCGAATCAGTTGTTGAGCCACTGCCGAGAGTGCTTCTCTGCTCCAGCCGCTTTTGCCTCCAGTGCCACTCCAGAGCGTTTCACCACTGTTCACATCAATGATCTGCAGGGTTACGCCAGCCGCCGGCTCACCATCGACACCGACTTTGTAGCGCCATTCGTCAACCGCCCCGGTCAGCGCGTAGCGCGCGCCTTGCTGTTTGGCCCAAATCAGTGCTTCTTCCTGCTGTTTGCGTTCGCCGGCATCGAACAGCGCTTCTTGCTGGGTTCCAGCCGGGTAGCGTTTGACGCGGGTCATCCCGTTGGTACGCAGCAGGGCTTCGGCGATAGCCTCGGCACGGTTGCCAGCGAGCGGTGTTTCGGTGTGGTTGGCAAAGGGCAGTACCACCCAGGTGGCTTGCCGCTCAAGTTCGGGTGGTGTTCCCCGATCAAGAGTTGAACAGGCGGTGAGTAGCAGCATCAGGCTGCCCAGCAGCAGCGCATGAAGCTGGCGCGAGATGGTCGGGGTTTGGGTCATGGTCGGTCCCTGTCAGATGGGTTGAAGGTCAGTAATGGATGCGGTAAGTCAATTGCAGGTCGCGGACGAGTCCGCCCGTTTGTAATCCGGATTTGCCAATACCCCAGCTCAGGGCAAGATGATCGGCGCCCAGCAAACTGCCGGCAATCCCCAAGCGGATATCGTAACCGGGTCCAAGATTGCTATGCCAGGTGCGCGCCAGGCTGCCGTAGGGACGTGTGGCACGAGTGTATTGCTGTTCGTAACGAACATCGCTCGAGACGCGCAGGCCGGTGAAGCTGAAGTTGTCGGGCAGAAAAAAATCAGGGCCCGGCACAAAATTTTCAGGAAAGAACTTGGTGACCTCAAGATCGCTCTGGCTGAGCCCATCGAGATCCTCCTTGCGCTTAAACTTGTGATCCGACCAGAAGGCGCTGAACTCAAGGTCACGCGCTTCCTGGCGATAAGTGTGTGCCAAGGTTAACGAAGTGTGCTTCCCATCACCCAGGTTACCGCCGGTTTGCAGCTGATATTTGTCGCGCCAGTGAGCGACAACAATCTGGTCCATGCGCGTTGGTCGGTAACGCAGGCTGATCAACGCCTGGTCTTTCATTCCGGCGACTCGTAGCGGCAGGCTTTCCTGACTTGGTAACTGGGTACCCAGTCCGATGCGTAGTGATAGCCGGTTGTCGATACGCTGTTCGTGCTCAATTTGTAGGGGTGTGTAGGTGGCAAAACTGTCGCGTCGTTCGGCGAGGAATAGCGTTTCCCCATCCGGATGGCGCCAACTCAGTTTGCTGCTTAGAACGTCTTCGTTTGGCACATCGCGAACGACGTTGTTGTCCAGCGCATGGCGCTTGATACGGCCCCATTCAAAATCCAGCGACAATCGCGGGTTGACCGCAACATGGTAGCTTGTTGCGATAGGTGTCTCGTTAAACGAACCGAAATCGCGCCTGCCGACAGCGAGGCCGGCATGGTCGCTGAAAGCCAGCAGGCTTTCGGTGAGTTGCAGGTGGGTAGGGTCATCGTCAGTTTGGTCGCTTTGCGCCTCGAAGCCGGCAGTTTGGGCCAGACGCAGGTCATCGACCGCACGTGCCGCATTCACGCGGTCGTAACGCGGGATACGCTCATCAAAAGTCTCTAGTAACTGGCCCGTTGCCGATTTGTCTTCCTCGGCCAGCGCGACGGTGATCTCCGCCCAAAGCGGTCGGTTGGCCCGGCTGCTGCGGGCCTTGGCGTACTGATGCCAGAGGAAGCCGCGCTCGGCAGTGTATTCACCACTATCCTGCAGCCAGCCGATGGCGGTTTCCGCTGCAGCATTCGAGAAGCCTTCAGCACCCTGACGATCAAGGCGCAGCATTTCGCGCAGTGCATCAAGGCCGGCGTCGCCTGGGCGCTGGGTCAGCAATAGGCGAGTCCGCGCGATACGTCTGGTTTGGTCGAGTCCTTCGTCAGTCAGCCAGCGCCGGCGCGCATCGGCAAGGCTGAGGTGGTCTTTCCCGCGGGCCATTTGCCATTCTTGCGAGAGCAGATGGCGACGCAAGCGCCAGGCGCGGTCCGACTGCTGGTTCTGATCAAGTGCATCGGCGTAATTCATCAGCCACAAAAAATCATCCTGATGCGTGGCGACCCGTGAGTTCAGGTAGCGTTGAAGGGCAACCTGCGGTAGCGAAAGTGCCTGGTAGGCCGAAGCCAGCGTGTCGTGCAAGACTGGGTTCTGACGCCATTTGAGTTCGTGGCTGGCCAGTAGTTTGCGCAAGGTGACGGCGTCGTTGCTGTCAATCAATAGCCAAAGTAAAGCCTGCTGCATTTCAGCGGACTCGGGGGCGAGGCGCAGGCCCGCCTCGAAACTGCCGCGGGCAGCGGCGAGCTGGCCGGTATTTTGTTGGTAGGTGCCGGCCAGGCGCAGAAACTCGGGAAGCGCCTGCAGGCGTCGTAGTGAACGGCGTGGCGCTTCAGCCGCCGGGTCAAGCTGACGCAACATGGCGCCAATTTCATCCCAGCGGTTGCGGCCGGTGTATAGAGTTAGCGCCAGAATCAAATGACGGGCTTCATCAAAGCGCTGCCAGGCTTGCGTAGCGATGCGGGCGGCTTCCAGCGGATGATTGTTGTTGAGCAGGCGGATCAAGGTGTCGAAATCGCCAGAGCTTGCCTTGTCGGCATCAATCAGACGGCGGAAGGCGTGGATCGCCTGTTCGTCTTTCTGCAATGTTTCGGCAAGTTGGCCCGTCAGGCGCCAATACTCGATGTCGCTATCCGAAGTGAGCGAGGCTTTTGCCTGTGCCTGTTCAAGCCATTTTAGTCCGGCGGCTCCCTTTCCTTGCTGCAGGTAGAGAACAGCTACGCGCAATGCGCGTGGTGCTGTGACTTGGGCGGGGTTGGCAAATAAGCGCTCCCAGGTGGCAAGTGCCAGTTCAGGTTGACCTGCGCGTTCGGCCAGTTCGGCAAGTAATTCGAGTGTCTCTGGGCGCGCCTGGAGGCGAGTCTGATGCTCAAGGTAGACGATTGCAGGACGCGGGTCACCCAAACGCTCGTAGGCGGCGACCAGTTCGCGAATCAATTGCAAGTCATTTGGTTGTCTGGCTAATTGGTGCTGCAACGCGGGGATCAGCGCCGAATCGTCGAACAGTCCGGGGGCTAGGCGGAGAACGCCTTGCCAAGCCTCATCCCGCTGTGTGGTCTGGGCAATTTTCAACCAGTTGGCGAGGGCTATCTGCTGTCGGCTGGTCCATTCGGAGACCTTTGCCAAGCGTTCGCGCCAAACCATATTGTCCGGTGCCTGACGGACGGCGGAGTTGGCAACCTGCCAGGCATCTTCAAGTTTTCGGTTCTCGAGAAAAACCTCATAACCCAGTGTGTAAACCTTGTCGTCAAAAGCAAGCCCCGGTTCTCGTGTCGGAGTTTTTTGCGCTACCGGACGGAAACTGCCTTCACCCCAGGCGCGAGCAATCTGTACCAATTGCCATTGATGGGTAAGCGATAACTGCAACAGGCGACGTACATAGCGGTCCGCTACCGCCGGCTGTCCGGCAGCACGGGCCAGGTTGGTCATCATGAACAAGGTTTCCGGATCATCGGCGAGCACCCCGATTTCACGCTCGCCAAGCTCAAGAGCGGCGAGCATCTGGTTGCCAGATTGCAGTGCTTTTACGGCGGCGTGGAAGTGGCGCCGTGCCTTGGCGGCATCAGGCGTGCTGTTGCGAGCCAGAATAAAGAGTTCTGCGCAGCCGCGGTAATCACCGCTGGCCAGCGCTTCCCCGGCGGCTCGTTCGAAAAGTGCGGCGGCCTTGGTTGGGTCATTGATTGCTTTAGCCAACTTCTGATACAACTCGGCACCGAGTGCCCGATCATCAAGTTGAAAGGCCTTGCTGGCAAGTTCCATTTGGCGATCAGTGGGCCATGGTTCGTTGACCAATACGTGTAACTGACGACGTAGCTCATCCCGAAGTTGCTGGCGATGGGTGCTGGCTTTGGCTGGCAGGCGGCTGAGGTCGATTTCGCTAAGTTCCCAAAGTACCCAAAGGGCCTCACGGTGCAGTTCGGGGTTAGAGGAATCAAGTGCAGGTTGAAGTGTCTCTCGTGCTTTTCCGGTTTCGCCGGTTTGGAGTTGGCGGCGGGCAAGCAAAAGACGTAAATGCGGATTATCAGGATCGCTGCGTAGCAGATTGTCGAGATAAGCTGTCGAAATGGCCGAGTTTGGCGCACCGGCAATCCGTCGTTCGAGATCTTGCCGAGGATAGATCAAGAACAGCACAATGCCGATGATCGCAGCGAGTAGCGCGATCAGCCAAATCGGCGCGAGGAATGGACGCTCAGCGAGCGGCGCAGTTGAGTTGGATCTGCGCGGCAGCATCTTTTAGGCGGAAATGTTGGACGTTGCTCTTGCCGAACTGTTCTTTGCGTGGCGCTGAAATTTTCTGCCCATTGGCATACAGTTGGCAGGAATTTGCATTGGCGAGGCTGAATTCAAGTGGGGTATGACCCTTCAGGCTCAGGCTGATGCCATCTTTTGTGGCTTGCCAATTACTGACTCTGGCGTTGGCATCGAACAGGTAAGGTGTGGAATTTTGAGATTTTGCGCTAGTGCCAAACCAGGCACTGGCGCCACTTAAGTGCAGGTAGGTTCCCTCGCTGGCATCGCGAAAGCCGGCCACACCAGTCGATTGAGAAATGATCGGCTGGCTATCGGCCAGGCGTAGTGTTCGCAAGTCGCCATTGCCGCGAAAACGCCAGCCACCGCTATCACGGGCAATTGCGATATCGTGAAAGTCGCGGACCTTGAGCATGAATTCAGAGGCAAAGACCGGATGTAGCGGGCGCGACTGTGCCCAAGCAAAGGCTTTATGCAAGGCACTGAGGCCGGCCCGCTTGCTTGCCGAGTAGGTGTGATAGTAGATGTCGACCGGCTTGAGGCGACGCGGGCTCTCAGTCATCTCGAAGCTTTCGATTACCCGCTCGAATCCATAGTAGGGGCCGCGCCAGAGATTGGTGTAGATGTTCTCGTTGGTGATCGGCGCATAAACCTGCAGGTAGCCGTTTTTCTGGATGCCATGCGCACCAACTGCCGTCAGTGAGGGATTGCTCCGGGTGATCGAAGTATCACCACCGTTCATGTTGAGGAAACCGGCATCTTCGGCAATTTTCAGTGCTTCGGCGCTGGGGGCGGTGTCCCCTGACCAGAGCAGGATGCGCACCGGCTTGTCTGGCGGGGCGAGATGCTGACGGATGTAGTCCATTGAACCAACGATTTCGCGGTTGAGATCGAAGCGATACCCCGGTACGTTGAGATGGTAATACTCCTCCTTGCCATCCTTGAATACCCCATGGCGAACGTCAATGTCCCAGCGGAATGGATGGGCGAATGTGTGGCTGGCAATCTCGACATGCGGCAGACGAAACATTCGACGGGCGATTCCTTCAAGTTTCGCGCTCATTTTCGGATGTAGGCCTTGTGCCGAGGTTTCTGCCTCGATGACCGACATGGTGGTCGGAATACGGTATTTCTCGAGAATTTCCTTGAGTAGTACTTCGGCGGCTGGCGGGCTACCGGGTAGTTCGGCAAGCGAGGGGAAGCCATCGCCATCAATGTGCGAGAAAAACAGGCGGCGCCCATTCTCGGTAGTGACATCGGGAACCGGTATCGAAGGGAGCTGCAGACTGCCTTGTAGAAAGGCGAAGGGGTCAATGACCCAGCGCGCTTGTTCAGTGCCGGGAATTTCTACCAGAGTATAGGGGTCGAGGATGAAGCCTCCCCAGTTGGTCAAGGCACCACCAACGTATTTGGTGCCACGGTGGTCACGCAACTCGATAAGTGGCTCACCCTGGCCAGGACTTAACTGAATAGAGGCAAGGTCAGCCCTGCTGGGTTGGGGGGGGGTCTCAAAGCCCAGCATTTTATGTTTGCTGGCAATTGTCAGAGTGCTGGTGCTCTCGCCGGGTAAAAGTTGTAGCCCAAGGCGGTTAGCGGTTGGACGGTCGAGTGAAAACCCAAAGTCGCCAAGAACGGCGCTGCGCATCCCTTCATTGTGACGGGAGATAAGCCAGCGCGATAGGGCGCGTCCGTTTGCATCGGGCAATTGCCCGGAAAACCACGTAGCAATACCGGCGTAACGATCACCCCAGACGTTTTCCGGGAGCGGTTTGCGGGCGTCAGCGTAGTCGACGATGTAACCGAGATGATTGAGGGGCATTTGCAGAAAGCGATGCGCATTGGAGTAGTTGAGGGCGGGCGACTCCGCGCTGTCATAAACCATCAGAATTCGCCGCGGAACCGCCTCTATCGTTCCGGTGCCCATGCTTTCGAGTTTGCTGTCGGTAACCCAGGGGATGAAACCAAGGGTCTTGATTTTTTCGGCGGTTTCACGGGTCAGCTTGCGATCATGAGGTGCGACATAATCGATTGCTAGGATATCAAGTCCGTAGCGTTGGCGGATTGATGTCAATTGGTCTAGCAACCATTCGCGGTCAGCTGGCTTGACGGCTTCGTAGCGCTGAGTTGAAGCGTTCCACCCCTGATAAATCGACTCGGCGGCTACCATGTGGATCTTGTCACTAACCTTGGGCACGATTTCGAAGCCGCGGTTGAGAATCAGCTGGATACCGGGAAAGCGAGAGTGCAGGGTTTCGATGACGCGGATCAGGCCCTTCTGCTGGGCAGCTTCATCGAATTTTTTTGCCAGCCGGTAGGAATCGAGGGTGTCGAGAAAGAAACCGCGATAACCCTTGGCCCAAAGCGGCCCGACAATGCGGTCGGCGAAGAAGGCTGGCCAGGCATCAGGAGTTTGGTCGAGTACGTCGGAGTCCCAATCGCCATTACGCGCCAACTTCCAGATGTCCGGAATGTCCTTGTAGTAGTCCCGACTGGCCTGAACTTCAGCGACTGAAACGTAGGCGAATAGCTGACTGTCAGGGCGAGCGTGATGTTTCGGATTGTGGCCGTGATCAGGTTCGACCACGACGATGTCGAAAATGCTGAATTCCTTGAGTGCTGTCTGCTTGCCGTAGTAAAGCGCAACGGCTGGTGCGGCCGTAACGTAGGCTGTTGCGGTCAACGTCAAAACAAAGAGAAAAAGTCGCAGAAGGAACACATTTAACCGCCATTGGGGAATTTGATGATTAAACCGCAAGTTGCCTTTAGTAATAAAGAGGTAATTCTGCCAGCACGTGAGAATTGTCACGTCCCCAGCCAGTTTAACGAGGGACGCCATTGTAGATTGATGGATTCAGGAAATGGCCAACATGCGCTCAAGTGCGAGTTTGGCGAGTTTGGCTTCGTGCTCCGGCACCTTGATCTGGTTGACCACTTTGCCTTCGGCCAGATTTTCCAGTGTCCACGCCAGATGTTGCGGGTCGATACGCTGCATCGTCGAACACATGCAGATCGTGGTTGCCATGAACTGGACGATCTTGTTCTGCGGCAAGACTTCCCGAGCCAGGCGATCAACCAGGTTCAATTCGGTGCCGACCAGCCAGCGTGTACCTTCCGGCGCTTCCTTGATGGTCTTGACGATGAGTTCCGTTGAGCCCACGTAGTCGGAAGCGGCGCAAACCTCGAAATTGCATTCCGGGTGGGAAATGACCAAGCCATCCGGATATTTGGCGCGGAAGGCGTCAATGTTGGACTTTTGAAACATCTGGTGCACAGAGCAGTGGCCTTTCCAGAGCAGAATTTTGGCATGCTTGATCTGCGCCGGGGTAAGGCCACCGAGTTCGAGATCAGGATCCCAGACGACCATTTCGTCCATGGCAAAACCCATTTTGTGTCCGGTCCATCGACCGAGGTGCTGATCGGGGAAAAACAGTACTTTGGGGCGGCGCTCGAAGGCCCATTTGGCGATGGTGCCGGCATTCGATGATGTGCACACGATGCCGCCATGTTCGCCGCAGAAGGCTTTCAGATCGGCGGCCGAGTTGATGTAGGTGACCGGCGTGACCTCTTCTTCAGCATCAAGCACTTCACTCAGTTCGCGCCAGCAGCGCTCGACCTTGGCCAGATTGGCCATGTCGGCCATCGAGCAGCCGGCCGCGAGGTCGGGGAGGATGGCGATCTGGTGCGGGGCGGTCATGATGTCGGCTACTTCGGCCATGAAATGCACGCCACAGAAGATGACGTATTCTGAATCTGTTTGCGAGGCGAGGCGCGAGAGCTTGAGCGAATCGCCAGTCAGGTCGGCGTGCTGATAGACATCGGCGCGCTGATAGTGGTGGCCGAGGATGACCGCCTTCTTGCCCAATTTGGCGCGGGCGACACGAATTCTTTCCTGGCAGGCCTCGTCCGACATCTTGTTGAACGGATCGAAGGCGATGGTTGCTGTTTGCATGCTGTTCTCTGAGCGATTGATGTGGTTTTTGCCGACTAGCCCTGATGCCAGGGCAGGCCAGCCTGACGCCAGCCATTGACCTTGTTGCGTTGGCCATTGGCGTCCTTGTCTCCTTCGAAACCTTCGAGGACGTTGTAGCAGTCGTTATAGCCGTTTTCGGTAGCCAACCTTGCCGCGCCGTCGGAACGAACGCCACTGCGACAAAGGAACAGAACGAGGGATTCCGGATCGACCTGGCGTTTTAGTTCAGCCAGAAAGTGCGGGTTGCGCACGCCGCCCGGGTATTGATTCCATTCGATTTCAACTGCGCCGGGGACGCGTCCGACCCAGTCCCATTCGGCGCGGGTGCGTACGTCGACCAGTTTGGCACCGGGCGCCAGTTCAAGAAGCTTGTACGCCTCCTGTGGCGTCAAGGCGCCCTCGTAGGGCAATTCAAGCGCTTTGGCGCGGGCCTGCGACAAGCGAAGGATTTCTGTTAACTTTCCCATAATCATTGGCTGCTAGAATTTCAGACCAATAGTATAGGGCAGAGATCATGGGTAACGAGCATCACCAGCACGCGCCGCACGAAGTGACTGCTGCTGATCGCTCCGTTGCGGCGCAGCGGGCGACCTGGGTGAGTGTTGCGGTTAACCTGGTCATGACGATATTTCAGGTTGTTGTCGGCTATCTGGCCCATTCGCAGTCGCTGATTGCCCACGGTCTACATTCGTTTTCCGATCTGCTCTCGGATTTTCTGGTTATTTACGCCACCCGGCAGAGCGCCAACCCGGCAGACAGTGCCCATCCTTATGGTCACGCGCGTGTCGAGACGGCGGCTACTCTGATTCTTGGCATGTCGCTGGCGGTTATTGGGGGCGGCATCCTATGGGAGTCAGGAGTGCGCCTGCAGCACATCGAAACTATGCCGGTTGTTGAACTATCAGCCTTGTGGGTAGCCATAGCGACCGTTATCTCCAAGGAGGTGCTCTACCGTTACCTGATCCGCGTTGCCGAACGTCTGCGCTCCCAGTTGATGATTGCCAATGCGCTGCATACGCGAGCCGATGCAGCGTCGGCACTGGTTGTCGTGGTCGGCATTGGCGGGGCGCTGCTTGGCTGGTCTTTTCTCGATCTGCTGGCTGCTGCACTGATGGGTTTCATGATCCTGCGCATGGGACTGGGGCTGGCTTGGGAGGCAATGAAAGAACTGATCGATACTGGCCTGGATGAGGCGCAGGTCGAGGCCATTCGCACCACTCTGTTGGCGACACCCGGTGTGCTTGGTCTGCATGAGTTGCGTACGAGGCGTATGGCACACCAGGCACTGGTTGATGCTCACGTTCAGGTTGACGCACGGATCAGCGTTTCCGAGGGGCACCGCATTGCTGAGTCGGCGCGTGCCCGTGTTTTGCGTGAACATCCGGAGGTGCTTGATGTGTTGGTGCATATCGATCCCGAGGATGATTTTGAGCCCGATCTCACCGCTCACCGCCTGCCCGGTCGAGAAGCGCTGCTGAACGAGTTACAGCCGCTACTGGCAGGTTTGCCAACTCCGGAAAGGGTGCTCTTGCACTATCTTGGCGGGCGCGTGGAGGTCGAGGTCTTTCTTGATCATCACTTTTTTGAGAGCGGTGCTGAGTTGCAATCAGCCGAAGTGCAATTGGCAGAACACTTGGGCCGGCACCCTACAATACGCAGCATTTCTTTGAATTGTCTTGTTGCACCAAAATAGTGCGTTCTGGCATTAAGATGCACATAAATAATGCACAAAAACTTCGGCTGACCACAGCATATCCTTGTGGCAAAATATAAAGCTGCTCGGAAAGTGGATGGCATGCTTTCTGCTAAAAGTTTTCTGTTGTGATTTTTTTGATTCTTGCCGGTTTGGCCGGCAGCTTGTTTTCTTAGGAGATTGACGCTTATGGCAACCCCGCAAGACGTGATGAAGATGGTCAAGGAAAACGACGCAAAATTCGTCGATTTCCGTTTCACCGATACCCGTGGCAAAGAACAGCACGTCACCGTGCCGGTTTCCGCCTTTAGCGAAGACAAGTTCGAAAATGGTCACGCTTTCGACGGCTCTTCCATTGCTGGCTGGAAAGGCATTCAAGCTTCCGACATGCAGCTCAATCCGGATCCGGCTACCGCCTACATCGATCCGTTCTTTGACGAAACCACCGTCGTCCTGACCTGCGACGTTGTTGATCCGGCCGATGGCCGTGGTTACGACCGCGATCCGCGCTCCATCGCCAAGCGTGCTGAAGCCTACCTGAAGTCCTCCGGCATTGGCGACACCGCCTACTTCGGTCCGGAACCTGAATTCTTCATCTTCGACGGCGTCGAGTGGAATGTCGACATGTCCGGCTGCTCCCTGAAGATCCATTCCGCTGAAGCGGCTTGGGGTTCTGGCGAGAAGAGTGATGGTAATGGCTCCACCGGCCACCGTCCGACTGTCAAGGGCGGCTACTTCCCTGTTCCTCCGGTCGACAGCCTGCACGATATCCGTTCTGCCATGTGTCTGACCCTGGAAGCCCTTGGCTGCCCGGTTGAAGTTCACCACCACGAAGTCGCCACGGCCGGTCAGTGCGAAATCGGTACCGTGTTCAACACCTTGGTCAAGCGTGCCGACCAGACCCAGATACTGAAGTACGTGGTGCACAATGTGGCCCACCAATACGGCAAGACCGCCACCTTCATGCCGAAGCCCATCGTTGGCGACAACGGTTCCGGCATGCACGTTCACCAGTCGATCTGGAAAGACGGCAAGAACCTGTTCGCCGGTGACGGCTATGCTGGTCTGTCTGAACTGGCCCTGTTCTACATCGGCGGCATCATCAAGCATGCCAAGGCCCTGAACGCCATCACCAACCCGGGTACCAACTCCTACAAGCGTCTGGTCCCGCACTACGAAGCTCCGGTCAAGCTGGCTTACTCCGCCAAGAACCGTTCTGCTTCCATCCGCATTCCGTACGTTGCCTCGACCAAGGCTCGTCGTATCGAGACCCGTTTCCCGGATCCGATCGCCAATCCGTACCTGTGCTTCGCCGCGCTGCTGATGGCCGGCCTGGATGGTATCCAGAACAAGATTCACCCGGGCGACCCGGCTGACAAGAACCTCTACGATCTGCCGCCGGAAGAAGATGCAAAGATCCCGACCGTCTGCGCCTCCCTCGAAGAAGCCCTGGCTGCTCTGGACAAGGATCGCGAGTTCCTGACCCGTGGCGGTGTCTTCTCCAACGACTGGATCGATGCTTTCATCGCCCTGAAGATGGACGAAGTGAACAAGGTTCGCATGACGACCCACCCGGTCGAGTTCGATCTTTACTACAGCTGCTAATCACGACTGTTTGCTTGAGAAAGGGCGGGATTTTTTCCCGCCCTTTTTTTGTCCACCGCAGGACTTGCCGTGCGTTACACTGAAATGCTTACTCTGGATTGATGACGATGACACGTTTGACGATTGCCTTGTTGCTTGCCTCGCTGTCCTTGCCGGTAACGGCCCAAACCATTTACAAATGTATGGATGCCGGTGGCGGTACGCTGATTTCCAATACTAGGGTCGACAAGAACTGCAAGGCAGTGGCGGGTAGCCCGGAGTCGTCGATGCCGGCTCCCAGGTCCAGGTCGGCAGCTGCTGCAAATCCTACGCCGGCGAGTTTCCCGCGCGTGCAGGAAGATACCCAGAAGGCGCGTGACGGTGATCGGCGGCACATTCTTGAGCAGGAAATGTCTGGCGAACAGCGTAATCTGGATCTGGCGAAGAGAGAGTTGGCCGAGCAGGAAACTATTCGAAATAGTGATGAGCGCAGTTCCCAGAAAACGCTGGATCGTGTTCAGCCTTACAAAGATCGTGTTGGCCAGCACGAGCGAAATATTCAGGCGATCCAGAAAGAGCTCAACAATCTGCGCTAATTATGCGGCAGTGGGTTTGACCTTGTACCAAGCAGCGTAGAGAGCTGGCAAAAAGAGCAGGGTGAGGCCGGTGGCGACAATCAGGCCACCCATGATGGCAACCGCCATCGGCCCGAAGAAGTCATTGCGCGATAGCGGAATCATTGCCAGTACTGCTGCTGCTGCGGTCAGGACAATAGGCCGGAAACGTCGCACTGTCGATTCAACGATTGCTTCCCGGCGCGCTTTGCCGGTAGCCATGTCTTGTTCGATCTGGTCGACCAGAATGATGGAATTGCGCATGATCATGCCAAACAAGGCAATAGTGCCAAGCAGTGCCATGAAGCCGAAGGGTTGGCGAAATACGAGCAGGAATAGCGCGATACCAATGATGCCAAGTGGCGCGGTGAGCAAGACCATGATGACACGTGAAATGCTTTGTAGCTGGATCATCAGGATGGTGATGACGGCAAGTATGAAGAGCGGAATGCCGGCCATGACCGATTTTGAGCCTTTGGCCGACTCCTCTACAGAACCACCAGTAACAATGCGGTAGCCCGCTGGCGCCGCTGCCTGAATTCGGGCAATTTCAGGTTCCAGATGTGCAACCAGCGTGGCTGGCTGTGCCTTGCCATATAAATTGGCGCGTACAGTGATGGTCGGCAGGCGGTCGCGACGCCAGATCAGCCCTGGTTCAAAACTGTACTTGATGCGCCCGATCTGGCTTAGTGAAACGCTACGTCCACTGCGCGTCGGTACGGCGAGGTCAGGCAGGGCACTCAGGTGGCTGCGTTCAAAACGCTCGCCTCGCAGCATCAGATCAATGGTTTTCTCGCCCTCGCGATAGCTGGTGACATTTACGCCGTTCAATGTCATGTTGAGCAAGGCAGCGAGATCCTGTCCGGAAACGCCAAGTAGTCGTGCCTTGTCTTGGTCGATCTCGATCTCTGCGACTTTGGATAACTCGCTCCAGTCGAAATTGACATTGGAGAGCTCATTGTGACCACGCATGGTGTCGGCAACTTCATTGGCGATACGACGTAGCGTCGCCATGTCTTCACCGGATACCCGGTACTGAATCGGGTAGCCTACCGGTGGGCCGTTCTCGATGCGGGCGATGTTGGCACGAGCGCCGAGAGGCTGATTTTCGTAGTGTTTTATCAGTCGACCGCGCAAT
This sequence comes from uncultured Dechloromonas sp., assembly GCA_964293845.1. Taxonomy (GTDB): domain Bacteria; phylum Pseudomonadota; class Gammaproteobacteria; order Burkholderiales; family Rhodocyclaceae; genus Azonexus. The sequence goes on from CAXYZX010000003.1 coordinate 28,392, forward strand.
GCTTCGCGCGCTTCGACGTTACGTGCCAGGATGACGAACTGGCTGATATTGCTGCTCCCCAGTTGCTGGTCAAGGCCCAGGTAATAGCGCGGCGAGCCTGAGCCGACGTAGGTGATGTAATGCTCGTGCTGATTGAATTCGGCCTGGTCCTTGTCCAGCCATTCCTCCAGTTTTTTTGCCTCGGCATCGCTGGCCTTGATTGATGCACCCTCCGGCAGGCGTAGCTCAACATTTAGCTCAAGCCGCGTGGAGTTGGGGAAAAACTGCTTCTGCACCTTGGCCATGCCAACGATGGCCAGTGCGAAAAGGATGAGGGTGGTGACGATTACCAGCCAGCGATGCGTCACACACCAGCTCACCAGTTTGCGGAAGCGGGTATAGAACGGTGTGCCATAAACGTCGTGGGCCTCGCTGTGGCTCATGCCAGCGAGACCGAGGCGTTCGAGGCGGCGGGCCAGTGCTGGCAGGCGGCGTTCGATGAGACCGGGTTGGCGTGGCGTACGTGGGTTGGGCAGCAGCTTGTAGCCCAGCCAGGGAATGGCGACCACAGCCGCCAGCCAGGAGATCAGCAAGGCGGCAGCGTTGATCTGAAAAAAGGCGAAGGCGTATTCGCCAGTGGCTGATTTGGCCATGGCGATCGGCAAAAAACCGGCCACTGTGACCAGCGTCCCGGACAGCATGGGCCCGGCGGTGCTGGTGTAGGCAAAGGAGGCGGCGCGTGTGCGTTCCCAGCCTTGTTCCATTTTTACCCACATCATTTCAACGGCAATGATCGCATCGTCCACCAGGAGGCCAAGGGCAAGCACCAGCGCGCCGAGAGAGACCTTGTGCAAGCCGACATTGAACAGATTCATGGCGAGGAAGGTGGCGGCCAGCACGAGCGGAATCGAGATGGCGACGACCATGCCGGTGCGTATGCCAAGGCTGATGAAGGTGACGAGCAGCACGATGATCACTGCCTCGGCCAATGACTGGACGAAAGTGCTGATCGAGCGCTTGACGGCATCGGGCTGGCTGGCAGCTTGACTGATCTCGACGCCCAGCGGTAGGTTGCTACGCAAGGTACTCAGTCGGTCATCGAGTTCCTTGCCGAGCAGGATGATGTCGCCGCCCTTGGCCATCGAGACGCCAATCGCCAGCGCCCGTTTGCCGCCGTAGCGCACCTGGGTGGCTGGCGGATCGATGGTACCGCGCTCAACGGTGGCGATGTCACCCAGACGAAAACTGCGGCCGTTGGCGCGGATCAGGGTGTCAGAGACAGCCTGCACGGTATTGAAGGCACCGCCGGGGCGGATCTGTATACGGTCGCTGCTGGTCTCGAAGAACCCGGCCCCGGCGACTGAGTTCTGCTGACTCAAGGCTTGGAGAATAACGGATTGCTCAATACCGAGCGTCGCCAGCTTGGTGTTGGAGAGTTCGACGAATATCTTTTCATCCTGAATGCCAAAGATCTCGACCTTGCCGACATTGGGAACCCGTAACAGGTCGTCACGAATACGTTCGGCAATATCCTTGAGCTGGGGGTAATCCAGGCTGGTTGCGGTCAACGCATAAATATTGCCAAAAACGTCGCCGTATTCATCATTGAAAAATGGACCCTGAACCCCGGTGGGCAGGGTGTGGCGGATATCGCCAATTTTTTTGCGTACCTGGTAAAACACCTCAGGCACCATCGCTGGCGGCGTGTTGTCCTTGGCGGTAAACAGCACGGTTGATTCACCGGGTCGTGAATAGCTTGATACACGGTCGATATATGGCGTTTCCTGCAGCTTTTTCTCGATCTTGTCAGTCAGTTGCTGTTCAACCTGGCGTGCTGTGGCACCCGGCCAGAAGCTGCGGATCACCATCAGCTTGAAGGTGAACGGCGGATCTTCCGCCTGACTTAGCCGGCCATAAGCCAGTGCCCCCATGAGCGCGATGGCAAACAGAAAATAGCCAACCAGCGTGCGGTGGTGCAACGTCCAGTCGGAGAGATTGAAGCGCTGGTTCATGACTTAGCGCTGCCGCTCCGGGGGAGCTGCAGTTTTTGCGCTGACCGCCATGCCGGGAGTGAGGCGATTGAGGCCGCTGATGATGACGCGTTCGCCTTCCTTGAGGCCGTTGTCGATCAATGCGCCATGCTCGCTGAATTGGGCCACCTGCACCTTGCGTGGTACGGCCTTGCCATCCTCAACAACCCAGACCTGCGCTCCCTGACCTCGATCAGTAACCGCATTGAGTGGCACGATCAATGTTGTATTCGGCGCTTCGCCAAACACAACGCGGGCAGTCATCCCCAATTGAACTGAAGCAGGTGGGTCAATCAATTGGATTCGCACCAAAAATGTGCGGGTCGCAGCGTCGGCGGCAGGTGCAATTTCGCGTACGCGCCCCTGAATAATATTTTTTGGCTCTGTCCACAGGTTGACCGCAACATGGCTACCTGATTTCAGTGTACTGAGTTTGCCTTCCGGTACGGCAATCACCACTTCCTTTTCTTCCGGGTGGGCGAGGCGCATGACGGCCTGCCCGGCGTTGACCACTTGACCGGCATCGGCCAGAACTGCAATGACGACAGCCGATTTGTCGCTGCTCAAAACGCTGTAAGCTGCCTGGTTGCTGCTGATCTTGGCTTGCGCCTGGGCTTGCGTGAGGCGGGCGTGGGCGCTGTTGTAGGCGTTATCTTTGGCTTCGAAGGCGGCTGAGCTGACGAATTTCTGCTTTACCAGCCCGGCATAGCGTTCGCGCTCCGCACGCGCAGTCGCAAATTCACTTTCGGCTGCTGCCAACTGGGCCCGGGTTGAACTGGCATTGAGTTCGAGATCAACCGGGTCAAGGCGCGCCAATGCCTGCCCAGCCTTGATCTCGGCACCTGCGTCAACGAGGCGGGTGACAATCTTGCCGCCGACCCGGAAGGCAGCATCAAATTCGTGACGGGCGCGTATCTCACCGGTATAGCTGCTATCGGCGGTGCTGCTCCGGTTGACGGCCTGCGTCAGTACGTTCGGCGGTGGTGCATTCGGCGCTTCGGCAGGGCTGCAGGCAGCCAGAAAAAAAACGCTGAGGGGGGCGAACAGCAGAGCTTTCGGTAAAAAGAGATGCATGATTGCCAGTGGGTAAAGGTCAGTTTTGGGCCGGTCATGCATGATAATGAACGACGGGTCAGTAACGCAAGATGTAATTCAGTTAGCGCCTTGAATCGTTACAATGGCAAACATGAATGCTTCCTACGCTTCCTTTGCCGGGCTGGATCTGCTGGCCTCCGCAGTCTTGCTTATCGATGATGGTTTGCTGGTTCGCTATATCAATCCCGCCGGGGAGAACCTGCTCGCCGTTAGCTCACGCACCGTTGCGGGCAAGCCTCTATCGGCTGTTTGTAAGCCTTCGTTAACCCTGCAGTCGGCGCTGGATAACGGATTGACTAATAACTGGGGTTATACAGGGCAGAACATCGAAGTACAGCGTACAGATGGTGACAAGTTGAACCTCAACTGTACGGTCACGCCCCTGCGCCCGGAGATCGCGAATGGTGTCCGTCTGTTGCTCGAGTTGCAACCGATCCAGCATCACCTTGCTGCTACCCGCGAAGAGCGGTTGATAGAGCAGCAACAGGCCAGTCGTGAGTTGATCCGCAATCTGGCTCATGAAATCAAGAACCCGCTGGGCGGTATCCGCGGCGCCGCACAGTTGCTTGAGCATGAGTTGAACAATCCATCGCTCAAAGAGTACACCCAGGTCATCATCAAGGAGGCCGATCGCCTGCAGGATTTGATGCAGCGTCTGCTGACCCCGCATCGGGCGATGTTGCCGGCAACAGTCAACATTCACGAGATCCTCGAACGGGTGCGCAGTCTGATGACTGCCGAATTTCCCGGTTCGCTGGAGGTCCGCCGTGATTACGACACCAGCTTGCCGGAACTGGTGGGTGATCGTGAACAACTGATTCAGGCCGTTCTCAATATCACGCGTAATGCGGCACAGGCGATGAATGGCGAAGGCGAAATAATTTTGCGTACACGGGCCTTGCGGCAAGTGACACTGGCCAAGAAGCGCTACCGTCTGGCGCTCGAAATCAAGGTCATCGACAATGGGCCGGGTATCCCGGAGCTTATTCGCGAGCGCATGTTCTATCCGCTGGTTTCCGGCCGCGAGGGCGGTAGCGGGCTGGGACTGACGATTGCCCAGAATTTTGTGCAGCACCATCACGGCACCATCGATTGCAGCAGTCGGCCCGGCGAAACGATATTCACGCTACGCCTGCCCGTAGAACAGGCCTGACTCTTGCTTTTGTATTGCTCATTGCAACGACCTGATGAGTAAAAATAATATGAAACCGGTCTGGATCGTCGACGACGATCGCTCCATCCGCTGGGTGCTGGAAAAAACCCTGTCTCGCGAAGGCATTCCCTTCAAGAGTTTTGCTTCGGCCACCGAAGCCATTTCGCAACTGGAACAAGGTGTCGAGCCGCCGCAGGTGCTGCTTTCAGACATTCGCATGCCCGGCCAGTCCGGTTTGGAGCTATTACAGGAAGTCAAAACGCGCTTCCCGACGGTGCCGGTGATCATCATGACCGCCTATTCAGACCTCGAAAGTGCAGTGGCAGCCTTTCAGGGCGGCGCCTTTGAGTACCTGCCTAAACCCTTCGACGTCGATCAGGCGGTTGAGCTGATCCAGCGAGCGATTGACGAATCTATGCACCAAAGCGGTGCGCGCGAGGAGGAAGGGTTGGTGCCTGAGATTCTCGGGCAGGCCCCGGCGATGCAGGAAGTCTTTCGTGCCATCGGCCGTCTGGCACTTTCACATGCAACCGTGCTGATCACCGGTGAATCCGGTTCGGGCAAGGAACTGGTGGCGCGTGCGCTGCATCGTCACAGCATGCGTGCCGACAAGCCGTTTGTGGCAATCAATACGGCAGCGATCCCCAAGGATTTGCTCGAGTCGGAACTATTCGGTCATGAGCGTGGTGCTTTTACCGGTGCCCAGGCTCAGCGTCGTGGGCGTTTCGAACAGGCCGAAAGCGGGACGCTCTTCCTCGACGAAATTGGCGACATGCCGTCCGAGCTGCAAACCAGGCTGCTACGAGTTTTGTCCGATGGGCATTTCTACCGGGTTGGCGGTCATTCACCGATCAAGGCCAACGTGCGCGTCATTGCTGCCACGCATCAAAACCTTGAAACGCGGGTCAAGGAAGGATTGTTTCGCGAGGATCTCTATCATCGCCTGAACGTCATTCGTGTCCGTCTCCCTTCGCTGCGCGAACGGCGCGAGGACATTCCACTGCTCACTCGTCACTTCATGCAGAAAAGCGCACGTGAATTGGGTGTCGAAGCCAAACGGCTTTCCGAGCCTGCGCTCAAGTATCTGAGTGGCCTCGATTTTCAGGGCAACGTCCGCCAGTTGGAAAATCTCTGTCACTGGCTGACCGTCATGGCGCCCGGTCAACAGATAGAAATCGGCGATTTGCCGAGCGAGTTGCGCGACTCGGCACCGATGGCATTGGCCAGTGACTGGGAGTCGGCGCTTGAGGGCGAAGTTGACCGGCTGCTGGCGCGTGGTATTCCCGACGTCCATGGCGTTCTGGTCCAGACTTTCGAGCGCATCCTGATTTCGCGTGCTCTGGCTCATACCGGCGGGCGTCGAATCGAAGCGGCGCAAACGCTGGGGATAGGGCGCAATACAATCACCCGAAAAATCGCCGAACTAGGGATTGATGGCGGAAAAGAAGCGGCTGCCGAATAGTGTAGTGCGCAAGCCGGGGAGCACGCCTCCCTGGCGTCAGAAAACGGTGTTATTGTTGTTCGCCATGAAACCTGCAAGTGCGTGGATGATGCCATGAACGAAACCCTGCCCCGTGAGCGGTTTGCACCGGCCGAAATAGTGTTTGGCATTGGTGAGCCAGGGGATTCGGCTTATGTCATCGAGTCCGGGAGTGTCGAGATTCTCGCCTTGCCGGACCGCGGGCGTATTGCTGTTCTGGGTGCCGGGGAGTTGTTCGGTGAGGTAGCACTTCTGGATCAGCAGCCGCGCACTGCAACCGTGCGCACGCTGGAAGCGACGACGCTGGTGCGCATTGAACGTGGTCACGTTCATGAATTGCTCAAACGTAGTGATCCGGTGATTCGTCATTTGATGACTCTCTTGCTTGAGCGTTTCCGCAGTACGCATCCCGGACTCGTCATGGCATCGGATAGCCCCCTTGCTGCAATGGATCAGGAGGTTGCGTTGCGCACCCTGACCTTGACGCGTGATCTCTCTTTCGCCCTGGAAAATGGGCAACTTGAGCTCTTTTATCAGCCCCTTGTTGGTTTTGCCGAACGCAATCTGGTCGGCTTTGAAGCGCTGGTTCGTTGGCGCCATCCAATGCTGGGCATGATCATGCCGATGGAGTTCATCGGCCTGGCCGAAAAAACCGGGCTTATCCATCGCCTTGGCTACTGGGTGCTGGAGCACGCGATTGAGGCTTGGGCCGAGTTACGTATGTTGTGTCAGCCAGGCAGTGGACTCCCTCCGTTTGTCAGTATCAATTTGTCGGCTGCCGAACTGGGCGACCCGCTTATCGTCGAGACCATTCGTTTGGCGCTTGAGAAAAAAGGCATGCTGCCGCAGGAGCTGAAAATCGAGTTGACGGAGACTGTGGTTATCGAAGACCGAGCCATAGTCGGGGATGTGCTGGAAAAACTTTCCACCTTGGGGATCGCCATTGCGCTTGATGATTTCGGTACGGGCTACGCCGGTCTCGATTACCTCAAGACCTTACCGATTTCATGTTTGAAAATCGACAAGACATTTGTTCAGGAAATGGCTACCTCCTTGCGCAGCTACGAAATCGTCCAAAGTGCGATCAATTTGGCCGGCTCGATTGGCCTATCGACCATTGCTGAAGGCATAGAAGACGAAGACACGGTGCGCCGTTTGAATGATCTCGGCTGCAATATTGCGCAGGGTTACTACTTTGCGCGACCGATGCCGGCCGGCGCGGTGGCGGCGTGGCTCAAGCAGATGCAGGCTGACGGTCGCCTGCGCGCCTGAGCCTTGCTGGCTGGCGCTGCCATGTAGAATTGCTGCATGACCCTGATTGATCCCGTACTCCTTAAATTCCATCTTGGCGCAATGTCCGGGCGTTTTGACGTTGATGCGCTGGCGCTCTGTGATTCGACCAGCAGCGAGTTGATGCGGCGTGCCGAACGCGGCGCGCCAGCTGGTAGCGTCGTTGTTGCTGACGAGCAAAGTGCTGGGCGCGGCCGGCGCGGTCGGCAATGGCTTTCGGCGCCGGCGGCGAGTCTGACCTTTTCTATGTTGTGGCGCTTCAGCGGGCCGGCAACCAAGCTCTCCGGCCTGTCGCTGGCGGTTGGCGTAGGACTGGCGCGCGCTCTGGAAAGTCTCGGGGCGCAAGGTATTTGCCTCAAATGGCCGAACGACGTTCTGTTACGACGTGGTGATGACTACGCCAAGCTGGCCGGCATTCTTGTTGAGCTATCATCAGATCGCAAGGGAACGCAGGCGGTGATCGGTATTGGCATCAATCTGCAATGTCCGCTGGGGAGTTTGCCGCAGCCGGCAGCGGGTCTTGATCAGGCGCTGGTGGTTTTGCCCGACCGCCATGTGGTGTTGGCAGCCATTCTTCTCACTTTGGCCGATACATTTGAAACTTTTGCGGTCGACGGGTTTTTTGGCCTGAAAAATGATTGGCAGGCACGCCATGCCTGGCAGGGATTACCTGTGCAATTGCTTGCTGATGAGGCAAAACCCATGCTCGGATGTTGTCTGGGTGCCGATAACGATGGTGCCTTGCTGCTCGATACCGAAAATGGCATTCAGCGTATTTTTTCCGGTGATGTGAGCCTGCGCCGGCTATGATCGTCTGCATCGATAGTGGCAATACGCGTATTAAATGGGGGGTCCATGCGGCGGGCCGGTGGCTGGCACAGGGCGCGGTACTCCACGCCGAGTTAGCGGATTTGGCGGGGCAGTTGCGCCACTGGCAACCGAAAAGCGTCTTGCTGGCCAATGTGGCCGGGCCGACCGTTGCTGCAGGAATCCATCAGGCCCTGCGTGTATGGAAGCCGCTGATCAGTGAAGTGAAAGCCGGTGCGGCATATGGCGATGTCAGTAATGGCTACGAAAACCCGGAACGCCTCGGTGTTGATCGCTGGTGTGCCTTGCTCGGTGCGCGCGGCTTGACGGCGAAGCCGTGCCTTGTCGTGATGGCGGGAACTGCCACCACCATAGATACGTTGGATGGTACGGGCCGTTTTCTTGGTGGTTTGATTCTCCCCGGCGTCGATCTGATGCGCCGCTCGCTGGCGAGCGATACGGCTGCCTTGCCCCTGGCTCAAGGGCAACATGCAACGTATCCACGCAACACTGACGATGCCATCGTCAGCGGTTGTCTTGAGGCGCAAGCCGGCGCAATTGAACGTGCGTATGCGCGTATCGTAAATGAGCCTGAGGCGAGCTGTTTGCTCTCCGGTGGCGCCGCGCAGATGCTGGCGCCGCACCTGCGTATTCCGTATCAACTGGTTGATAATTTGGTGCTTGACGGTCTGGCTCGGCTGGGGGCAACTCAAGACGGTTGAATATTGCGCCGCCACGGGTCACAATCGCCAACAATATGTCCGTTTCCGGGAGAAACCATGTTTGATCCGGTCATCAACAACCTGCCGGCATTCGCCAGCTTTTTCGCCACCGCCATCGTTCTGCTTGGCGCTTTCATGCTGCTCTATGTGCTTGTTACGCCCTATAACGAACTGGCGCTGATTCGTGAAGGAAACGAAGCTGCCGCGATCAGTCTGGGCGGGGCTGTCGTCGGTTTTTCGTTGCCTATTGCTGTATCAGTTGCCGTCAGTCACAACCTTTTTGTGATGGCAGGCTGGGCTGTTGTCGCCGGCGCTGTTCAGCTTCTGGTCTATACGGCAGCCCGTCTGGCTCTACCGCGTATTAACCAGGCTATCTCGCAAGGCAAGACCGCCTCCGGGATTTTTCTCGCATTGCTCTCGGTCGGCGTTGGCATCCTCAACGCCGGCTGTATCGTTTAAGCCAAGAATTACCACTCAAGGAGGCACATATGGCCCTGATGGACTTTATCAAGAAGCAGTTTATCGACATCCTGCAGTGGACCGAGGATGCTGACGGCACCTTGGCTTGGCGTTTCCCAATGCAGGAGATGGAAATCCAGAATGGCGCTAGTCTGACGGTGCGCGATTCGCAACTGGCGCTCTTCGTCAATGAAGGCACCGTCGCTGATGTCTTTGCGCCCGGCATGTACAAGCTGACGACACAAACCTTGCCGGTTCTGACTTATCTGAAAAACTGGGACAAGCTGTTCGAATCCCCGTTCAAGTCCGATCTCTACTTCTTCTCGACGCGCAGCCAGCTCGATCAGAAATGGGGGACGCCCAACCCGATCACCATTCGCGACAAGGAATTCGGCATCGTTCGGCTGCGTGCTTTCGGTATCTATTCCTATCACCTGACAGATGCCAAAACCTTTTACCAGAAGATATCCGGCACGCGTGGCGAATACACGCGTGAAGAGCTTGAAGGCCAGTTGCGCAATACGATGATTGCCGGGATGACCGATCTTTTCGGCGAATCCGGTGTTGCCTTCATCGACATGGCTTCGAATCAGGAAGAATTTGGCAAGGCCATGCATTTCAAGATGGCGCCGGTATTTGCCGAGTTCGGCTTGACGCTCGATTCGTTGGTGGTACAGAACGTTTCGCTGCCGGAAGAGTTGCAGAAGATACTCGACCAAAAAATTGGCATGAACATGATCGGCGACATGGGGCGTTTCACTCAGTATCAAGTCGCCAACAGCATTCCGTTGGCCGCACAGAACGAAGGGGGCATGGCCGGGATGGGGGTTGGTCTGGGGGCCGGCGTCGGTTTTGGTCAGGTCATGGGACAGTCGATGGCGCAGGCCCTGCAACCGGGTGCCGCGCCGCAGGTTGCACCGGTCATTGCGCCAATTGCTGCTCCCGCTGCTGCCGAGGATTGGGTGGCAACGCTGGAAAAGCTGCATGGGCTATCTGTGAAAGGCATTATTTCCAAAGAGGAATACGAAGCCAAGAAGGCAGAGATCTTGAACAAGCTCTCTTAGGCCTTAGATCGGTTCATGGCCCAGAGCGCTTCCTGTCCTTCCTGTGGTGCGCCGGTTGTTTTTCAATCGGCGGCATCCATCTTCGCCGTCTGCGAGTATTGCCAGAGCACGCTGGTTCGTCACGACCAGACGCTGGAAGACATCGGCAAGATGGCGGCGCTGGTTGAAGACCGTTCGCCGCTGCAACTGGGCGCCGAGGGGCGTTACAAGGGTGTGCACTTTGCGCTGATTGGGCGTATCCAGATCAAATATAGCCAAGGTATCTGGAACGAGTGGTACCTGATGTTCGACGACATGCGCACCGGCTGGCTCTCGGAGGCTGGCGGGGAATATGTCGTTTCGTTCATTGAGCATGTCCAGGAAGCGCTACCGAAGTTCGAAGAACTGCAGGTAGGGCAGCGTTTTGTCATGGCCAGTCGGCCATGGACCGTCACCAATATCGAGAGCGCCGAATGCATCGCCGGTCAGGGCGAATTACCCTTCAAGGTTGGTGCCGGTTACCCACTGCCGGCGGTTGATTTACGCAGTGGTACGACTAGCGGACCGGGCTTTGCCACGCTTGATTACTCGGAAACGCCGCCGTT
>CAXYZX010000004.1:0-37223 GCA_964293845.1 uncultured Dechloromonas sp.
CAGAAACCCAAAACCTGATCGGCGAAGCCGAGTTGCGGGCGATGAAGTCGACAGCGCTGCTAATCAACACGGCACGCGGCGGTATCGTGAACGAGCCGGCTCTGATCCGCGCCCTGCAAGAAGGCTGGATCGCCGGTGCCGGCTTCGATGTCGTCACCGTCGAGCCGCCACCCGTGGGCCATGTCATGCTCGCCCCCGAACTGCTGGCGCTGCCCAATTTCCTGCTGACGCCACATGTCGCCTGGTCGAGCCGTCCCGCCATGCAGATGCTGGCCGATCAGTTGATCGCCAACATCGAAGCCTACGTCGCCGGGTCGCCGACCAACCGTGTCGCATGACTAGCCGCGACGATATCCTAAAGCGCGTGCGTGCTGGCGTTGGCAAGGACGATTTCGCCCGCCGCCGTGCTGCCGCTGATGCCTATATGGCGGCCAAGGCGCGTGGGCCGCAACCGGCATTGGCTGACGATCTCGCCGCCCGCTTTCAGGCCAAGGCGGAATATCTGGCGAGCAGCGTCGAGCGGGTTTCGTCATCTGCCGCTGTGCCTGGCGCCGTAGCGCGCTATCTCGCGGCCAATGAACTGGGTGCCGAGGCGGTAGCAACGCCCGATGTAGCCGGGCTAGATTGGGCAGCTGCCGGTTTGAGTGTCACTGGACGTGCTGCGGTCGACGCCGATAAAGTCGGCATTTCCGGCTGCTTCTGCGCCATTGCTGAAACCGGCACACTGATGCTGCTCTCCGGGCCGGATAGCCCGGCGACGGTGAGCCTGTTGCCGGAAACGCATATCGCCATCGTCAAAACAGCGCGTCTGGTACGCACCATGGAGGACGCCTTCGCCTTGATGCGTGCCGAACATGGGCCAGTGCCGCGCGCCATCAACTTCATCTCCGGTCCATCACGGACTGGCGATATAGAACAAACCATTGTTCTCGGCGCCCACGGGCCGTGCCGGGTGCATCTTATTCTTGTTGGAGAAAACACATGAGCATCACCTTTGCCGTACGCGGCGAGTTTATTCAGCTGGATCAGTTGCTCAAGGCCACCGGCCTCTGTGAATCCGGCGGTGCGGCGCATGCGGCGATTGCCGAAGGGCGGGTGCGGGTGGATGCTGCGGTCGACACGCGAAAACGGGCGAAAATTCGCCCGGGGCAGAAGGTCGGTTTTGCCGGTGAGATCGTTGAAGTGGTGGCCGAGCTGGACGCTTCAGTCGAGCCAGCGGATCGGTGAAGCCAGTTCCGGGCGATAGCCTTGGCGCCCGGCATAAACTTCGGCGATGCGCTTGATGTCGGCCTCCATATCGCCACTTAACTCGAGGTAGCAAAGGACGCCGACTTCGCGCCTGGCGTAATCGACACAGGCCAGCGCAACGGGCACGCCGGCGGCCAGGGCGATGCGGTAGAAGCCGGTTTTCCAGCCTGTGGTCAGGCTGCGTGTTCCTTCCGGGGCGACCGCGAGAATGAAGTTTTCACGGCCGGCGAATTCGCCGGCCATTTGTTCGACAAAACCGGTGCGTTGCCGACGGTTGACCGGAATGCCCCCCATCCAGCGCATCACTACGCCCAGCGGCCAGCAAAACAGGCTGTCCTTGGCGACCCAGTGGGCACCGAGGCCGAGCGTTGTTTTGCCGAGCATGGTGTAGAAAAAGTCCCAGTTGGAGGTGTGCGGGTAGGCGATAACAACGGCCTTGGCGGGTTTGTTGGCCGGCTCCAGCAAGGTCCAACCGAGCAGGTGAAGTAGCCGGCGCGAGAGAGATTTAAGCATCTCCGCAGTTTAGCTGATCACCTCGCCAGCTGGGTGGGGCCTGCCATTTGCCGAGCCAGGGTGCGAATTCGTCAGCGGGCATGGCGCGGGCGATGCCGTAGCCCTGCGCATGCTTGCAGCCAAGTGACAGCAATATGTCACCATGGGCAACGCTCTCAACCCCCTCGGCGATGACCGAGCGATTGAAGGCCTGGGCGAGGCCGATAACGCCTTTGACGATGGCGAGATCTTCAGCGTCTTCCTGCATGTCGCGGATGAAGGACTGGTCAATTTTGAGGGTTTCGGCAGGCAGATGCTTGAGGTAGAGCAGCGATGAATAGCCAGTGCCGAAATCGTCGAGCGCAAAGGAAATGCCGAGCTTGTTACAGGACTCGATGACCCGCGAAACGTGCCCGGTATCAGAGAGCGCGGCAGTTTCAAGTATTTCCAGTTCAATGCAGTTGGGCGGCAGGTCAGGGTAAGGGCTGAGCAGGGCGGTCAGGCGTTCGGTGAAGTCGGGTAGCGAGATATGGTGGGCGGCGATGTTGATGCTGACATTCAAGGCGAGGCCTTGTTTGTGCCATTCGTTGGCTTGGTGCAGCGCGCTGTCGATCACCCATTCGCCGAGCGTGATGGCAAAGTCGTTGTTTTCGGTGACGCGCAGAAACTCTCCGGGCAGCATCAGGCCACGTTGCGGATGGCGCCAGCGGATCAACGCTTCCGCCCCGGTGACCACGCCGCGTTGCATGTCGACCTTGGGTTGGTAGTGCAATTCGAACTCGCCGGCATCCAGGGCTTTCTCCAGTCGCTGCAGGTCGGCCAGTTCGGCGCGCGCGGCTTCATCCTTCATCGGGTCGAAGAGGAAGTAGCGGTTGCGTCCGGTCTGTTTGGCGATGTACATCGCCTGGTCGGCGTGGCGCATCAATAGTTCAGGCTCGACGCCGTCATCGGGGAACAGGGTGACGCCAACGCTGGCCGAGACATGAACCGGTTCGCCGGCAATGTCGTAGCTGTGGCTGGCGGCTTCCAGCACGCGGCGGATGATCTCCAGGCCTTGTTCGAGGTTGTCGAGGTCGTTGAGAAGGAGGACAAACTCGTCGCCGCCAAGGCGTGACAGGGTGTCAGTGTCGCGCATGATGGCCAGGGCACGACGCGAGAATTCGATCAGCAGTTCATCACCTGCTGCGTGGCCGTAAGTGTCATTGACTGACTTGAATCCATCCAGATCAAGCAGGCAGACGGCAAGCATGGTTTTGTTGCGGCTGGCCAGAGCAATCGACATGTAAAGGCGGTCGTTGAGCAGCGTGCGGTTGGGTAGCTCGGTCAACGGGTCGAAATGGGCCAGTTTTTCCAGGTGGCGCTCGTGTTCCTTTTGCACGGTGATGTCAGCAAAAATGCCGACATAGTGGCGCACGTCGCCGGCCTCGTTGCGCACCGCCGAGATGGTCAGCAGTTCGGCGTAAAACTCGCCGGATTTCTTGCGATTCCAGATTTCGCCGTGCCAGTGACCGTCGCGCAGCAGCACGGTCCACATGGCGCTATAAAACTCCGGGCTTTGATGCTCGGACTTGAGCAGGGAAGGGGTGCGCCCGATGACTTCTTCGCGCGAGTAGCCGGTAATTTCGCAGAATGCCTGGTTGACGTCGACGATGGTGCCCTGGGCATCGGTGATGGTGATGCCTTCACGGGCATGCGAGAAGACGGTGGCGATCAATCCCAGTTGCTCGGCCGACTCGTGGCGCTCGGTCACGTCAAAACAGGCGCCCAGATAGCCGGCAAATTCCCCGGCCAGATTGTTGAATGGACGCCCGATGTCAAGTATCCAGCGATATTCGCCATCATGCCGGCGCAGGCGGTATTCCATGGCAAAGGGCTGGTGCGCCTTGAAGTGTTCCATGTAGGTGCTGAGGCAGCCCTCAGAGTCGTCAGCATGTATGCCGCTAGTCCAGCCATCGCCCATTTCCTGGTCCAGGCTACGGCCAGTGAACTGCAGCCAGGTGGCGTTGAAATAGTTGCATTTGGCATCCAGTCCGGCGCGCCAGATCAGGGCCGGGAAGTGCTCAAGAACCGTAAGGTAGAAGTCATGCGCTTTCTGCAGTTGTGCCTGACTCGCCGAAAGCTCAGCTGTGCGCTGCGCCACGCGTAACTCCAACTGATCGTTGGCCATCTGTAGTTGATCGTCGGCAATCTCCCAGCGCCGGGCAAAGCGTGTGGCCAAGGCCAGACCAATGCTGCCGGTGATCAGCAGAATGAGCCCGACGAGCAAGGTGATCTGGCGTGTCGCCGGGGTGGTTTCGGCCAGCACGGAGTCGAGACGGCGGGAGAGTACAAGCTGCCAGCCGGAATCCAGACGATGGACAAAACTCAGCCAGGCCACACCCTGCTTGTCTGGCCATTGGCCAAAGGCCATTTCATGCAGGTCACCATGCAACTTGTCGAGCAGCGGGTGTTCCGCCTTCTGCAACTCGTGCGGACCGCCGATCAGATTGTTGTCGCTATGGCCGATCAGCATTCCATTCCGATCAGCCAGCAGGCCATAGTCGAAGGGGGCGATGTCGGCCGATGAAAGCATGCTGGACAAATGTTTGAGGTAAACCACACCGCCGAGGTGGGCGTAGATTTCACCATTCGGGCCAAGTAGTGGCATATCAATGACGACGGCCGGCATGCCATCGGCGCCGAGAATGATGTCTGAAACAGTGGTTTTCTTGCTGCGTGTTGCTTCTTGGAAATAGGGGCGGTCGGCCAGGTTGTATTTCTTCAGCGATTGCTGAATTGCATACGGATGCGAGAGGTAGTGGTCACCGTTGGGTAGCAGCAGAAACAACACGGCCAGGTTGTGGTTGCTGGCCAGAAGGGCGTCCAGTGCCTGCCGTTTGGCCGGCTCGAGATCGGGCGGGATGCCGTTAAGCGCTGGATTGATGCGGTCAACCGCCGCAAGGGATGAAAAATCGTTTAGCCGACCTGTGTAGGCGAGCAACTCGCTGGCTTCATCGATTTTTTCCTGCATCCGGTTGGCGATGATGCGGACCAGCGCTCGATGTTCGCTGGACCAGCGTTCAATCGAAAGTTGCTGGTGT
This sequence comes from uncultured Dechloromonas sp., assembly GCA_964293845.1. GTDB lineage: Bacteria > Pseudomonadota > Gammaproteobacteria > Burkholderiales > Rhodocyclaceae > Azonexus. The sequence goes on from CAXYZX010000004.1 coordinate 4,821, forward strand.
GAGCGGTCGACAAACAGCCACACGGCAAGCAATGCGGCGATTGCCGGCAGAGTGAAAACGAGCAGAATTTTCTGCTTTTGGGTCATCCGGGCCTTGTCTCCTCGGGGTAACGCTCTTTGGCGCTTGATTCATTAAAACACATTGGTGAGAGCGATTTACATTAAATCAGTCGCGCCAAGGGCTCATCCTTTGGTTTCCAGCGCTTGAGAGTGGCGAGCAGAACGGCGAGGTCTATCGGCTTTGCGATGTAGTCATTCATGCCGGCGGCAATGCAGGTTTCGCGATCCCCCTGCATGGCGTTGGCGGTCATGGCGATGATCGGAATCTGTGGGTTGAAGCGTCCGGAGCGGTCGTCACGGATCTTGTGGGTTGCGGCAAAACCATCCATGACCGGCATTTGGCAATCCATCAGGACGACATCGAAATTTTGCCCGGTGAGGAGGGCAGCCACGGCCTGTTCGCCATTGCTGGCCAGCTCGAAGGTGCAACCCAGTTTGCGCAGCATCAGCGAAGCGACCTTCTGATTGATCAGATTGTCTTCGGTGAGCAGGACTCGCAGATTACCCAGCGGGGCGCTTGGCGCCGCGTTGAGATCTGGCGTCTGCTGGCAGTCATCAGCGCCTGGCAATTGCAGCGTAAAGCGGAAGGTAGTGCCGACTCCCTCGGTCGATTCCACAGATATCTTGCCGCCCATCAATTCAACGAGATGGGCGCTGATCGAGAGACCGAGGCCGGTGCCGCCAAAGCGCCGTGTCGTCGAGGCGTCAGCCTGAAAAAATGGGGCAAAAAGCTGGTTGACCGTAACCGCTGACATGCCGATACCGGTATCGCTTAACCTGACGTCGACCTGGTGCTTGCCATTCGCCGCTGGCTGACTTTCCAGTTCCAGGCGAACCGTGCCGTGTTCAGTGAATTTGATGGCGTTGCCGGCGAGGTTGAGCAGAATCTGTTTCAGGCGACCGGGGTCACCCAGCAAGTTGCCCGGAAATGTCGGCGAGCTATGGCAGATAAACTGGATATTCTTGGCCGTCGCTTGCTGTGTCATCAGCATGCTGATTTCGTGCAGCAGCTGCTTGGGCGAAAAGGGTATCAGTTCCAGCTCTACCCGCCCCGCCTCGATTTTGGAGAAATCAAGGATGTCGTTGATGATGCGTAGCAGCGCCCCGGCACTGTCGCGTATGGTTTCGGCGTAATCGCGTTGAGCCGGGTCAAGGGCGCTGTCGAGCAGTGCCTCGGTCATACCGATGACCCCATTCATCGGGGTGCGAATTTCATGACTCATGTTGGCCAGAAAATGGCTCTTGGCCTCGGTTGCAGCTTCGGCCGCTTCCTTGGCTTCGCGCAGCGAAATCTCGTTGGCCAGCAGTTTCTGGGTGGCCTGCATGCGCTCGAGAAAAGCCCCGGCCCAGCGGGCCAGCAGACTGACGAACTCCAGGTCGGAAGGGTCGAAGGCGCGAAGGCGCCCGTTTGCCGAAGAGAAATTGAGCGTCCCGTAGATATTGCCTTCAACACGGATCGGCACGCCGATGTAGGCGGCGAGTTGAAAATCCTTGAAGCAGGGGTGGCCGGCGTATTCGGAACGGGCGGCGTCGTGGATGGCGAGCAGGGCATCGTTGGCCAGCGTTGTGCTGCAGTAGGTGCGGCCGAGCGGAAAAACCTGATCGTTAGTCAGGGTGCCCGGCGGTGATACCTGAACCACAATACGGTACTCTTCGTCGCTGATCTGGCTGACGATGCCGAACTCAAGGTGCAGATGTTTGACGCCAACCTGCAGAGCATGGCGCAGGGTTGATTCGGGATCGAGACCGGTCAGTGCGACAATTTCATTCAGCCCTTGTAGCGCCTCCAGTTGGCGGCGCAGGCGTGCATCGTTGATGCGCAATCGTTCTTCTTCACCGGCCCGGGCGATTTCACTTTGTTCAAGGCGGGCACTCATTTCGTTGAAGGTGGCAGCGGTCTCGGCCAGTTCGTCATTGCCCAGCACCGGTAGGAGTTGCCCGCGTTTTCCTTCGGCAATGGCGCGGCTGGCATCACGGAGAGCGGTCAATTGGCGGGTCAGATAGGTGCCGAGAAAGAGCGAGAAGATGGCGACCAGCACCATTTCAAGCAGCGATATCGAAATCGTCCACTGCCGCGTGTTGGCCAGGATCTGCTGGAAGGGGGCGAGGTCGATGCCGAACTGGATGCGGCCAAAACGGGTGTCGGCAACGGCAACATCCACTTCGTGATCAAAACGCCCATCACTGACGTTGTCGATACGCAAATCGGGGGTGACCGGGCTGCTGGGCAAGTTGCCGCGTTCAACCATGATGCGCTGCTCTGCATCGAGAAAGCGGACGTAGGCTATCTCCTTGGTGGCGAGCAGATCGCTGGCAATGCTGTCGATGGTCGCCAGGTCATAGGCGACTATCGCATCGCGCGTACTGGCCGCCAGCAGGCTGGCCGTGACGCTGAGCCGACGGGCGATTTCATCCTCATTCGATTCCTTCATCTTGCCCAGCAGGCTGATGCCGAGTACGGCAAGCAGGATGCCTTCGATCAGGGCGACACCGAGGACAGTCTTGGTACGGAATTTCATGGTTTGCTGAGTTTGCCGACAGGTAGCTGAATGTCGAGCCGGCGTATCTCGTCCCAGTCCTTGTCCTGGCCGGCTTCGATACCCTTGAAACTGAGCGGTTCAAGAAGGCGGCGCCCGTTTTCATCGCCATGGAGCGAAAAGAGGGCGGCGCTCACTTTGTCCAGCGTTGCCTTGTCGACTCGGGGGTGGGCGGCGAAGGCGTGTGGGACATAGGCCGGCGTGCTGGTCAAAATGCGCAGGCGGCTGGCGATCGCCGGGTCAATGGCCTCCAGGGTGCGCTTGATGCCGCCGCCGGCAGCAAAACTGCCTTGGGCGACGCTGCGGTAAACCGAGTCGTGCGAATTGACGTATCTGGCTTCAATGGCGATGTTCTGGCGCTCGAATTCGGCACGCGGCAGGATGCTGGCAGCAAAGGCTGCCGGTGCCGGGAAAACCACGGCTTTGCCTTTCAGGTCGCCAATTTCACGCAGCGGGCTGTCCTTGGCGACGACGATGATGCCAACCAGCTTGCGATCCTTTTCTCGGGCAAAGGCACGATAACCCGGGGCCTTGCTGAATACCGTGTAGTGATAGGGGTTGAAATAAACGATATCGTAGGCGCCATTCTTGACCCTTTCCTCGAAAGTCGGAATGTCGCTTGCGGTGCGAAAAGCTAGGTTTATCCCGGCCCGCTGTGCCGCTTCGGAGAGCAGCGGAATCCACGCTGCGGCGAGGGCGGTGGCTGATTGTTGCGGGACGATACCGACCGTCAGTTCGTTTGGACCGGCGGCCGTGGCGGGCCGGGCAAAAAGCAGCAGGCTGATCAGGATTGCAAAGATACGCTGTATGGCTAAAGTCATAATTCTCTCCCGTGCTAATTTTCCACGTCAGCTGCTGTCATGACAAGCAAGATTTGCAGACTACTGGGTCGTGCGCGGGGAGTAAAATCAGCAAAATCTTATTTTGTTTTGACACAGGATTCCGCATGGCTTACCCCGCCTTTTCCGAAATTTCTCGCAGCTTTGCCCCCGGCTGGTTTGCCGCAGTGATGGGGACTGGTGTTCTGGCCCTGAGCACGCGCGCCCTGGCTCAGCGCTGGCCGTGGCTGGCCTTGCCGGCCGAGTTGCTGCACTGGTTCAACAGCGCTCTGTTTCTGCTGCTCGCCTTGCCCTGGCTGACGCGCTGGGTGCGCTTTCGCGAGGCGGCGCTGCTGACCATGAAACACCCGGTCCAGGCCAATTTCTACCCGACCTTCTCGATTGCCCTGCTGGTGCTTGCGGCGCAGTGGCTGACCTTTACCTCCTGCATTGAGGTGGCGCTGACGTTCTGGTGGCTGGGTGTCATCCTGCATTTTGTTTTCAGTTTTGCCGTGCTATTTTTCATGTTTTCCGGCGAACATGTTGCGGTCGACCACGTCACACCGGCCAATTTTATTCCGGCCGTTGGCCTGGTTGTCATGCCGCTGGCCGGCGTGCCTCTGCTGGCGCAGATGACCGGGGTGACGCGTGAAATCGCGCTGCTGGTCAATGTCATCGGCCTCGGTGCCGGGAGCATGATGTACGTCGGCTTGCTCGGCATCACGCTCTCGCGTAAATATCTGCACAAGCCGGCGCCGGGGATTTTGACGCCGACAGTATGGATACATCTGGCGCCGATCAGCGTCATCCCGGTCAGCCTGATGAACCTGCTTGAACAATTGCCGTTGCCGGCGGCGCGCGAAGTTGGCATCGTTCTGATGTTGTTGCTTTGGGGCTTTGGCGTCTGGTGGCTGGTAATGGCCAGCTTGCTGACTCTTGCCGCACGCGCTGCCGGGCAGTTACCGTTTGCCCTGTCGTGGTGGGGTTTTACCTTTCCGCTCGGGGCTTTTGTGGCCGAGAGCATCCGGCTCTCGGCGCTGCTCGCCTGGGATTCGGTACTGTTCATCGGCATCGCGGCCTGGGTGCTGCTCTGTGGCCTGTGGCTGACCACTTTGAGCAAAACCTGGCGCGGGGTGATGAGCGGCACCATCTTCAAGGCGCATCCGTGATCGAGAGTGGGTATGGTTGGCTGGCGTTGCTGCTGCCACTCGCGTTCCTGCTCATGAATTTTGCTATCCGGCGCGGGTTGAGCGCAACTCGTATCCGTGAAACGGCTGTGCCGGAAGGTTTGCCCTGGCGCACGGTAAGTATCCCGGCAAATAACGGCAAGCGCCTGTTCGGCTGCTTTATTCCGCAGCGGGATAAAGCCCCGGTACTGGTTGTCGTCCACGGCTGGAGCGGCAATGCCGAGATGATGCTGCCGCTGGCTGGCCCGCTGTTCGGTGCCGGCTATTCGTTACTATTCATTGATGCGCGCTGTCACGGGCAGAGCGATGACGACAGTTTTGCTTCGCTGCCACGCTTTGCGGAAGACTTGGAAAGCGCCATTGTCTGGTTGCGGCAGCAGCCGGAAACGCAAGCTATGCCGTTTGGTCTTGTCGGGCATTCAGTCGGTGCCGGGGCGGCCTTGCTCGTTGCTGCGCGCGACGCGACGATTGCTGTGGTGGTCAGCCTGGCTGCCTTTGCTCACCCGGCCGCGATGATGCGCCGCTGGTTGCGCTCCAGACGTATTCCCTACTGGCCGCTTGGCGCCTATGTGCTTTATTACGTGCAGCGGGTGATCGGCTATCGCTTTGACGACATCGCACCGCTCAACACCATACGCCGGGTGATCTGCCCGACTCTGCTAGTGCATGGGCTGGCCGATGAAACGGTGCCAGCCGATGAGGCCAGGGCCATTTATGCACAGCGTACGCATGAGTTGGTCGAGTTGCTGCTGATTCCCGGTAGCCATGACGAGTATGCCGAGCTTGACCGCCACCTGCCGGCCTTGTGCCGCTTTCTTGATCAGGCTTTGGTCAGCAGTCAGGCCTCGCCTGCCGGTTCTTGCGAGCGTTCACGAACCACCGCCAGTATGCAATCCTGATCACCCAAGCGGGTGCGCCGGAGATTTACGTCGATCCAGAAAAGCTCGTTGTTATCCAGACGTTTGCCTTGCCAGATGAAGTTCTGCGGGCCGCTGTCGGCAGCCTGCTTCAGCTTGCCATTGGCCTCCTGGCTGGAATAGGGCGGGATGCCACTGGACAGACGTTCGATACTTGAACCGATGACTTCAGATTCGGTACAGCCAAACATCTCGCAAGTTCGTTGATTGACCTGAAGTAACTTTCCGGTCGTGCGTTCATGAATCAGGATGCCCTCGGAAACGGCGTCAAATACCCCACGAAAACGTGCTTCGCTGGCCCGCAGGGATTTGGTCTGGCGAGCCACCTCACGCCGCGCGATAACGGTAGTTGTCGATGCCAGCGCGAAAAGCAGGGCGATCGTGCCCAGCGTCCACCAAATGGCTGTCGGAATTGCCGTGTGATGTGCCGCCGGCCCCCAGCGCTTCAGGATGCTGAAATAGGGAGAATTCTGATCTCTTTGCCAGATGCCGAGGTGGCGGTCGATGCTGTCGAGCAAGTCCTTGTTTTGTCCCTGAGCGGTGGCGAAGAACAGCTTGGCCGGCTGAAAGACAATCGGCGTGTCCTTGAGCCTGAAGTCTGCGGCGTGGTACTCCCCGAAGTTGTGATTGGCTACGGCAACATCGGCCTTGCGATTTTCCACCAGCGCAAAAGCTTCGTGTAGTGAGCGCATGGGCAACAGCGTTGCCTTGATCCCGAAACTGGAGAGCATCTGGCTGATGCTTGCCTCCTGGATAGAACCTGCCAACACGGCAATACGCTTGTCCTGGAGATCGAAGAGGGAAATTATGGGCGTGTCGGCATGCCGATAGACTTGAGACCAGCTGATCAGGGCCGGGGTGGCGTGAAAGTCGAAAATCAAGTCGCGATTTTCGGTGTAGGCCATGTCGGGCATCAGGTCGATGCTGCCTTCCTGTGTGGCTTGCAGGCATTCCTGCCAAATGCAGGGAATGAATTTCAGGGTCCAGGATTCCTTCTCGGCAACTGCCTTGAGGAGGTCGACGAGTAGTCCGGCTGGTTGTCCGCCGGCATCGGTGAAAATCTTGGGTTTGTTGTCGTAGATGCCGACTTGGACATCACGCGCTAGCGCCGCAGGAGAAGCGAGACAGCACAGGCAGGCAAACAGGGTGACCAGTCGTTGAGTGGTCACCATCAACAGCGAAAATGTTGTGTTACTGGCTCGCTTCATTTGCTCAGCGCGTGTAAATGTTTCCTTAGGTCATTCTGCAGCGTTTGGCTTACAAGTGGTAGGTGCGAGAGATAAATAGGCAAAAAAAGGCGGGGGAAAAACCCCCGCCAAAGGAGTCTGCCCCTTGGCGCTAGGGCAGCATAAACGAAGCCTTTTCGCGCACGTGAATCTTGTTGTTTTCCTGCGCAGTAATTTCGAAGTGAATAGGATTGGCGCCCTTGTGGCCGGCGTCCGGCTGGCTGCGAACCACTGTCATGAAGGACTGCAGCATGCCGGCGGGAACTTCGACTTCGCTGACCCCATCGATTTCGACGCCCGGCAGGCCGTCGACCGTAACCTTGTAGCGGTGCGCCTGTTCTTCGGTATTCATGATCTGTAGTGTGAACACATTTTCGATCCGGCCATCGTCAGCTTCGCGGGCCAGTGTTGAGCGGTCACGGATGATGTCCACCTTGAGCGGAATACGGTTGGCGAGGAACCAGCCGGCAAGGATCGTGATCAGGATCAGGATGGCGGTGTACAGGAGAATGCGTGGGCGGACGATATGACTGACGATGTCTTTCTTGTCGAGTTTCTGGGCCATCGCGTTTTCGGTTGAGTAACGCACCAGGCCGCGCGGCAGGCCGACCTTGTCCATTACTTCGTCGCAGACGTCAATACAGGCGGCACAGCCGATACATTCATACTGCAGTCCTTTGCGGATATCGATGCCGGTCGGGCAAACGACGACGCACTGGCCGCAGTCGATACAGTCACCGAGGCCGGCAGCTTTCGGATCGACACCTTTTTTACGGGCGCCACGGTTTTCACCGCGCGCCTCGTCGTAGCTGATGATCAAGGTGTCCGGGTCGAACATCACACTCTGGAAGCGGGCATACGGGCACATGTACTTGCATACCTGCTCACGCATGAAACCGGCCATCAGGTAGGTAAAGCCAGCGTAGAAGAAGATCCAGAAGGTTTCCCAGCCACCGAGGTTCCAGGTCAGCAGGTTTTGCGTCAGCTCCTTGACCGGGCTGAAGTAACCGGCCAGTGTAAAGCCAGTCCACAACGACAGCAGTACCCAGAGCAGATGCTTGGTGCCACGAATGCGCAGCTTGCGCGCACCCAGCGGTGCCTTGTCGAGCTTGATGCGGGCATTGCGATCACCTTCGATCCAGTTCTCTATCCACATGAAAAGCTGGGTATAGACTGTTTGCGGGCAGGCGTAGCCGCAGAAAAGCCGTCCGGCAATAGCGGTGACGAGGAACAGGCCGTAAGCTGAAACAATGAGCAGGACAGCCAGATAAATCACGTCCTGGGGCCAGAAAACCAGTCCGAAAATGTAGAACTTGCGTTGCAAAATATCGAAGAGCAGCGCCTGGCGACCATTCCATTCCAGCCACAGGCCGCCGTAAAAAATAACCTGAGTCAGGATCACCATCCCGATCCGCCAGTTGTCGAAAAGCCCGCGCACGCCTTTGGCGTGAATCTTTTTGCGTTTCTCAACAAAGGAGATCGTTGCTGGCGCAGATGCTGGTGCCGGCGGTTCAGTCACTATTTTTGGGGGAGTGCTCATGGCGTGGTCTCTATTTTTGGGGGGAAACAGTTAAACCGCAGCAACGGTTGGCGCTGGCGATGGCAGCGCTGGTTGCGGGCAGGGTTCGCGGGCGGCTGGCTAAACGGGCAATGAATTCGTCACGGCTGATACCGAAAAATAACGGGTTGTTTCGGCGCTCGTCGCCGATACAGCTGACTTGTCGTCCTTGCTGGTCGTGGCCAGGGTAGAGCAGGGTTTCGTCGGCGAAGCAAAGTAGCTTGCGCGTAATGCTGTCATACAGTCGGCCAGCATCTGCCCCGGTGCCGCAAGGGGTGCCACAGTCGCCAATGAGCAGGCAGTCGCCGGTGAACAGGCGGCCATTGCAATAAAAACTCAGGCAATGCGGGGTGTGGCCGGGGGTGGCAATTACTTTTATTGCCAGCGTGCCGAAATCAAGTTGTTCCCCATCACCAATCAGGCGCTCGGCGTTTTCTATCTGCGGGTCGCCACAGAGCACTTTGGCGCCCGTCGCCTGGCGCAAGGCGGCAGCGGCTGTGATGTGGTCAAGGTGTAAATGGGTTTCGAGAATGCCGGCTAGCTGCCATTTCATTTCATCCAGCACGCCGAGGTAGAGCGTCAAATCATCCAGAACCGGGTCGATCATCAGCGCCTTCCTGCTCTCCGGGCAGGCTAGCAGGTAAGACAATGAGGCGCTCGGGCGATGAAAAAATTGGCGGATGTGCATGGCAATCGTCAGTGAAAGGTGGAAACCGGGAGCCATGAACAGGCACTACGGGTTACGACTGCCAAACTGCCTGCGGGGCGAAATCAAAGAAAGCAGTCGGAACATGTCGGTGCCGGCCAGTGCGAAGTACAAAGGAGGGGGAGGCGCGCCTCGCACTGATGGATCGGTTTCCGCATATCTATACTCAAGATATGTGCCAGCTTTCTGTGTTTTTAATTTATTAATTAAAACAATGGGTTAATCCTCTTTTCTCGGTTCGTCAAGCGGCGCCCTGGTTTGTTGTGTCATAATTGACAGTCAAATATGGCAAAGGTGCCAAAAACATGTCTTCGCCACTGCTGAGTGAACTGGTTTCGTTTCTCGATGGCCTGCCTGAGCCGCGCATGGTGATGGATGCCGATTACCGTATCGTTGCCGCCAATACGGCTTACGTTCGTGAATTTGGTGGCGGCCAGCCGATACGCGGGCGTACCTGCTACGAGGTCTCGCACCACTTCACGGTGCCCTGCGATCAGGCCGGTGAATCCTGCCCGCTCAAGCAAAGCCTGGAGGCGCGCGCCCCGCAACGTGTTCTGCATCTGCATCACACGCCGCGCGGTGAAGAGCATGTCGATGTCGAGACGACGCCGATCTTCGATGAGGCGGGCAAGGTCGTTTATTTTGTCGAAACCATGCGTGTCGTGCGTCAGGCCAGCAGCCGGGCTGCCGCACAGGGCCTGGTCGGGCGCTCGCCGGCCTTTGTCGGCATGTTGCAGAAGGTGCTGCGTGTGGCGGATTCGGCGGCGGCCGTGCTGCTCTTGGGTGAAACCGGTACCGGCAAGGAATTGGTGGCGCGCGCCATCCATGAGGCCAGTTCGCGCAGCAGCGGGCCATTTGTTGCGGTCGACTGCGCTGGAATGACCGAAAATTTGTTCGAGAGCGAACTATTTGGCTACGAAAAAGGGGCATTCACTGGCGCCGCGCATCGCAAGCAGGGTCTGGTCGAGGCGGCCAGTGGTGGCACCATCTTTCTCGATGAAATCGGTGAGTTGCCTCTAAGCCTGCAGGTCAAATTGCTCCGCCTGCTGGAAACCGGGACCTACCGCCGGGTTGGCGGGCTGGATTGGCTGCCCGCTGATTTTCGACTGGTTGCAGCAACCCACCGTGATTTGCGTGCCATGGTGCAGGCCGAGACTTTTCGTCGCGATCTTTATTACCGGATCAACACCTTCCCGCTGCACACCCCGGCATTACATGAACGCGCCGAAGATATTCCACTGCTCGCCGCCTCGCTGCTGGAGCGTGTCGACCGCCGGACGGGCCGCAAAATGACGCCGCTGGCGCTCAACTGGCTGGCCAGTCGGCGCTATGCAGGCAATATTCGCGAACTGCGCAACCTGATCGAGCGTGCCACCCTGCTCGCCGACGGCGATACGATAGACCTGCCGCATCTGACTGAAATGGACGACGATCTGCCGCTTGTGCCACAGAGTGCTGATGGGGCGTTCCAGTTGAAGGCGATCGTTGATCTGGAAACGCTGGAAAAATCCTACCTGGGCTGGGCCAGAGCGCGTGCGGACGGTAATCTGAGCCTGCTGGCCGAACAACTGGGCATCAGTCAGCGTACGCTGTATCGAAAACTGCAGGAGCCTGCGGGTAAAGTTTCAGATGAGGTCTGAGCGGTGAGCGGATGCTTGCGATGTGCATCTGCAGCAATTAAAATGAAATTGCTGCAATGCAACATGTTGCCAAACATTGAAAGAGATCCACCATGCCCCATACCCACGCTCCCTCAAAAGCGGCTGCCTGTCACGAAGCTCTGGAAGCCTTTGAAGAAACACACCATCACCTTCCCGATACCCACGAAAAAGCGCGTGTTTTGTCCGATGCGATCAAGGAATGGGAGCACGAAGAAGTCGAAGCCATGCATGGCGCCGAGACGCCTGCTTAAGCGCCAGGACTGCGAACTGGAAATCCCGTGCCGCTGACCTTAAACGAGAGTGAAGTCGAGTTCATCGCGATTCGCGCTCAGGGGGCGGGCGGGCAGAACGTCAACAAGGTATCGAACGCGGTTCATCTACGTTTTGATATTGCCGCTTCCAGCTTGCCGGATGACATCAAGGGCAAACTTCTGGCGCTGCGTGATCAGCGTATCAGCAGTGATGGCGTCGTCGTCATCAAGGCCCAAAAACACAGGAGCCTGGAGCGCAATCGCGAGGATGGCCTGATTCGTTTGCGCGAACTGATCGCTGCCGCTGCCTTTGTGCCTATTGTCCGGAGGCCGACCAAGCCGAGTCGGAGTTCACAGCGAAAACGCGTCGAGAGCAAGGTCAAGCGCGGCCAGGTTAAATTGCAGCGCGGGCGCGTTACCGAATAGTGCCGGGCCGCTGCTCTACATTGCCCTGACGCGAAACCAGCCGGCAATGCTGCGCCGTTGGTTATGTGCCATCAGCACCTCATGCGGAAATGATTCGCTGAGAAAAATGATCATCTTGCCGAAGCTCGGGTTAACGGTCGCAATGACCGTCTCGCCGGTGGTGTCGAACAAGCGTAGTTCTCCTCCGTCGGCGGCCTGCCAGTTTTCGTTCAAATAGAACACGGTGGACAGCACGCGGCCTTTTCCGCCGCGCAGCACATCGCTGTGTTTGGCGTAGCCGGTGCCCGCGCCATAAATCGCGTAGTGACATTCAAAATCAAACAGGCCGAGGAAGAGTTCGGCATTCAGTCCGTGGCGCAGTGCCTCCATCCAGGCCAGATAGGCGTGATCGGTACTGTTGGCATCGTCCAGCCAGCTGATCACATCACCGCGCAGTGCGCCGATCTCTTTTCTTGCCTGACCACGGCCGACTTGCGCCGCCGTGAAGCGTTCCGGCCCGTCATCGTGGCAGCGCGCAAAAAGCAGGGCGCTCAGTTGTTCCAGCAGCGGCGCATCGAGGACGATGTAGCCAACCCGCGTCAGATGCTCGGCAATCGTTGCGATATTCAATGGGCTGGCGAAGTGGCGTTGCCGCCCGTCGTTTCTCCTTTGGCTTCAAGTTCGAAGTGGCAGGGGGCGAGGAGCAAAACAGCCAGATGCTCGAGGTCGTCCGATTTCATGTGTTCGGCAAAGGCCGCCAGCATGGGGTCCTTGGCTTCATCAAGGCGAGCGAGCAGGGCTTTGGCGCCTTCACGCGGATTCGGGCCGCCGGCAACATAGGTCGGACTGGTCTTGTAATGAGTCAGCAACTCGGCGCGGTGCGCCAGATAGAGCGGGCAGTGACGGGTGAATTCAACCTCGGCCTGCTTGGCGGCAATCTTGGCGTCCATCTCGGCGTCGCTCTCGCGGTAATGTTCCTGCTCGGCCTCGCTCCAGTGCGGCTTGTCGCCATGCGTGATGCGCAAGGTGGCGAAAGTGCCCTGGAGGACAATCTGTGAATGGGTGCCGGCATCGCGGAAGAGATGCAGCAGATCCTTACCGTGGCCTTCCTTGCCGACATAGCGCATGCTCGCCGTGATCCGTCGCGGATTGAAGCGGAACTGGCGGGCGCAGGCGGCGCGCAGGAGATCGAAGAGTTCATTGGTTTTTGCAGCGGCGCTCACGGGCTATCCTTTCAGTCAGGCTTTGTCGCGGCGAGTACCGCGACGGCCAAATGGCTGCCAAGAGCATACGCTTCTCCCGGCCTTTGTAGTGGAATAGGGGCGCAGGTCGTGCTATAAGCCAGATTGCTGTGATGCTGTCATCAAATAACAATGGGGATGTCGAGTGATGGTTGAAGAAACGCTTCAGGGTGACAACCACGTTCGTCTATTTCACGCCAATCTGGTCTGGCCCCTGCAGCTTGAGCCATTGGTCGGCAAGAATGTTGATGGCCGGCACTGGGAAGTTTTTGAGGCGCTAAAGGAAGCGCAACCTTGGCGCCGTCTTGATGATGAGTTCACCGATGACCCGGCGCATTTCAAGGAGCGTCATTACCGGGAGTTCGTCTCTTTTCTGCCCTACGTGCAGCGCTTTCTTTATGGCGAGGGTCGTTCGCGGCATATCCTGGCCGATGATCTACCGGGTGGCTCGCCGATGCATGTCTTTCGGCGCGGCGATGTAGCGCGGCTACGCCTGACTTTGCGCGAGGGGCAGACGCCAATCGAGCTGCATGTCGTTCATCTTGATCTCTATTTCTTCCACGACCTCGATCTGGTTCAAATGAATCTTGAGGTGCGCGCTGACAACTTGCCGCTGGCGACGGTGCGCGAAATTCTTTTCCGCTTTGGCCGCGCCTATCCCTCCGGTTGGGACGAAGAAGGCGAGGGCTTGCACAATGTGTATCTGGCCGAGTGGCTGGGTGCTGATGGGCAAGTGATTGCCCGCTCGGATTCAGCACAGCGCGACAAATACCTGAGTTTTGTCTGCGAGCACCGCAGCCCCAATATTTCCGAACACTGGGCCTGCCTCTTGCGCCCGCTGGTTTTGGCGCATTCCGATGAAGTCGGCGTTTTGCGCTATCGGCTGATTGAATATCACCGCATGCCGGTAATGGCCTTTATTGCCCTCGATCAGCCGCGCACGCTGAACCGTGAAGACTGGATACGGATTGGCCTGGCCACCATGCTGCATCCCGATGAGGCGTTGCCGGTCAACGTGCCGTGGATCGCCGAATTCGAGAAGCGCTATTGTCAGGACCGTTACTGGACCGATACGGCCAGCGGGCCGAATTCCCGGTTTGTCTGCACCGGAAATGCAATGGCGGTGGTTGGCGATGCCGGCAATCGTTTCTTTTTGGACACCGAGCGCGGTGTGCTGGCGCAATTCCGTCACCAGTATTTTCTCGTTTTCCTGATCGCTCATTTGCATCGTGCTTCCCTGCTGGTCTTTTCTGAAGTGCTGGTTGATGCGGTTAATGATCTCGATATTCGTAACGATGTCTCGGTGCGCCGCTTCAAGCGCCGGATTCGCGCCAATTTCGAGACTTTCCTGCGCTTTACGCACCGCTACTGGTTCCACGAACTTTCCGAGCGCCCGCATGTGCAGGCCATTTTCCGCATGTGCGCCAAGCATTTGCGCAATGATGATCTATACGACGAAGTGCGCAGTGAAATCCGTGAGATGAGCAATTACCTCGACAGCGATTCGCAGCGTCGGCAATCGAATACCGTCGTACGCCTGACCGTGATCACCATCCTCGGCTTGATTGCCACGGTGACTACCGGCTACTTCGGGATGAACATCATTCCTTTTGGCGATGGCACTGTTTCCGAGCGCATTCTGCATGGCGTGGTGGCGACCAGCGTGTTCATCGCTCTGGTGCTGTTTGCCGTATCGCGTTCGAAACGGCTGTCCGATTTCCTTGAAGCGATGTCGGATGAGACGCTCAGCTTTGGCGGGAAATGCAAGGCGCTCTGGGGGGCGCTGTTCGACAAAGAGCGTTGATGTTTTGAGGCTGATGCAAATTCAGCCTTGATTTTCGATATCATTTCAACGATTATTGAAATATGGAATCGAAAACTGCCGTAAGCGCGCTGGGAGCTCTGGCGCATGAAACCCGTCTCGAAATCTTCCGCCTGCTGGTTCGCGCCGGTGCGGCGGGGCTGTCGGTCGGTCGAATCGCCGAAGCTCTGGATATTGAGGCCAATGGTCGCCTGACTTTTCACCTGAAAGAGCTGGTGGCGGCGCAGCTGGCTTCCTCGCGGCAGGTGGGGCGTTTCGTCTATTACGCCGCCAACTATCCCGAAATGAATGAACTGCTCCGTTACCTGACCGAAGACTGCTGCGGCGGCCTGGGTTGTGGCGAAGTGGTCGAAACCTGTAATCCGGAAAACTGTTCATGAAAACCTTCAACGTGCTGGTCTTGTGCACCGGCAATTCGGCACGCTCGATACTCGGCGAAGCCTTGTTCAATCACTTGGGGGGCGGGCGAATTCGTGCCTTCTCCGCCGGTAGCCAACCCAGCGGCACGGTCAATCCAGTGGCGCTGGAAACGCTGGTGAAGCACGGCATTCCATTGCCGGAAGCACGCAGTAAATCCTGGGATGAGTTTGCTACGCCCGATGCACCGAAACTCGATTTCATCTTCACCGTCTGCGCCAGCGCGGCCGGTGAAGCTTGCCCGATCTGGCCCGGCCACCCGGCGACGGCGCA
This sequence comes from uncultured Dechloromonas sp., assembly GCA_964293845.1. GTDB lineage: Bacteria > Pseudomonadota > Gammaproteobacteria > Burkholderiales > Rhodocyclaceae > Azonexus. Next base: position 19,899 of record CAXYZX010000004.1, read on the forward strand.
TTGGGGAATTAACGATCCGGCGCATGTCGAACCGCTTGCAGCGCGCCGTCTCGCCTTTGAAACTGCCTATCAGCAACTCGAAAAGCGCGTCGCCGCCTTTGTAAAATTACCCCTCGAAACGCTGTCGACCGTAACAATTGCCGAAGCAGCCCGCAAAATTCATGCGGAGGCCGAGGCATGAACACCTTTGAGCGTTATCTGTCGATCTGGGTCTTCATCTGCATCGTTGCCGGCATTGCTTTTGGTCAGGCGATGCCCGGTGTCTTTCAGGCCATTGGTCGCATGGAAGTGGCGCAGGTCAATTTGCCGGTGGGGCTGCTGATCTGGGTGATGATCATCCCGATGCTGGTCAAGGTCGATTTCGGCGCCCTGCATGAAGTGAAGCAGCATGTGCGCGGCATTGGTGTCACGTTGTTCGTGAATTGGCTGGTCAAACCGTTTTCGATGGCCTTCCTTGGCTGGCTGTTCATTCGCCATTTGTTTGCCGACTACCTGCCGGCTGATCAGCTTGATAGTTATATTGCCGGTCTGATCTTGCTGGCAGCGGCGCCGTGCACCGCTATGGTTTTCGTCTGGAGTCGCTTGACCAATGGCGACCCGCTGTTCACCCTGTCGCAAGTCGCGGTCAATGATCTGATCATGGTCTTCGCCTTCGCGCCGCTGGTGGCGTTTCTTTTGGGGCTCTCAGCGATTACTGTGCCCTGGGACACATTGCTCACCTCCGTTGTTCTGTACATTGTGATTCCGGTGATCCTTGCTCAGCTTTGGCGCAAGTCTTTGTTGCGCAAAGGTCAGCCGGCGTTTGATGCGGCAATGGCCAAAATTGGCCCGTTATCGATCAGTGCGCTGCTACTCACCCTCATCCTGCTCTTCGCTTTTCAGGGCGAGGCCATTCTGAAACAACCGCTGGTCATTGCCTTGCTTGCAGTACCGATTCTGATTCAGGTGATTTTCAACTCGGCGCTCGCCTACTGGCTGAACCGCGCTGCCGGCGAAAAGCACAACATTGCCTGTCCGTCAGCCCTGATTGGCGCCAGCAACTTTTTTGAACTGGCGGTGGCAGCGGCGATCAGCCTGTTCGGTTTTGAATCCGGCGCGGCATTGGCTACAGTGGTTGGTGTATTGATTGAGGTGCCGGTGATGTTGCTCGTCGTCAAAGTGGTTAATTCAAGCAAAGGCTGGTACGAAAGTGCCTGACAGCCGCGCCGCCGCGTCTTGTCTGATGGCGGCATGGGCCGCGTATTCGGGTGAGTTGAAGGGCTACTTGCGCCATCGCTGCGCCAGCGCTGAAGATGCCGAGGAATTGTTGCAGGACGTTTTTATTCGTGCTTTGCGTCAGGGGCAGGGATTTTGCGCGGTCAACCAGCCGCGAGCCTGGTTTTTTCAGGTGACACGCAATGCATTGGCGGACCACTTGCGCTGCGCTCATCCGCATCAGGCCTTGCCCAATGACCTAGCCACTGAGATGGCCGAGGAAATGCCGGCGATAGATTCTCTGAGCCAGTGTTTGCCACGCGTATTGCGCGAGCTTTCCGCGGTGGATCGTCAGGCGATTACTTTTTGCGATATCGAAGGGCGTTCGCAGCAGGCATTCGCCGTCCATCTCAGTCTTTCTCTCTCAGCCGCCAAGTCACGCGTGCAGCGGGCGCGTCAGCGTTTGAAGCTGCGTCTGGAAAAGGCGTGTCAGGTGCGTTTTGATGAAAGCGGGTCGGTTTGTGGCTATACGCCGCGCCAAGCGCTAAGCGATTCGCCATGAGCCAGCACGACCATGAGCACAATTCCGATCACCGCCATGTCCATAGCCATGCGCACGATCACCCGCACACCCATTCGGCGGTCGGCAAAACGCTATTGTTTGCGCTGCTTCTAACGCTTGGTTTTTCCATCGTTGAATTCATTGCCGGCTGGCATTCCGGTTCGCTTGCCTTGCTGGCCGATGCCGGACATATGGTGACCGATGGCGCAGCGCTTGGTCTCTCCGCACTTGCCGCCTGGCTGGCCGCTCGGCCACCGAGTCGCCGTCACACCTATGGGTTGGGGCGCGCCGAGTTGCTGGCTGCCTTGGTCAACGCGCTGAGCATGCTGTTTGTCGTCTTCGCCATCGGCATCGAAGCCTGGCGCCGCTTGCAGAGCCAGGGCAGTATCGACGGAGCGACGGTCAGTGTGGTGGCGGTGATAGGCTTGCTGGTCAATTTGCTGGTTGCCTGGATCCTGTCGCGTGGCGAGCAAAACCTCAACATCCGCGCCGCACTTCTGCATGTGATGGGTGACGTGCTCGGCTCGCTGGCCGCGCTGATCGCTGGCGCAGTAATCTGGTTCACCGGCTGGACACCGGTAGATCCGCTGCTCTCAATTTTTATCGGCAGCCTGATATTGTTTTCCAGTCTCCGTCTCTTGCGTGAAGCCTTGATCGCCACGCTGGATGGCGTTCCATTTCATATTGATATTGAAATCCTTGGTCGAGAATTGGCCGCAGTGCCTGGCGTCAGCGAGGTCCATGACCTGCACGTCTGGCCCATTGCCTCTGAGCGCCTGGCGCTCTCTGCCCATGTCCGGGTGACCGATCTTGTTGCCTGGCCACAGACGCTTGAAGCACTCAGTGCCGTGGCAGGCAGGCGGGGTATCAGGCATGTCACCTTCCAACCGGAAGTTGCAGCCATCGAGCGGCCGATTAATTTCGTTTCGCGCTAGATGTTTGTCCCGCGCCATGCCGGATTGCTATCTTTGGCGACGGGCTGGCAGGATATAGACCAGTTCGACTCGTTGAACACTTTGCGGGCATTCCGCAGCTTTACATTGCGCCGCCTGCCGATTGCGCTCTCCCATATTCCGGCGAATCCTGCGCTCGGGAATGCCCAGTGATTTCAGCGCATTGCTAATGGCAGAAACGCGCATGTCGGCCAGGGCAAGGTTGAACGATGGGCTTCCGGTGTCGCCGGTATGCCCGATCAGCGTGATTTTTAACTGCGGCTCGGCCTTCAGGTGTTCGGCGTGGTTACGCAGCTTCTCTCGCTCAATGCTGCTGACAATGCTCGAGCCGGGGGGGAAGTAAATATTGAGGTTATCCGTTGCTGCCGCAGTTGTCTTGTGCTCGGTTTCTGCTGGCTGGTTCACAGTGTTCGCCGGGGTTTTTGCGGTGGCTGACTTTTCCTGCTTTTCGGGGGCTGATGTTTGTAGGGGCTGCGAGCTGCAGCCAGCGATAAGCGCGGTGCAAGCGAGCAAGGTAATCAGAAAGTTCATGGATTTATTGAGCATCGGGGCTTTCGCTATTCAGCATTTCGGCCAGAGGGGTCGCGGCATACGCGTCGTCTCTGCCCTGTAGGTGGGAAATCAATTCGCTTAGATTGATATTCAATGTTCTGAGGGCGACATTGGGTATCGCGGCCAGGGCTTCTGGCAGAACGCCCTCGGCCGGGCCGGGAAGTGCCGCTATCGCCTTGCGGCCATCGGCCGCAAGGCAAAGCCCAACCCGGCGCTGATCTCCTGCTTGCCGACTCTTGATTAGGCAGTTCCTGGCTACCAGCTTTTCGACCAGCAGGCTGCAGGTTGATTGATGGATGCCCATGCGCGAGGCCAGTTCGGTAATGCCGATTTCCGGGGTTCGCTCGACTTCCTGAAGCAGCCACATCTGCGAGCCGGGAAGGCCGCAACAGGCTTCAAGCTCACGAAAATACTGGCGCATGGTTCCATAGATAATCCGGAATTGCTGCAGGACTTCAAGGGTGAGCTCAGGTGGGGCGTTGTTCATGGCAAGATAGTCTGTGCGATTTTGGCGCACAAATTATATTGCCAATCAATGCAGTTCTCGTAAGTCTCGCAATAACCCTTGGCTATGGCGCTTGCTGCTGGGCTGGCCGGTGCCCCCTATGCTTTATCCCGGCCAGCCTTGATTGCCCGTCAGCTTCTCAGGCGGCAGTCGTAAAACTGTCCGGCATTTGCAGGGCAACGACTTCGCCGCGTGCCGTAGCTACCCCATCGGCAAAAACCGTTGCTTCAACCACCACCTTGCGCCCCTTGATTTCCTTGATCCGGCCACGAATTTCCAGCAGCGGTCCGAGCGGCGTCGGCTTCAGGTAACTGACCTGCAGCGAACCGGTCACGAAACGGAAAGCCGGCAGGCTGTCCAGCGCGCGATTTTCAGATTTATACATTGCCGCAGCAGCCGTGCCGGTGCAGTGGCAGTCGATCAGGGAAGCCAGCAGGCCGCCGTATACAAAACCGGGAATCGCCGTGTGTTCGGGGCGCGGTTGAAAGCGGGTGACCGTTTCGTCGCCGTCCCAAACCGTTTTGATCTGATGGCCTTGTTCATTGAGGCGGCCGCAGCCGTAACAATGGGCGACGTTCTCCGGGTAGAAATCCTGAAAGGCCTGCATGGTGTCTCCGTCTGGTTTTGGTAAATCAGCATCCTAATCTGCTGGATCTTCGGCAACCATTGCGTTGCATGACAAGCTGCGTGCAATTTCGGTCAGGCTGCATCTTTTTCGATCTTGATTCGTCTTCAGGTTCAGGATAGGTTGATATGGTCTGTTCAGGCGAACGGATCGTTGTTGAGGAGTTGATCGTGGATATTCTGCTTGTTGCATTTCAGAACGGTTTGGCCAGCTTGGCATCGTATCTGGCGGCGCACGTGCTGCTTTGTCTGGTGCCGGCGTTTTTCATTGCCGGCGGCTTGTCGGCGCTGGTGCCGCAGCAATCCATCGTCCGTTTCCTAGGTCCCAATGCCTCGAAGTGGGTTTCCTATCCGGCAGCGGCAGGCGCCGGGAGTTTGCTGGCGGTTTGCTCGTGTACGGTGCAACCGTTGTTTGCCGGCATCTACAAAAAGGGGGCGGGGCTGGGGCCGGCCATCACCTTCCTGTTCTTCGCCCCCGCTGCCAATATTCTGGCGCTCTCCTACACCGGCGTTGCGCTGGGCGCCGATTTCGCCATCGCCCGCATTGTGCTGGCGCTGATTTTCGGCATCGGTATCGGCATGATCATGGCCGCCATTTTTCGCCAGGGTGAAGCGGCGCGCCAGGCCGCCAACGAGACATTTGCCGGTGGCGAGGGGATCTCCAGCAAAGTTTTGATTTTTCTTGGCGCCCTCGTAGCGCTGTTGATTGCCGGTACGTTGAAAGTCGACTTTCTCAAGGCCATCATGGTCAGCGGTGAGATTCCCTGGCGCGGCGCTGCCGCCATACAAACGGTGCTTGATGGCTGGGTGCCGGTCAATGAAGCGATGGGTGCCGAAGGCTTGAGCCTGCATGGCCTGGTATTGATAGTCCTGCTCCTGCTGATTGGCGCAGTGGCCTGGCGTGGGCTCGGGCTGGTCGATAATGGCTTCAATCGCCTGACACCGGTGGCGCTGGGACTGACGGCGCTGACACTGGTTTTTGCCGCGCTCGGTATTCGTGTCACAGAAACCGGCCTGTTTTTGACGTTGACCGGAAGAACCATCGCCGTCGCTGGTCTGTGCGCTCTTCTGCTGCCCCTGGCCCGGCGTTTCGATGACTGGGATGCTCAGCAATGGCTGTGGGAAACCTGGCGTTTTGTGAAGATGATTTTCCCGCTACTGATCGTCGGCGTCTTCTTGGTCGGTGTTATCCGTACCTTCATCGAACCAGCCTGGGTGCAGTCCATCGCCGGCAGCAACACCCTTCTGGCCAATATGGCCGGTGTGGTCTTTGGCGTCTTCATGTACTTTCCGACGCTGGTCGAAGTGCCGATCGCCAAGATGTTCCTGTCGCTCGGCATGCACCCCGGCCCGCTGATTGCCTACCTGATGGCCGATCCTGAACTGTCGCTGCAAAGCATACTGATTACCTCGGCCATCATCGGCAAACTCAAGGCATGGACTTATGTCGGGCTGGTGGCCGTTTTCTCGACGTTGGCCGGGCTGACTTATGGCGCCTGGGTCGATGGCGTCTTTAGCTTTTTCTGATCAAAGAGGAGAGCATCATGCTGATCAAGATTCTCGGAACCGGCTGTGCGAAGTGCAATCGGCTGGAGCAACTGACCAAAGAATCGGTGGCCGAACTGGGGTTGACCGCAACATTTGAGCATGTCACCGAAATGGACCAGATCATGGCCTACCCGGTGATGAGCACGCCGGCGCTGGTCATTGATGAGGTGGTGAAAGTCTCCGGACGCATGCCGAGCAAGGTCGAAATTGCCGGCTGGCTGCAAGGCGCCTGAATTCGCGGTATCGTTCGCCCTCACAATCCTCAGGCAGCGTCCATTCGTTATGGAAACCTTTACCGCCGACGACGGCGAACAACTCCACCTGCGCGTTTCCGGCAACGGCTCGCCCATCCTTTTTCTGCACGGCTGGACCTCCAGCCACACCGTCTGGCGTCCGTTGCTCGAAGCCTTGTCGCCCAATCATCAGATTTTTCGACCCGATGCGCGTGGCCATGGCGGCCATCCGCTGACCGTCACGCAAACGCCGGATGTCGCGCGGCTGGCGCGTGACGTGGAAAACCTGCTTGATCATTACGGGCTGGAAAAGCTGGCCATCGTCGGCCACTCGATGGGCGCGCTGACACTCTGGCAATACATCCGCGATCACGGCTGCGACCGCCTTTCGCACATCTGCATCATCGACCAGTCACCCAAGCTGGTCACCGATGCCACTTGGCGCAATGGCATCTACGGTGACTTTGACGCAGTCAGTTCACAAGACCTGATCAATGAGCTGGACAAGGATTTTGCCGAGGCGGTGCTGCGTCTGATCGCCTATGGCCTCAACAGCCGCTCGCGCGAAACCTATGAGCGCAACAGTTCCGGTTGGCAGGACTCACGTAAAAATCTGCAGCAACTTGATCCGCAGGCGCAAATTTCCATCTGGAAATCGCTGGTTGCCGCTGACTACCGTGACGTAATGCCGCTGATCACGGTGCCAACCCTGCTTGCCTTTGGCGCGCAGAGCAATTTCTACACCGCCGCAGTCGCGCAGTATCTGCTGACCCACATCACCAATGCGCGCTTGAGTTGCTACGAAAAAGCCGATCATTGCCCGCAACTGATAGACCCGCAACGCTTTACGGCTGAGTTGGTCGAGCTGCTGGCTGCCAGCTAAAACTCAGCGCAGCGCCAAATCTATCGCCTGCAGCCCGGCCAGCGCGCCGGATTGCAGGCTGACGCCGATGGCGCTGCTGACCTCCGCCTCGGTCGGGTTGATGCGGATCAGCGGCACGCCCAGCGTTTCGCCAAACCAGCGCACGGTGGGGATGGCGGTACCGGCACCGAGTTCGATCACCACCAGTTTTTTCACCGCGCGCCGCCATTTATCAAGCTGCGCTTGCTGCAACTGGGTACGGCGCTCGAGCCAGCCACTATCACCAAACATCAGAATATTCGGTCGTGCCAGCTGGCCACAGTACGGGCAATGCGGTAAATCTGAAATCAGTCGGCAGGTACTTTCATCGACTTCCGGCAGCACATCATCCGCCGCCCAGATCTTCTCGTTGCACGGTTCCAGGCATTGCAGGTGGTGGATCGAGCCATGCACTTCGCAAATTCGCGATGGCGCAAAGCCAGCCTTGGCAAACTGGCCATCGACGTTGCTGGTAAAAACAAAGGCACCGGCCGGTAGTTTCTCGCCCCAGCGCTGCAGGATGTGAAAGCCCTGATGCGGCACGGTGCGCCGGTAGAGCGCCAGACGGTGGCCGTAAAAGCCCCAGCCGAGCCGGGCATCGCGGCGAAAAGTCTTGGGGCTGGCGGCTTCGGCGAAATCAATGCGCGCTCTGGCCAGCGCCGGGTAAGCGCGCCAGAAACCTTCGCGCCCGCGAAAATCCGGCAGGCCGGAATCAACGCCCATGCCGGCGCCAGCGGTAATCAGCAGGCCGTCGGCGTCTTTGATTAGGCTAGCGGCCTGCGCAATAGCGGACTGCTGCATGGGTAGCTGGACCGTTGCCAAAAATCAATCAAGCGCCCGGATAACCCTGAAACCCAGCAACTGCGAGCGGTAGCTGGGAGGGTTTCCGGTTCGGGTGGCCGAGCGCACGGAGGACGGGCCGCTCCAGCCGCCGCCGCGATAAACCCGACGACCGCAATCATCGGTAACCCGTGCCGAGCCGTCATTGGGCGCGTTGACGTAGTTGGTGTTGAGGCAATCCTCAACCCACTCCCAGGCATTGCCGGCAGTGTCGTGCAGGCCGAAGGGGTTGGCCTTGAAGCGGCCAACCGGTGCCGTCTCGGCAAAGCCATCCTTGCATTCGTGCGGCTCCCATGCGAATTTGTGCGCGCTCTGCGTTGTCGCATCATGGACATTGGCATGCTCGCAGGCCAATCCCGGGTCATCGCCCCAGAAACGTGAGGTACGTGTGCCACCGCGCGCCATGTATTCCCATTCCGACTCTGTGGGCAGGCGATAGTGTTTGCCGGTGACGCGCGACAGCCAGTTCGTATAGGCGCGGGCATCATTCCAGCTGACACAGACTACAGGGTGCGTACCGGTTTGCGCAAAGCCGGGGTCGCGCCAGGATTTGCCGGGCTGATTCTCCCAGCTTGAACCGGACCAGACATTGCAACTGCCCTCGGCCTTGTGGCCGGTTGCCTCGACGAAAGCGGCAAATTGGTGAACCGTTATTTCATGGCGGCTGGCGGAAAAAGCATTCTCAATTTTTACGCCATGACGCGGCCTTTCGTTATCGCCACTATCCACCTCGTTGCGTGCCGCGCCCATGAGAAACTCGCCGGGCGGAATATCCACCATCTCCGGGCAGTCGGCACAATCCACCTTGCCGGCGCTGCCGCGTGTTGCGCCGCCAGCCTTTTCGCCGCGGCGCAGGCGGCTTTGCGCCAGTTCGATAAACTGGCCGACCGGGTACTTGTTCAGGTAGGCGCGGAAATCATCGCTGTTGTCGCTACCCTTGATGCTCTCCCAGAAACTCAATTCGACGGCCATTGGGTCGATGCGCTGTATGGTTTCGGTCTGCGGAGCGGCCTTTGTGTTTGCCGGAGCGGCACCGGCAACAAAGAAAAAATCGCCGTCGGTCTGATCGTAAAGAGCCGGATTCTGCTCATGGCCTATCGCCTTGGCTTTGCGTGTCACAGCCGAGCGTACGCGCTTTAGCGCATCGGTCACACTGAGGCCGGGAGAGGCAATCATCGGTAGAAATTCGCGAGTGAACAGGCCGTTCGGATTGGTGTCGTCATCGCTCAGTTTATCGAGCGCTTGTTGATGGGCGCCGGCAGAGAAGAGAACAACCTGCCCGTTGGGGGCCGAGGGGGCGGCCAGTCCGCGTGACAGCGAGAGGCTGCGACCAGCTTTCCTGGGTAGTGGGTTGTCACGGCAGGCATCGATGACCAGCAGGGAGAAGCGCGCCTTGGCATCGGCTAGTTTGTCCTGGATGCTTTGCAGGCTGATTGACTGATCTGCTACATCGTTGACATCGTTTGGTAACTCAAAATCGACCGGCAGCAGAAAATTCTGGTTGTTGATCTGCATCCCGTGTCCGGCAAAAAAGAAGACGCCGACCCCTCCGCCAGAAACCTTTTGCGAGAACTCGTTGATCACCTGATTCATCCGCTTCTGGCTGACATTCGATACGGAAATCACCTCGAAACCGAGGCGGGTCAGTTCGCGACCAACCGCTTTCGCATCGTTGGTCGCTTTTTCCAGCTTGGTGACGGTTTTATATTCATTGTTGCCAATGACCAGCGCCACCCGCTTTTCAGGGGCTGCAGCCCAGCCTTGCCCGCCGCTGATCATCACGCCAATTGCGATCAGGGCAAGATAACGCCAGATATGGAAGACCAATTGGGTGCTGCGCATACACATCTCCGGAGAATGTCCCGTATTATAAATAACGATCCCGTGCCAATACCCAGTGCGCTTTCATTGGCAAGCAAATCGGCTAAGTCTCGAGCATTAATTTTCTTTAGCGCAAACGATGCAGTCCAATTCGAATTTCCTGGCCGATTCATCGCAGAAACAGCCTCTCGGGCGGGCTATCCTATTTTTGCTGTTGGCGCATTTCATTGCGCTGGCTTCCCTTGGTTTTTTATTGGCGCACAAGCATCGCAGTCTGCTTGTCGAGTTGGCTGTTTCGCGTGCCGAGATCAGTGTCTCGGCAATTCGTTCGGCGATGGCTGCGGCTACCTTGTCAGGCCTCGAAGCAGCGGAAATGCGCCAGATGCACCTGCAACTCGCCAGCCTGCCGGGGGCGGAAACCGGTATTGCTGTCGCCAGCATGTTTTCCCTTGATCGATCGCCTGCCGCTTCGACTGGCCTCAGCCGAATAGAGTTTTCGACGCTTGCCGAGCGCCAGGGGCAAGGGCTTGAGCCTGCTGTGCTGACCCCCATGCTTCAGGCGGGAAGCCGGTGGACGCGCAACTTGCTCGAATCCCCCGCCTTAGGCGTGCTGGTCCATGAAAGTGGCGGGCGGGCGGTCGGTGGTTTGCTGGTTGAGCTTGATCCGGTGTCGCTCAAGGAGCATGCGGCTGGGGTCGAGCGCGAGATGACGGGGCATCTGCTAGCGCTGGCTGTGCTCTCTGGCGCCGTGCTGGTTTTTGCTTTTGTTATGGCCCGGGGCCGGCAAGTTGCGGGTGGCCGGTTGATGGTCGTGGTTCTCTTGCCAACCTTGATTGCCAGCGCCATCCTTGCCTGGCAGTCGAAGGAGCAGTTGGCCGGCAGTTTGCAACCGGCAATTGATGCGAAAGCCTCGGCCGTGGCCGCCGCCTTGGGTAAAAAAATTGAATTCGCGATCAGCATCGGTATTCCTCCGGACAAACTGGTCGGGGCTGAGGATTATTTTGCTGAAGTCCTGGCACGGAATCCTGACCTCGCACGAATCAGTCTGGATTTGCCGGGCAAGCATAGTGAGCGGGAAGGGCGCGAAGCTCATCCGGCGTTGGCGAGTGTGGGCAAGGCCTCGGTTCATGATGGATCGGTGCCGCTTGGCGAAGTTCATGTGACGACCGATCAGGAGGTTGTCGATCGCGCTTTGTGGGCGATTGCGGCCGATGTGGCGGTTGTGCTGCTGGTCACCATTTTGAGTTTTCGCGAACTGCTGGCTTCGTTTGTCACGCCAGCGCGCCAGGCTGGTGCTGAGGTAAATGACTTGCTGGGTGCGCAATCGGTCCGGTTGCCACTTTTTCTGTTCATCCTTTCTGAAGAATTGACGCGCGCTTTTTTGCCCTTGTTTTTTCGCGACTTCGCGGGGAGCAGCGGGATTGCCCTGACGACGACGGTGAGCCTGCCAATCGCGGTGTACATGGTGTTTTTTGCCCTGACAACGCCCTATGCTGGTGGCTGGGCTGATCGTTACGGCCCGCGTCGGCTCTTTGCGCTTGGGGCCTTGCTCGCCGCGTCTGGTTTTTGCTGGATGGCAATCACCGACCACTACTGGGCCTTGCTGGCGGCCCGGGCGCTTTGTGCCAGTGGTTACGCGCTAGGGACGATGGCTTGTCAGCGTCAGATCATTGCCAGTACGAGCGGTGAAAACCGGGCGCGTGGTTTGGCCCTGTTTGTTGCCGCAGTGAGCATTGCTGCAATTTGTGGCGCATCGGTTGGTGGTGTCCTGGCCGAGCGCATGGGTTATCGCGCCGTTCTGCTTGTTTCGGCCGGGGTCGCCGTGGCCGGATTCCTGATTTTTGCCATCAGTCAGCGCGGTGGTTTGCATGGCTCTGGTTCAAACGAAATTTTCCGCTTTGCCGATTTGAAGCTACTACTTGGTAACCGGCGTTTCATGACGCTGATGGTGGGCGCGGCGATTCCCGCCAAAATCAGTCTGGCCGGATTTTTGTTTTACCTGACCCCGCTGGGTTTGCAACATGCCGACTATTCGCCGGCGGCGATAGGTCGCGCCATCATGCTGTACTACATTTTGCTGACCCTGAGTAACCCGCTTGCCTCCTGGCTGGCGGATCGCTGGCGCAGGCCGCTTCTGCTGGTGCTGGGCGGCATGATATTGATTGGCCTTGGCGGGCTGGCCGGGCTGACTTCATCCATCCTGTCTCCTGATCTTGTCATCTGGCTGGGCATCATTGGCTTGGGCCTCGGCACCGGCTTGTCGGCGGCGCCCATGCAGGCCCTTGCCGTTGAGTTGGGCGGCAAGGGCAGTGTCACCTCGGTACTGGTTGCCCTGCGTACCCTTGAGCGATTTGGCAGCGTGATCGGCCCGCTTCTGGCGGGACTGTTGTTAGGCTGGATGCCAGCAACCGCTGTCATGGTAGCGATCGGTGCTCTGACACTGAGCGGAACGGTTTTGCTGTTGGGCATGTGGCGCGCCAGTCCTGCCATGTTTCAGTCGAGTGTGGGCAAAGCATGAGCCGTTGTCTGCGGATCATGCTGCTCTGCCTGCTTGGCTTGGCGCCGGGTCTGGCGCTGGCCGGCGAGCGGCATGTGCTGATGCTGCTTTATCGCGGCTGCGAAGAGGCCTGCCAGGGATTTCAGGATTACTTCCGCAAGCAGCGTTTGCCGGTGCGCTTTACGCTGCGCGATGCGGCCCAGGATAAGACGCGAATACCGGGCTTCCTGGCCGAGGCCAAAAAGCTCAAGCCGGATTTGGTGGTCACCTGGGGAACCACGGTCACGCAGGAAGTTGCCGGTCCCTGGCGGGCGCCAGATCCGGCGCGCTATCTGACCAATATTCCGATTGTCTTCATGATTGTGACCAACCCGGTTGAAGCCGGGGTGGTGCAACGACTGGAGTCATCCGGGCGGAATTTGACCGGGACTTTGTATTTGCTGGATGAAGAAATCCAGTTGCAGGCGGCCCGCAGTTACTTCGCTTTCCGTCATTTGGGTTTGTTGGTCAATCCGGCCGAACAAAACTCGCTGACCATCCGTGATCGATTGCGCCAGTTGGCGCCGGTGCTTGGTTTTCGTCTCAGCGAGCAAACGTTTACCCTCGATGCGAACGGTAAACCGCGCTCTGAAGAATTGCCCGGCCTCGTCACCAGGTTGGCTCAGGCTGGCGTTGATCTGCTCTACCAGTCGCCCGATACCTTTCTCAATTTGCTGCGTGACCAATTGACCGGTGCTGCGCTGGCCTGCAATTTGCCGGTTTTTGCCGCTTCTGAGGCACCAGTGCTGAAATCGGCTGCCCTGATGGGCGTGGTCAATCGCTATAGCGAAATTGGCCGTCTCAGCGCCCAAAAGGCAGCGCGCATTCTTTTTGAGAATGTGGTGCCGGCGGACATTCCCATTGAATTGCCGCGCCGCTTCTCTTTTCTTATCAACATGAACACCGCGCGTCACCTCGAACGTTATCCGCCGCTCAAATTACTCGACTTCGCTGAACTTGTCGGTGATGCCAAGGCCCCCTTAACTTCCCCTGCGAGTTCACCACAATGCAACTGACTCTGTGCGTCAAGCGCGATCTGCACGGCTGCTTATTTCTTAACAAGTTCTTGCCACAACTGGCCGGGCACGAGATTAGCGTGCTGCTCTCTGAGAAATATCGTCCCGATGAAGGTGGTATTCCGGCGCTGGCCGAGATGGCTTTTCTTGAGCGTAGTTTGCCGATTGACAGCTTTTTCCCGCTGATTGATTCAGCCGTTGCCGCAGGTCAAAAGGCCGGAGAGTGGTTGACCTTCAGTGGGCTGGAAAAAAAGTATGGTTTTTCGCTGTCGACCGTAACAGATCGCCCACAGCTGGCTTTTGCGCTCGAAAAGCTGCGCCCGGAACTGGTAATCAGTGCGCGCTTCAGCCTGATCTTCACGCCGGCGATGCTGGAGCTGGTCAAACACGGCATCATCAACATTCATCCCGCTGCATTGCCTTCGTTTGCCGGTCTCTTTGGGCCGATGCGCACACTGGCCGAAGGGCATGACTGCTTCACCTGTGCGGTGCATCTGGTTGATCAGGGGATAGACAGCGGTCCGCTCCTGCACGTGGCCACGCTGCCGGTCATGCCGGGCGAAGGCTTGCTGCATCAGATTGCCAACATCTACCCGCTGGCCATTCCCTACCTGCTGGACGCCATTGATTATTTGTCACGTGGCAAAGTGCTGGCGCAAACTCCCCAGGACAGAAGCACACGGCGATATCGATCCCTCCCCTCGGCGGCGGAGGTTGGCGCATTCATAGCTGCCGGTGGCCGCTTCTGGGATGTCTTGCCCTATCAGCAACTGTTGCAGGGATTCCAGCCGGGAAAAATGTAATCCGCCTGAACCCTGACTTTAGTCCGCCGGCTCCAGCCGCAGCAGGGCGCCATTGTCTGCATCGGTCAGCAGGTAAAGCAGGCCGTCCGGGCCCTGGCGCACGTCGCGGATACGGCCGAACTGGTTTTGCAGCAGGCGCTCTTCGTGCACCACCTTTTCGCCATTGAGTACCAGTCGCACCAGCATCTGATATTTCAGGGCGCCGACAAACAGATTGTCTTGCCAGGCCGGGTAGCGTTCGCCGCTGTAGAAGGCCATGCCTGACGGCGCAATCGACGGTGTCCATTGGTGCAGCGGCTGCTCCATGCCGGCCTGCTGGGTGCCAACACCGATTTTAGTGCCGATGCCGTAATTGACGCCATAGGTAATCACTGGCCAGCCGTAGTTGCGCCCGGGTCGAATTACGTTGATCTCGTCGCCACCTTGCGGGCCATGTTCATGCGTCCACAGCTCCCCGGTTTTGGGATGCAGCGCCGCGCCCTGCATGCTGCGGTTGCCGAGGCTGAATATTTCGGGCTGGGCCCCCGTTGTGCTGCGGAAGGGGTTGCCCGACGGGATCGAACCATCGTCGTTAAGGCGGACTGTTTTGCCGGCAAGATCATCAAGGCGTTGTGCCCGGTCCTTGTCGCCACGGTCGCCCTGGGTAATGTAGAGATAGCCGGCGCGGTCGAAGACCAGACGTGAACCGAAATGGACTCCCGCTTTGGAACGTGGGTGCTGGCGATAAATGACCTCAAGGTTTTCCAGGCGTCCGCCCTGGCTATCCGAAACCCAGCGCCCGCGGGCGACTTCGGTGCTGGCGCCGCTGGCATCGCCGCCCGAGTAGGAGAGATAGACCCACTGGTTCTGCGCGAATTTGGGATGCAGTACGATGTCGAGCAGGCCACCTTGTCCGGCGCTATGGACGCGCGGCAGACCGGCAACCGGCGCCGCCGAAACAACACCCTCTGCCGAAATGACCCGCAAACGACCGGGGCGTTCGCTAACCAGAAAGCGGCCATCCGGTAGAAAAGCGACGCTCCACGGGTGTTCCAGCCCACTTGCTACGGTGCGGACACGAATTTTCTGCTGCTCGGTGGCGATCAGTGGCTCGCTGGCCTGGCTTGTCGAAAAGCCGGCGAGCATTAAAACGACCAGCCAAAGTCGGCTATTCATTACGCTTGGGCATGACGCTGCTCCCCTGTCCTTGATCTTGCCAATTTACTGCAGACAGGGGCGCATTGTCATTTAATGCTTACGCCACAAACGCCGTTCAGGCACTTACTGAAAGCAGGTTGGCGGTGGAGTTGCCCGACTGCTCCTGCTGGTCACTGCCGTAGGCGTGCATCAGTTGCATGATTTTCATCATGATGCTGGCGTCGCTGTTGCTGCTGGCCGATGCGCTGCCTGATGTGGCAGCGCTTGCCGTGCTGTTCTGCGTAGACTGGTCGTAGGCCATGGCTTCAGTAAAGCTGACCTTGCCGTCGCCATCGCTGTCGGCTGCCTCAAAGTTGTTGACAATGTTGCTGATCAGACTACTGCGCTTGCTGTCGCCACCCGCTTCTTCCAGCTGGCTGCTTAGTTCATCCTTGGTAAAGCCGGCATCATCAGCCGGCGGCGGGGGCGGTGGCCCACCCATACCTTGCGGACCACCGTGGCCACCACCACCCTGCATGCGCATCTGGTTGAACTGGCTGTCGAGTTCTTCCTGAAGCTTGGCCAGGGTGCTGGCGAATTCGCTTTTGGTGACTTTGCCGTCCTTGTCGCTGTCGAGTGCGCTGAAGATGTCATCGACACTGGTGCTGTCGCTGGTGCTGCTGCTAGTGCTGCTCGATAGCTTGCTGAAGGCGGAAACAAAATCGCTCTTCTCCAGAAAGCCCTGGCTCTTGGTGTCGAGTGCCGAAAAGAGTTTGCTGCTGAGTTGTGAGGCATTGCCGATGCCACTGATCATGATGGACTCCTTGAGATGGATTGAGGGTTTGCCGGGGGCCAGCCCCGGCGTGGAGCTACGAGCAAGTTATCGGCCCAAGTTAGTCGAAATTGCTGGTGCTTCCGGTTAAGCGGGGTAAATGTTCGTTAAGAAAATAGTGCTTTGTCATTGCGATGGGTGGTCGCCTTGAGTTGAACCTGAGCCCCAGCCAAAAAATTACAGTGGCAAGCCCGGCTTGCCGGCAATTTGTGCCGCGACTTCCTTGCGCTGTTCCGGGGTCAGCAGGGCATGGATTTTCTGGTCAGTCTGGACGCGCAGCAGGTAAAAGTCTGTAAATGCGGTCTCTGATTGAAACAGGCTTGGCTATGATCAACGACGTGGGAATATTGAAATGGAACGTGTGATGACGGCGGTGTTGCTGGTTGATGATGATGTGGAGTTGGCCGAGATGCTGGGCGACTACTTGGCCCAGGAGGGTTTTACTGTGGGCATCGCACACGATGGCGAGAGTGGCGTGGCTGAGGCGCTGAGCGGCAAGTACGCCATTGCCGTGCTTGATGTGATGATGCCCAAGCTGTCGGGAATCGAGGTCTTGCGCCGGATTCGCGCGGCGAGCGCGATGCCGCTGCTGATGCTGACGGCGCGCGGCGATGATATGGATCGCATTGTCGGCCTTGAGCTGGGCGCTGATGATTACGTGCCCAAGCCTTGTCTGCCGCGCGAACTGGCTGCCCGGCTGCGTGCCATCCTGCGTCGTAGCGGGCAATCCGGTGAGCCGCCCAATGCCCCGCTGGTTTTTGGCGCGTTATGTGTGCGCCCGGAGCAGCGGCGTGTTGAATGGGCCGGATTACCGATTGATCTGACCAGCACCGAGTATGGGCTGATCGAAGTGCTGGCCCGCCATGCCGGGCGCCCGGTGAGCAAGGGCGAATTATCCGAACAGGCGCTGGGGCGACCCCTGGCGCGCTTTGACCGGAGCATTGATGTGCATTTGTCGAGCATTCGCCACAAGCTGGGTACGCTGGCCGATGGTCGTTCGTGCATTCAGACGGTTTATCGTCAGGGTTACCAGTTGATTCGGGAGTAGGCGATGGGGCGATTGTTCTGGAAGTTTTTTCTCTTTATCTGGCTGGCGCAGGTGCTCGGTGCGGTGGGTACGGGGTTTGTTTTCTGGCTGGAGCGGCAGAGTTTTGAGGCGCGTATTGAGCAGCACATCGAGACGAACAGCGAGGCCGGCGCGCCGCCTGAGTTCCGGCCGCCGCCTTTTCCTGGTGATCGCCATCGACCGCCGCCTAGTCGTCTGTCACCCCCGGTGCCGGTACTGATTG
>CAXYZX010000005.1:0-36760 GCA_964293845.1 uncultured Dechloromonas sp.
GTAGTTGGGTGATGGGTATTTCGACCAGATGCGAAAGCACTTCGTGCTTGGCAAATACGGCATAAGCCGGAGCGGTGATGTAGAGCAGCAAAATGAAGAGCAGCGACCAAAACACTGAGTCACGTGCCTGACTGACGGTAGGTGTTGTGTAGTAGCGCATCAACAGGTGGGGCAGGGAAGCCGTGCCGACGGTCAGGCAGAAAATCAGCGCGAGGAAGTTGATTTTCTGTGCCAGTTGTTCATCAGGGGCGCTGGACGGAAAAGCTTCACCATGATGCACTGGCGGTTTGGCTCGTTCAACGGCGGTAAACATGGCTGCTTCCCAGCGTGCCTTGGCCTGCTCTGGATCGTGCGGTAACTCGCGTCGCTGCCGCTCCAGTGCGACGATATCTTTCATCTGAGCATCGCTGGCCTTGAGTTTGTTGATATCCATCGACAACTGTTCGCGCTCCAGCGCCAGTGACTGGGGGAGCTGGATGATTTTTTGGGCGTAGAGGTCAGCCCGATCGCTGTAAAGCTTGCGGACCTGTTCTTCTGCTGGTTGCTCGAATATTTTGTTCTCGAGGTGACGTACCTCGGACAAGACTTCCCCGTAGACAAGCTGCGGTACAGGATTTCCGGTTACCGAGAATGAAAGTATGGCGACCGGGGTGATGTAGGCAACGATCAAGACAAGGTATTGCGCAACCTGAGTCCAGGTGACGGCGCGCATGCCACCCAGGAAAGAGCAGACGAGAATGCCGGCAAGGCCGACAAAAACGCCAATTTCAAATTGCAGACTGACGAAGCGGCTGGTGATCACCCCGACGCCATAAATCTGGGCGACGACATAGACAAAGGACGCGAGAATGGCGGCGCAGACGGCGACCAGACGAATGGCATGGCCGCCATAACGGGCACCGAGAAAATCCGGGATGGTGTATTCGCCAAAGCGACGGAGGTATGGGGCGAGCAACAAGGCGACTAGTACGAAGCCGCCGGTCCAGCCAATCACGTAGGCCAGCCCCTGAAAACCCGAGAGATAGAGTGTGCCGGCCAGACCGATGAAGGAGGCGGCGCTCATCCAGTCGGCACCGGTTGCCATGCCGTTGAAAAAGGCCGGTATGCGCCGCCCGGCTACGTAATATTCCGAGACGTCGGAGGTGCGACTGACGATGCCGATCGCGGCATACATGAAGATGGTGAAGAACAGGAAGGAATAGCCGATCCAGCGTGGCGGCATCCCGTGATCTTCAAGCACCGCCAACCCGGCGACAAAGGCGAGAAAACTACCGGTGTAATAAAGGTAGTACCTCTGAATCCGGGTAAGCGATGCCAAGGTTGAGTGCGATCAGTGGGTGCGACGCAGCATGCTGCTGGCTTTGGACTCTTCGACCAGTTTGGCTGCCGTATCGATTTCCTTGGCGGTGGCGCGGACCAGCAAGCGCTGCATGAAGCGGGCGAGTACCAGTGCATTGGCCATTGAGTCACGGCGGCCTTCTGCTTCCATGCCGAATGCTTCCAGCCAGTGGTCCAGGGGCTGAATCGATTGTGCCTTGTCTTCGAACAGCGAAGGCAGGAGCCAGGCGAGATCAATGCACTCCGGCTGAAAGTTGAGCCCCAGGCGTTCCTTGAAGGTACGCTGTAAAAATGCGCCGACAAAGGGCCAGTGGTAAGAAACCAGAGGGCATTTGGCGGTGAAGTCCAAAAAGGCGACCAATTGACGGTCGACCGCATCACTTCCGGGCTCAAGGTCAGAAAAGTCTAGCGAAATGACGTCGTCCGGCAAAATGCTGCCGCCTTTTGTCAGCGCGACTGCCGTGATCCCCAGCAGGTTGTCTTCCTGAGGCTTGAAACCGGAGGTGCTCAGGTCAACGACGATATAGCGTGTGTGATAGTGAACTTCAGCAAGGTCCGGAGCGGGGATTGCACGCCAGGCGGCCAGTGCTTGCTGAAGATCGGCTGGTAAGTCGGTGTTTGCCGAATTGCCGCGGGAGAGAATTTTTTTTAGCCCGAACACCTTAGTTCACCTGGTAGTCGAGTTTGAGGCGAGTCTGTATCTTGCGCGCCTGACGGAAAGATTCCTTGAGAATGCGACGATCCAGTTCGTTCAATTTATCCGGGTTGATCAGGTTGTCACCCTGACGTCCCGGCTCACCTTCGAGATACTGATGCTGCAAACGCAGGAGCTGGATGAAGTCGAGGCCTTCCAGAACCGCATTGATTTCATCTTCGCGGATCGATAGACGTTTGGCGGCAATGCGCAGGCGTTGAACGGAATTGGTGTTGTGCACACCACTCGCCAGGGCGTAGATGCGAGCTACGTCGACAAAAATACGTGAGCCGTATTTTTTGAGATCAATTTTCCCCGGTTGCCCCGGTTCAAGATCGGTCAGGAAGTCGCGAATCTTGCCGAGTGGTGGTTCGACATCCAGCGCATTTTTTGCCATGGCGCGCAGGAACATCGGGCTCGAAGCAGTTTGTTGCAGCAAATGGCGGCGCATGGCTTCGGCCAGATCCGCTTTGCCAAACAGGGGGCGGAAATCAAAGAAAATGGTGGCGTTGAGCAAGGCATCCGGTTGAGGCATGCGTATCCAGTTGCTGAACTGATCCTTCCATTCGTCAAGCGACAGACACCATTGCGGATTGCTGGCCATGATGTTGCCCTTGCACAGCGGAAAGCCGCAGCGATCGAGATCTTTGTTGACGTCCAGCGCAAAGGTCAGGAAACGTTGTCGCAGACTGTCGACCTGGGCGGCATCCTCACAGAGGAAGACGATGCCGTTATCCTGGTCGGTGCTGAAAGTTTGCTCGTCGCGCCCTTCCGAGCCAAAAGCCAGCCAAGCCCATTCGATGCCATCAAAGTTGTACTTTTCGAGATTGAGCTGGAGGACGCGGCGGGTGATGGCGTCGTTGAGTGCCGAGATGAACTGGGTCAGTTGTTCGGCACCAATGCCTTGCGCCAGCATATTGAAAGAGAGTTGGCGTACATCACTCACCGATTGCAGCAGGGCATCGACAGTGACGGCTTCTTCAATGGTCTGGCGAATCTGGCGCAGGCCGACACGTTGCAAGGCGAACAGGTCACGTTCGGAAACAACCCCGGTTAATCGACCTTCAGCATCGGTGACCAGTACGTGGCGGATGCCGTGGGTGGCCATCGCCAACATGGCATCGTAGGCGGTAGCCTGTTCTTCCAGCATGAACGGAGCTGGCGACATGGCTTGGCTGATTGGCGCAGTGTGGGATAAGTCGGCCAGTACGACGCGATCAAGCAGGTCGGATCGGGTGAATACGCCGACTGGTTTGCGATCTTCTCCAGCCACAACCAGCGAGCCGACTTTTGCCTGAGACATGGTTTCAAGGGCTGCACGTACAGGTGTTTCGGGCAGAATACTGACCGGGGAGCGCGAACCAATGCCGGACAGCGGTGAGTTGAGTGTTTGCTGGTCGCTGGCGAGCTGAGCAAATTGCTGTTGCAGTTGCTGGCGCGACTGATTGAGCAGGCTGGCGATGTACTGGGTACAGAAGAGGGTGAATTCAGGGCTGGTGGTCATCAGCACCATGAAATCATCGGCCGGCAATTTGTAGCAGAAAGTATCTTCGACGGCGATGTAGTTATTGGTCGAGGGACGGCCTGCCGTGACCGCACCGATCGGAAAGCTTTCGCCAGCGCCAAGGCTGAGGATGGAATATTCAGTGACGGTCACTTCACCGGCCTGGCGGGCTTGAACCTTGCCGGATTCAATCAGGTAGAAGAAGCGGACATTGCCGGAATCCGGGCCGACGATCGTACTTCCTGCTGGGTAAAAGGCCATCTGCGCCTTCTGCGCAAAATCCTGCAGCGCATCGGCCGTCATTTTGTTGAATGGGGCGTGCTTCTTGAGGAAAGTGATGGTCGCTCCCGCCATTCGCTGACGCCCTTCCTGGCGCAGTGCTTGTTCTGTTTGAGCGATGGATAGGTCTGCTGTAGTCACGACAACCTCTTGTTTTTTCTAAAGTGAGTAGTTTAACTTGAGCCGCTGCTGAAGGCGTCTGGCTTGTTTAAGCGATTCACGAAGAATTGCCTTGTCCAGATCGTGCAGTAACGCCATGCGGATACCGTGTCCCCCATCGCCACCTGCTGCGATGTCGGCCAGTTGATGATTGAGGCGCAGGCGCAAAATATGCGAAAAAGCAGCGTCGACCGCAACAATTTCGTCTTCCTGCATGCCGGATGCCTGGCCAGCTTCTTTTAAACGTTCAGTTGTGTTAACTGCCCGTGAGCCACCGGCCAAAGCGAAAATACGGGCTGCATCGACAAAAATCCGGCTGCCGTATTTCTTTAGATCTATTCCGTCGCCGTCTTTCCCACGATCGCTGACCTCACCAAGAAAGCCCAGTGGCACCATCGCCTGTATTGCATTGGTTGCCATCAGGTGGAGAAAAGCCGAGTTGACCGTGGTCATTGAAAGTAAGAGCGAGCGCAGTGTTTCGGCCAGACTGAAGTCGCCGAAGAGCGGGCGCAGGTCGAAGAAAATACTGGCATTGAGCAAGGCGGTTGGTTCAGGGCGCCTAACCCAGTCGATGAACTGGCTCTTCCATTCATCGTGGGACAGGCACCAGGCCGGGTTGCCGGCCATGATCTGGCCCGAGCACAGCTTGAAGCCGCAGGCGGCGAGATGCTGATTTACTTCTTTGGCGAAGGGCAGGAAGAGTTCGCGTAAAGCATTGGCTTCCTGGCGGTCGGTTGCGCTGAAAATCAGGCCATTGTCCTGATCGGTGACGAAGGTCTGTTCGTGGCGCCCTTCCGAACCAAGCGCTAGCCAGCACCAGGCAACTGGCGGCAGGCGATGCCGCTTTGCCGTGAGTTCTATGAGGCGACTGGTCAGGCGGTCATTCAGGCTGGACACGATCCGCGTCGTCGCTTCTCCGCTCAAACCACAGGCTGCCAGGTGACGGGAAAACTCCTCCAGTCGGCGGGCGAGGGCAGGGGCTGCTTGCAGATCAGCTAGCTCACTCAGTGCAGACTCTGTTTGCGCCAGTTGTTTGCAGGGGAAAACACGTTCGCTTGAAAAAGGCAATTTAGTACTTCACCCGCGCAAAATAGGTTTTCTCGGAGGCTTCGAGTGCCTGACGTACCGTGACAATGCCCATGTCTTCGAGCATGGGGATCATCTTGAGGAAAACTTCACCAGTGGCCAGCGCATCTTCAAGGGCGTTATGGCGGCTACCGATTTGTATACCCAATCGTTCAAGGATGACGTCCAGCTTGTGCGATTCCTGATTGGGGTGAATCACGGCGGAGAGCAATAAAGTGTCGAGTACCGGCTGACTGAATCTGATCCCCGTGCGTTCCTCCTTGAGTTGCAGGAATCGCATGTCGAATGCCGCATTGTGGGCAATCAGCACCGTATCCTCACAAAACTCGTGGAAAGCAGGCAGGACGATATCAATGTTTGGCTGGCCACGCACCATGTCTTCGGTAATGCCGTGAATTGGAATCGACTCAGGTTTCAGCGGGCATTCAGGGTCTACCAACTGGTTGAAAATCTCTTGCCGCAGCATACGGTTATTGACGATGCGTGCCGCGCCAACCTGAATGATTTCGTCGCCATTTGACGGCTCCAGACCGGTTGTTTCGGTATCGAACACGGTGTAGGTGAGATCGCTCAGTTTGCGGTCAAGGTCAATCGATTTGTCGGCAAAATTGAATAGATCAAAGTCGTAATACTCAGGGCGATTACTGCCTCGGCTGCGTTCATCCTGTTCGTTAACCAGTTCTGGCGTGGCCACTGGCAAGACAAAGCGGAAGAAGGCGCGATGGGCGGCTTTCTCACGTTGATACCAGATTTCACCACCGTGGCGGTCGATGACGTCACGCAGGCTGAGTGGTGAATTTTCACCCCCGACCTGCATGGTTTCCATTTCCCAGGTGTAGAAAGTTTCAGAAGACATCGCAGCTCCTGCCCAGATCAGATCAAGATAGGCCAGTTTGCCTTCCGAACTCAGGCGGAAGCGCAGTTCGCGCGGTTCGTAGTGATCCTGCAGTTTGGAGGCGAGGAAAAGGAGAGCGAATACCAGTGAGTAACTGTCAGCCTTTACCCAAAGCGTATCGTCAAGTTCTTCCATCTTGATCGGCAGTTTCAACTTGTCTTCGATACGACGCTGGGCGGCAGCGATGACGTCTATCCCCAGAATGTCTTCGAGCGGCCAGCGTGTTTTCATTGAATCAGAGAAGTCGGCCATTGTCGTGTCGAGGCGCTGATTCATGCGGGCAGCTTCATCATCGATCACATGCACGAAGCGTTCGCGCAATTCAGATTCCATATCCGGATAATCAATCAGGTTGGTTACGGCCGCACGAATGCTGCCCAGCGAGGAGCGGCTGCCTTCAGTGAGTGAGTGCAGTGCCTGGTCGCGGCGCGCTTCCTGTTCGAGGCTGCGTGTAATATTTTCAACGGTCAGCACGTAACCTGACATTGCCTTGTCCTCTGCGCCGGCCGCTGAAAGTACCGGCACCATCTGGGCACGTAGCAACTGGCCACTGCGCGTAGTGGTGATGAAATTGGACATGGCGGTCTTGCCGGCGCTCAGGCGCTGGGTAATAACTTCCTGCGCATGCTGGACCTGGTTTTTTTCAAGAATGGAGAAAATCGAGCGACCAAGACCAATCAAGGCGCCGCCAGATACTGACGTTGGCCCTTGGGCCAAGGCTTTGAATTGCAGGCGGGCGCGATTGTTATAGAGCAGGATCCGGCCGTCGAGGTTACAGACGACAACTGCTTGCGCCAGTTCGGACATCAGCGCGGCGAGGCGATTCTTCTCTTCTTCAACCGAGGCCTTGGCGCGGGAGATCTGAGCGTCGACATCATCCATCAATTCATCGCGCTGCTGTGCCAGATCATTGGCGGCGCGGGCAAGTTGCTGGACTTCCGGCGGGCCTTCCGGTGTAACGCGGAAATTGCGGTTGGCACTGAGCATCATGCGCAGTGTTTCGGCCATGCGTAGCAAGCCTTCAACATATTGCTTGAATAGCTTGTGCAGTACCAGCACGCCAATAACAAAGCCAAAAACCGTCATCATCGTGCCGACTGGCAAGCGTGAGAGCAGCAGATCGGTGAGCATCGAGCGTTCGGCCTCTTTCATGTCGAGCCAGACAAGTAGCGATGTCACAACAAAGGGACCGGTCATCAGCAGACCGAGCACTACAACAGCGAGTGCAAAACGGTGTTTAGCCTTCATGGCATTCATCCAGAACGATTTTTTTGGCTCAATTTTCGGCCATTTTTGGCCGTCGACCGCAACAGATAGGTTTAGGCAGCACCGAGCATGGATTTGACCTTGGCAACCAGTTCCTTGGTGGAAAAAGGCTTGGTCACATAAGCATCTGCACCGATGGCGAGGCCTTTGGCCACTTCGGTATCACGGCCCTTGGCCGTCAGCATGACGATCTGTAAAGCGGCATTGGCCGGGTCGGCACGCAAGGCTTCGCAGACTTCGAAGCCGGATTTTTTCGGCATCATGACGTCAAGCAACATGAGGTCGGGACCAAAGCTGGCAACTTTTGCCAGTGCTTCGTCGCCATCCACGGCAACGGCAACTTCGAAACCTTCTTTTTTCATCAGGAATTCAAGCGAGATGATGATGTTGGGTTCGTCATCAACGATGAGAATTTTGTGGGCCATATCTTTTGTCTCCCTACTGTTGTTCTTCCGGCCCCGGCAAGGGTACCGTGAATATGAAATTTGCACCGGCTCCAGGTTCACTTTCAACCCAAAGATTACCACCAAAATATTCCACAATTTGCCGGCTGATCGGCAGGCCGAGTCCGGTTCCTTGCGGTTTGTCAGTCATTGTGTTTCCACCCTGACGGAATTTCTCGAAAATGACAGTGCATTCTTCAGAGGTCAGGCCGGGGCCATTGTCGGTAACCTCAACCCTTACCCGCTTATCATCGGCGCTCAGCCTGACATGAACCTTGCCAGTTTGACCCGGGACAAATTTGACGGCATTCGAGAGCAAATTGATCATCACCTGCGTCAGGCGATCGCGGTCGGCGAGAACGCTGGGGCAATGCTCGGGAAGTTCGCCTTCCAGCATGACCCCTTTTTCGCGGAATAGCTGACCTAGTGTATCCATGCTTTCTTGCACCACCTCATTGATTTTCACCTCACTGGTCGTCCATTCGGCGCGCCCGGATTCGAGCTTGGCCATATCGAGGATCTGGTTGATCAGTCGGGTCAGTCGTTCGGTTTCGCTGACGATAATGCCGAGAAAGCGCTTGCGGTCGGCCAGTTCCAGTTTGGGGTCTTCATGCAGCATTTCCGAGAGCGCGCGAATCGAAGTCAGTGGTGTGCGCAGTTCATGAGTCACGGTAGAAATGAAGTCATCCTTCATCTTGTCGAGTTCGCGTAGACGCTCATTGACTGCCCGTAGCTCTGTGGTGGCTGCTTCCAGTTCCTGTGATTTGGCTTCCAGCTCACGGCTGTAGGCGCGCACCTGGGTTGCCTCATCAAGAATGTCGAGGACTTCCTCAAGGCCAAGGTCTTCTTCCTGAGCCACAGAAGCGACCATCACGCGGGCGCTGGCTGAGCCAATCGCGCCGGCCAACTGGGCTTCGGCAAAATGGACCAGTTCGGCATCCGCGGGGAGTTGTCGCCAGTTGCTCGTACCGCGTTCAGTGGCGTAGGCGCTGAGTTGCTGCTGGGCGCGGGCCGGACCCAGAAAACGTTCGAGCAAGCCAACCAGTTCATCCATTGAGGCTCTGCCACGCCAGATACGTGTATCGGTTTCCTGGGCAGAGTGACGGAATACATCGACAAATCGCTCGGCTTGCCCCGCTTCGACCGCATCCGGGCGCGAGTTGAGAGAAACGCAGATATAAAAACCAAGATTGACGAGCAGGCTCCACCACAGGCAGTGCGAAATTTCGTCTAGTCCACCCATGCCAAACAGTGCTTGGGCCTTGAGGTTGGCTATACCAAAAAGGCCATGCTCGACAAAACCATTGCCGATCCAGCCCGAGCGAGCAAAAGAGGGGAGTAGCAGGGTGTAAAGCCAAATCGCGAAACCACCCAGCAAGCCTGCTACTGCACCGGCACGCGTTCCTTGTTTCCAGTACATGCCGCCAAACATGGCTGGGGCAAATTGCGCCACAGCTGAAAAGGAAATCAGGCCGATGCCGACCAGCGCATAGGCTTCTCCTGCCGCACGGAAATAGATATAGCCGAGTAGCAGGATCAGGGTAATGGCTGCCCGCCGGATGCCGATCAGCAGACGCGACAGATCCTTCCTCTCGCCAAGCCGTGAAGAGCGCAGTAGCCAGGGCATGACCAGGTCGTTGCAGACCATGGTTGAAAGGGCAATGGTCTCGACGATAACCATGCCGGTGGCGGCTGAAAGTCCGCCGATGAAAACCAGTAGCGCCAGTGCTTCCGCACCGTGAGCCATCGGCAGGGTAAGAACGAAAGTGTCAGCGTTGAAGGTTTGGCCCTGAAAATGCAGTAGCCCGCCCAAAGCTAAAGGCAGGACGAAGATATTGATCAATACGAGATAAAGCGGAAATAGCCAGACGGCACGTTTTAGGTGCGATTCATCGACGTTTTCGACGACGATAATCTGGAATTGGCGCGGCAAAAAAATGATGGCGAGGCCGGATAGAACAATCAGTGCGGTCCACGTGCCGGCGCGAGAGGAGTCCAGTTGCAGAAGTCGTCCCAGTTCAGGGCTGGTGGCTGCTCGCTGAAACAGGTCGCTCAAACCGCCAAACATGCCGTAGGTTACAAAGAGCCCGACAGCCATAAAGGCCAGCAGCTTGACCACGGACTCGAAGGCTACGGCAGCGACCATCCCTTCATGGCGCTCGGTGGCGTCTAGGTGGCGGGTGCCGAAGAGGATGGTAAAGACGGCCAGCAAGGCTGCAATCAGAAGTGTTGAATCGAGCCACCAAGGGAGCAATTCAGTGCCAGTGTCTGCCAATAGAACATTAAGGCTGGCAGAAACAGCCTTTAACTGTAATGCGATATATGGAACCACTCCGATTACGGCAATAACGGTAACCAGGCCAGCGAGCAACTGGCTCTTGCCGTAGCGTGAGGCGATGAAGTCAGCAATTGAAGTGATGCGGTGTACCTTGCTGATCCGGATCATTTTCAGAATAACGCCGGTCATCAATAACATCAGCGTCGGACCAATATAGATGGTCAGGAAGGAAAGGCCACCGGACGTGGCACGGCCGACACTGCCGTAGAAAGTCCAAGAGGTGCAATAAACAGCCAGTGAAAGAGCATATACATTGGCTGTAATGATCGATTTGCCAGCATCGGCGCGGGCATCGCCAAAACGCGCCACAGCAAAGAGTATGCCGAGGTAGCCAGTCGACAGGAGCAGGATGAACCAGCCTGAGAGCACTTATTTATCCTTGCGCTCAGTAATCCACGCGGCAAGAGCAATCAGTCCACACCAGATGCCGAAAAGATAGACATAGGTAGCCGGCAACCCAAGCCATTGACCGGTGGGCAGGCTCAGTATGGGGAAAGTCAGCAGCGGCAGACCGAGCAGGCCGAGTGCTGTCAGTCGTTGTCGTGTCGGGCTAGCTCGCTTCATTTGCGACCTCCGGAAAAGGTAACGGCCAGCACGCTATGCGTGCCGGCCGTTGGCATGCAGTCAAACAGACCTACACGGGTGGCCACCTTTGGGGCCACCATTGTCTCCTCCTTGCCTTTATTTGATGAGGGGTAGCGTGGCAAGCTCGCCACCCCTTTTGGGCCTGAGCCTCTATCAGCCCTTGAGCTGGTCGAGAATGGCCGGGTTTTCCAGTGTCGAGGTGTCTTGCGTAAGTTCCTCGCCCTTGGCCAGACCACGCAATAGACGACGCATGATCTTGCCCGAACGGGTCTTCGGCAGGTTGTCACCGAAACGAATGTCCTTCGGCTTGGCAATCGGACCAATTTCCTTGCCAACCCAGTCAGACAACTCCTTGATGATACGTTTGGCATCATCACCAGTCGGGCGATTGCCCTTGAGCACAACGAAAGCGACGATGGCTTCACCGGTCAGGTCGTCCGGACGACCAACAACGGCAGCCTCAGCAACCATCGGGTTGGAAACCAGTGCGGATTCGATTTCCATGGTGCCCATACGGTGACCAGAAACGTTCAGCACGTCATCGATACGACCGGTGATGGTGAAGTAGCCGGTGTCCTTGTCGCGGATTGCACCGTCGCCTGCCAGGTAGTACTTGCCCTGGAAGTCTTGCGGATAATAGGACTTGACGTAACGCTCGTCGTCGTTCCAGATCGTGCGGATCATCGACGGCCACGGCTTCTTGCAAACCAGGATACCGCCCTGGCCCCACGGCAGATCAGCACCGGTCTCATCGACCACGGCGAACTGGATGCCCGGGAACGGCAGGGTGCAGGAACCCGGAACCAGCGGGGTGGCGCCCGGCAGCGGGGTGATCATGTGACCACCGGTTTCGGTTTGCCAGAAAGTATCGACGATCGGGCAACGGCTGCCGCCAACATTTTCGTAGTACCACGTCCAAGCAGCCGGGTTGATTGGCTCACCGACGGAACCGAGGATGCGCA
This sequence comes from uncultured Dechloromonas sp., assembly GCA_964293845.1. GTDB lineage: Bacteria > Pseudomonadota > Gammaproteobacteria > Burkholderiales > Rhodocyclaceae > Azonexus. The sequence continues at coordinate 11,550 of CAXYZX010000005.1, forward strand.
GCGAAGTCAGGTCGTAGCTCTTCGGATGCACAGCAGCGTTGTTTTCGGAGGACTTGATCAGCGAACGGATGGCAGTCGGCGCGGTGTAGAAGATGGAGACCTTGTGGTCCTGGATCATCTTCCAGAAACGGCCGGCATCCGGGTAGGTCGGGACGCCTTCGAAGACCACTTCGGTGGCGCCGCAAGCCAGCGGGCCGTAGGTGATGTAGGTGTGACCGGTAACCCAGCCAATATCGGCCGTGCACCAGAAGACATCGTTCGGCTTGATGTCGAAGGTCCACTTCATGGTCATGATGGCGTGCAGCAAGTAGCCGCCGGTCGAGTGCTGGACACCCTTCGGCTTGCCAGTGGAACCCGAGGTGTAGAGCAGGAACAGCGGGTGTTCGGCTTCGACCCATTCCGGTTCGCAAACGTCGGACTGACCGGCAACGGCGTCGTGCAACCAGGTGTCACGACCGGCAACCATGTTGACTTCGGCGCCGGTGCGCTTAAATACGATAACGTTCTTGACCGACTCGCAACCACCCATGGCGAAGGCTTCATCAGCGATCGGCTTGAGCGGGATGGCCTTGCCACCGCGGAACTGGCCGTCTGAGGTGATCAGTGCAACAGCGCCGGCGTCGTTGATACGATCGCGCAGGGACTGAGCGGAGAAACCGCCGAAAACGATGGAGTGGATGGCGCCAAGACGGGCGCAAGCCTGCATGGCGCAGATGCCTTCGACGGTCATCGGCATGTAGATAACGACGCGATCACCCTTCTTGACGCCCATGCCGCGCAGGGCATTGGCGAACTTGGCAACCTTGGACAGCATCTCTTTGTAAGTAACCTTGGTTACTTCGCCGTTGTCGGCTTCAAAGATGATGGCGACTTTTTCGCCCAGACCGGCTTCAACCTGACGATCCAGACAGTTGTAAGAAACGTTCAGCTTGCCATCGGCAAACCATTTGAAAAACGGAGCGTTGGATTCATCAAGCGACTGGGTAAAGGGCTGCTTCCACGTGATCATTTCACGGGCGCGCTTGGCCCAGAATTCCGGGTAGTCGGCATCCGCTTCCGCGCACAGCGCCCGGTAGGCGTCCATCCCCGAAACCGCCGCGTTCTTGACCATTTCGTCAGACGGATAAATTAGCTGCACGGACTCATTCGACATATTCTTCTCCTCTGCGGTACTTCGCAATTTATGTTGAAACAACCGATGGAACCTCAAGCCTCAAGCTGAGGTATTTAAAGCCGCGCAAGCTGGAGAAAAATTATTCCCCTCGCCAGCGTTGAGGCGGCATTAGACGTTGATAATCTTACAAACCGCTTACGAAAGCACGCTGCGGCGCAGCAATTCTGCATATTCCGGAAGCTTGGCAGCGGCGTGATAAACTTCGCCTCCCCGTCTTATACCTATGAAAACGATGAGTTCCCCAATAAAACATCTTGAAACTGTTATTTTTGCCAGTCGCTGGATTCAGGCGCCGCTCTACCTTGGTCTGATTGTTGCGCAAGTGGTTTATTGCTACCTGTTTATGGTCGAACTCAGCCATCTCGTAGTCGGTGCTTTTTCAACCACTCATGTCAGCGAAGCTGATGTCATGCTGGTGGTGCTTGGCCTGATCGACGTGGTGATGATCGCCAATCTTCTGGTCATGGTTATCGTTGGCGGTTATGAAACTTTTGTTTCCCGTCTCGATCTTGAGGACCATCCTGATCAGCCGGAATGGCTGTCGCATGTCAATGCCGGCGTACTCAAGATCAAGCTTTCGACGGCAATCATCGGTATTTCGTCGATTCACCTGCTGAAGAGCTTCATCAATGCCAACAACCTGTCCCAGCACACGTTGATGTGGCAGGTGATCATTCACGTCGTATTCCTGTTTTCCGCCCTGGCCATGGCTTATGTCGACAAAACCATGACCCAGACCCTCGCTCTTCAACACCAGAAAAACCACTGACCCGGAGTTGCGCATGACCGCCATCAAACAAGAAGACCTGATCCAGTCCGTCGCCGATGCTTTCCAGTACATCAGCTACTACCATCCGCTCGACTACATCAAGGCCCTCGGTGAAGCCTATGACCGCGAGGAAAGCCCGGCCGCCAAGGATGCCATCGCCCAGATCCTGACCAACTCGCGGATGTCCGCCGAAGGCCATCGCCCGATCTGCCAGGATACCGGTATCGGCATGGTCTTCATCAAGGTCGGCATGCAGGTCACCTGGCCGGATGCGACCATGAGCATCCAGCAGATGATCGACGAAGGCGTCCGTCGCGCCTACGGCAACCCGGACAATCCGCTGCGCGCCTCGGTGCTGGCTGACCCGGCTGGTGCCCGCAAGAACACCAAGGACAACACCCCGGCGGTCGTCCATTTCGAAATCGTTCCTGGCCATCATGTTGACGTCATCTGCGCGGCCAAGGGCGGCGGTTCGGAAGCCAAGGCCAAGTTCGCCATGCTCAACCCGTCCGACGATCTGGTCGACTGGGTACTCAAGAAGATCCCGGAAATGGGTGCCGGCTGGTGTCCGCCCGGCATCATCGGCATCGGCATCGGCGGTACGCCGGAAAAGGCCATGCTGCTGGCCAAGGAATCGATCATGGCGCCGGTCGACATCCACGAACTGAAAGCCAAGGCTGCCACCGGCGCCAAGCTGACCCGTCCGGAAGAACTGCGTCTTGAGCTGATGGAAAAAATCAACGCGCTGGGCGTCGGTGCCCAGGGCCTCGGCGGCCTGACCACCGTGCTTGACGTGAAGGTGCTGGATTACCCCTGCCACGCCGCCAACCTGCCGGTTGCCCTAGTGCCGAACTGCGCGGCGACCCGCCACTGCCACTTCCATCTGGATGGCTCCGGGCCCGCCAAGCTCGAAGTGCCGAAGCTGGAAGACTGGCCGGCCGTCACTTGGACGCCGGATCTCAAGTCCGCGACCCAGGTCAATCTCAACACGCTGAGCAAGGAAGAAGTCGCTGCCTGGAAACCGGGCCAGAAGCTACTGCTGAACGGCAAGATGCTGACTGGCCGCGATGCCGCGCACAAGCGCATTTCCGATATGCTGGCCAAGGGCGAAAAGCTGCCGGTCGACTTCACCAATCGCGTGATTTATTACGTCGGCCCGGTCGACCCGGTGCGTGACGAAGTCGTCGGACCGGCCGGCCCGACCACCGGCACGCGGATGGACAAATTCACGCGCATGATGCTCGAACAGACCGGCCTGATCTCGATGATCGGCAAGTCGGAACGCGGTCCGGTCGCCATCGAGGCGATCAAAGACAACAAGTCGGCCTACCTGATGGCTGTCGGCGGCGCTGCCTATCTGGTCGCCAAGGCAATCAAGTCAGCCAAGGTTGTTGGCTTTGCCGATCTCGGCATGGAAGCTATTTACGAGTTCGATGTCGAAAATATGCCGGTGACGGTTGCGGTCGACTCATCTGGCATCAGTGTGCACGAAACCGGCCCCAAGGAATGGCAGGTCAAGATCGGCAAGATTCCGCTCAAGGGCTGAGCCTTTCCATGCTGTTTCAAGAAGCCCGCACAGAGTTTCCTCTGGCGGGTTTTTTCTTCCTACTCTCATTGCTTAAAAATTGAAATCAGACCCCTACAAAACCCTCGGTGTTGATCGAAATGCCTCGCCAGCCGAGCTGAAGCGGGTTTACCGTCGCCTGGCGATGCGCTGGCATCCCGATCGCAATGATCATCCGGGGGCTACTGAGCGCTTCAAGGAAATTCGAGCTGCTTATGATGCACTTTTAGAGCCGGATGATGATGTGCCGGCTGATGAGCCCGTGACGGAGCCGGAACCTGAGGTCAGGGAAGCGACGAGGGCGGCCGATATTCGCCTCAATCTGGAAATCACCCTTACCGAGGCGATAAGCGGTTGTCGCAAAACCATCCATTACCAGCGTGGCGCAGCTTGTCCCACCTGTGATGGCACGGGCGAGCATGGCCTGACTCGTACCCGATTTTGCAAACCTTGCCATGGCAGTGGTCGGGTTCGTGACACCAAACAGGGCCTGACAAATTGTCTGGATTGCGGTGGGCGAGGGTTTTTCAGCGAACGTATTTGCCCTGATTGCGCCGGTAGTGGTCGCGAGATAGACGATCTCAGCCTGCAAATTACTGTGCCGCCGGGCATGCTCCCCGGCGATGATTTGCGCCTAGCTGGCCAGGGTGAGCCGGGTGATGAAATGCTGCAGTCTGGTGATCTGTTTTTGACTATCGTCATTCATTCACATGGTGTCTTTGAGTTGCGTGGTCGTGATCTCCTTCTGGAGATGCCAGTCAATGCGCTGGCCTTGATCGCCGGTAGCAATATCGAAATACCCTTGCCAGTGGGTGCCCTGAATATTCAATTGGAGCCGGGCGAAGCAGTGGTGCGTGAATTACACCTCGCCAAAAAAGGTTATCCCGGACGCGGCAAGACCGGTCCTGGTGATTTGCGGGTGAAGCTATGCCCGGTTTTCCCGGCTCATCTGAATGCCAAACAACGCAAATTGCTGCAGCAGGCGGTTGAGGCATTGAACGTCAACGTAGATGATTGTCTGCCGAGCGTCGCGGCTTGGTGGCGACAGGTTAGGGCTGGGGCTGTTGACGAAAGTTGAAGTGTTTGGCAACCGTAGATTGCTTGATCGTCTGTAGCGGCAGGCTGTGCCATGTGATTTTGGCGGTGTTTTCGCCGGCCAAAATTTTTAGCCAGTTTTCCTCGTCGACCGCAACATTTGCTTCCTGACGGCATTCATCGAGAAAGGATGGCAGGTCGCGGTCATCGAGCAGGCCGATGCCGATTTCTGTGCTGATCAGGGCGCTGCCTTCCTCATCGAGAAAGCAGGCCACTGGCACACCGGCAGCAATGCCAGTGTGAGTAAGCAGATCTTCTGCCGAATAGCGGAAGACCCAGGGCGTGTAGTCAAGTCGGACGAAGACGCGTTGCGGCCCGTTTTGTACGAACCAGCAACCGTGCTCATCGACCCCGTATTGCCGGTTGAGCAAGGCAATGAAACCGTGATGGGTGACGCGCTCTCCCTGCAATCGCCAGTCGCCGCGCCGGTCGAGCGACAACCAGTCGTAACAGGCGGGGACGTTGGGCCACTTGGCGATGGCAGAGAGATCGACGGTCATAAGTCGGCGTACGCTTCCATCGGCGGGCAGGCACAGTTCAGGTTGCGGTCGCCGTACACATCGTCGATGCGATTGACGCTCGGCCAGAACTTGTTGGCAGCCACCCAAGGCAGTGGGAAAACGGCCTGTTCGCGGCTGTACGGGTGGGTCCAGTCGCTGTCGATAACGTCCGCCTGCGAATGCGGTGCATTCTTCAACGGATTGTTATCAGCGGTCCACACGCCGTTCTCGATCTGGCGGATTTCCTCGCGAATGGCGATCAGGGCAGCAATGAAGCGGTCCAGTTCAGCCTTCGACTCGGATTCCGTCGGCTCGACCATGATCGTGCCGGCGACCGGGAAAGACACCGTCGGCGCATGGAAACCGTAGTCCATCAGGCGCTTGGCGATGTCGATCTCGGCAATGCCGGTGGCGGCCTTGATCGGGCGGATGTCGAGGATGCACTCGTGGGCGACGCGGCCGTTCTTGCCGACGTAGAGCACGGGATAGTGCGCGTTGAGCTGGCGGGCGACGTAGTTGGCGTTGAGGATGGCAACCTGAGTCGCCTTCTTGACGCCTTCGCCACCAAGCATGGCGAGATACATCCAGGAAATGGTCAGGATCGAGGCCGAACCGAACGGGGCGGCGGAGACCGCACCCTGGCCGGCATTGACGCGGCTGGCGTCACCGGTCGGCTGGACGACGTGGTCGGCCATGAACGGTGCCAGATGGGCCTTGAGGCCGATCGGGCCCATGCCCGGTCCGCCGCCGCCGTGCGGGATGGCGAAGGTCTTGTGCAGGTTCATGTGGCTGACGTCGGCGCCGATAAAGCCGGGCGAAGTGAGGCCGACTTGGGCGTTGAGGTTGGCGCCGTCCATGTACACCTGGCCGCCGAACTTGTGCACGATGGCGCAGATGTCGCGAACTGCTTCCTCGAACACGCCGTGCGTGGACGGGTAGGTGATCATCAGGCAGGCCAGGTCGTCCTTGTGCTCCTCGGCCTTGGCTTTGAGGTCGACGACATCGACGTTGCCGTTGTCGTCGCAATCGACGACGACGACCTTCATATTGGCCATCTGGGCGGTCGCCGGGTTGGTGCCGTGCGCCGATTTCGGGATCAGGCAGACGTTGCGGTGTTCCTCGCCGCGGCTGGCATGGTAGCGGTCGATGGCGACCAGTCCCGCGTATTCGCCCTGCGCACCGGAGTTCGGCTGCATGCAGATGGCGTCGAAGCCGGTGACGGTCTTCAGCCATTCGGTCAGGCCGGCGATCATTTCCAGATAGCCAACTGCCTGATCGCGCGGTGCGAACGGGTGCAGGCCACCAAATTCCGGCCAGGTGACCGGGATCATTTCGCTGGTCGCGTTCAGCTTCATGGTGCAGGAGCCGAGCGAGATCATCGAGTGGTCGAGGGCCAGATCCTTGTTCTGCAGCGACTTCAGGTAGCGCAGCATCTCGTGTTCGGTGTGGTGCGTGTTGAACACCGGGTGCTGGAGCACGGCATCGCTGCGCAGCAGGCCGGCCAATGGGCTATTGGCCATCGCCGCAGCATCAAGGGCATCGAGGTCAAAGCTTTGGCCGGTGAGGGCGTGCAGCAGGGTGGCGACATCGGTGATGCTGGTGGTCTCGTCGAAAGAAATACCTTGCACGCCATTGCCTGCCGGGCGGAAGTTGTAACCGGCGACAGTCTTCTCGGTCTTGACCCGAATGGTGTCGAAGAATGTTGCGGTCAACACCTTAATGCCGGCCTTTTTTAAGCCTTCTGCCAGCATGCCGGTGAGGCGATGGATGCGCCCGGCGATGGTCTTCAGGCCTTGCGGGCCGTGATAGACGGCAAACATGCCGGCCATATTGGCGAGCAGCACTTGTGAGGTGCAGATATTGGAGTTGGCTTTTTCGCGGCGAATGTGTTGTTCACGGGTCTGCAGCGCCATGCGGTAGGCGGGATTGCCGCGCGCATCTTTGGAGACGCCGATGATGCGGCCCGGCATCGAGCGGACAAAAGCTTCGCGAGTGGCGAAGAAGGCGGCGTGCGGGCCACCAAAGCCCATCGGGATGCCGAAGCGCTGGCTGGAGCCGAGGGCTATGTCGGCGCCCATGGTACCGGGCGACTTGAGCAGGACGAGCGCCATCAGATCGGTAGCGACGGCGATCGTCGCGCCTTTGGCCTTGAGACCGGCGATGGTAGTACTCAGGTCGCGGACTTCACCGTTATCGTTCGGGTACTGGAGTAGAGCGCCGAAAAATTCTTCATCTTTTTGGGCGTCGACCGCAGCAATCACCAGTTCGAAGCCGAAATAGGCGGCGCGCGTCTTGACGACGTCGATGGTCTGCGGGAAGCAGGCGGCATCGACCAGAAAACGATTGGATTTCGACTTGGAAACGCGGCGCGCCATGGTCATCGCCTCGGCGGCGGCGGTGGCTTCATCGAGCAGCGAGGCGTTGGCGATTTCCAGCCCGGTCAGGTCAACCACCATCTGTTGGAAATTCATCAGCGCTTCGAGGCGACCCTGGGCGATTTCAGCCTGGTAGGGCGTGTAGGCGGTGTACCAGCCCGGGTTTTCCATGACGTTGCGCAGAATGACCTTGGGCGTCAGCGTGTCGTAATAGCCCATGCCGATACAGGACTTATTGACGATGTTCTTGCTGGCGAGGGCTTTGAGGTCGGCCAGCGCTTCATGTTCGCGACGCGGTGCCGGTAGCGGCAGGTCGGCCGGCAGGCGGATGGCAGCGGGGACGGTCTGGTCGATTAGCTGGTCGAGGCTGTCGACGCCGATGGCGGCGAGCATGGCGGCTATTTCGGTAGCGCACGGGCCGATGTGACGGTCGATGAACTCGTCGTGCTGTTCCAGCACGGAGAGCGGTTGATTGAGCGGCATGGGCGGTTCCTGATCAGTCGGCGATGGCTTGGTAAGCAGTAGCGTCGAGCATTTTGTCGAGATCGGCGACATTGTCCGGTGTCATCTTGAACAGCCAGGCGGCGTAGGCGTCCTGATTGACTGATTCCGGGGCATCGGCAGCAGCCTGATTGACTTCGATAACGGTGCCGGCAATCGGCGCGTATACGTCAGCCGCAGCCTTGACCGATTCAACGACGGCGATTTCTTTTTCGGCATCGAAATGGGCGCCGACTTCCGGCAGTTCGACGAAAACGAGGTCACCGAGGGCTTCTTGGGCGTGGTCGGTAATGCCAACGGTGACGGAGCCGTCAGCGTTGAGCAGCATCCATTCGTGGGAGGCGGCGTACTTGAGGTTGGCGAGGACGTTGGACATGGTTTTCTCCTGAATGGGGGTAATTAAATGACTGCTTTGCCGTTGCGGGCGAATACGGGTTTGGTGACCTTGGCCTTGAGCAGCTTGCCACGGATATCGACTTCGACGTCGTCGCCAATGGCCACACCGAGTGGCAGGCGGGCGAGGGCGATGGACTGTTGCAATGTTGGTGAGAAACTACCTGAAGTAATTTCACCATTACCTTGTTTTGTAATGACTGTTTGATGACCGCGCAGCACGCCCTTGTCGAGCAGGATGAGGCCAAGAAACTGCTTCTGCTGACCGGTTGCGGTCAACGCTGCCTTGCCGACGAAATCGCGCTCGTCCTTCATGGCGACAGTCCAGCTCAGGCCAGCGTCGAGCGGCGAAACAGTTTCATCCATGTCCTGGCCATAGAGGTTCATGCCGGCTTCGAGGCGCAGCGTATCGCGAGCGCCAAGGCCGCAGGGGGCAACACCAGCGGCATTGAGCTTGTTCCACAGGGCTTCGGCTTCACCGGCTGGCAGCATGATTTCGTAGCCGTCTTCGCCGGTGTAGCCGGTGCTGGCAATGAAATACTGGTCGACTTCGGCGGCAAAGAAAGGCTTGAGGCCTTCGGTCGCAGCCTTGGTCTGCGGCAGCACCTCCCAGACCTTGGCGCGGGCATTCGGACCCTGCACGGCGATGATGCCGAGCGGCTCGTTGCCGTCGCGGCGCTGGGTGATGGTCACATTGAGCTGCCATTCAGCAACCTTGGCCTGCATCCAGTCCAGATCTTTGAGGGCTGTGCCAGCGTTGATCACGATGCGGAAGCGGGTGTCGGTCAGGAAATAGATGATCAGGTCGTCAATTACTCCGCCGGCATCGTTGAGCATGGCGGCGTAGAGCGCCTTGCCGGGAATCTGCAGCTTGGCTACGTCATTTGCGACGAGGCGAGAGAGAAACTTGCGGCAATCAGCGCCAACGACATCGACAGGGCACATGTGGGAAACATCGAACATGCCGCAGTCGTTACGCACCGCGTTGTGCTCCTCGATCTGCGAGCCGTAGTTGACCGGCATGTCCCAACCACCGAAATCGACCATCCTGGCACTCATCGTGCGGTGCGCTGCATTTAAAACCGTTTGCTTCAGCATATCAATCCTTTACGAACGTTTATTAACGTCGATTCTAGAAACGGAAAAGGGGTGAAACGAAAGAACGAATCTTGCGTTTCACCCCTCTGTCCTCGATACCTGAGAGATTTGCCCCATCGGTGGGCGCTGTTGACGCCGCTCTCCAGAGTTTTTTGGAACAATGCGAACATTGTGCCGGTTCTGAGGTCCATTTGCCTGAGCGTTTTCGGGTGAAATTGCGCCTTCGGCGGCAGACTGACTCTGCTCTCTCCCACAGAACGGAGGGCACTATAGCCTTATGGCTGGTGCGAAGCAACCTGCTGCACCGCACAAGGGAATCCGGGCACGCCGTGCCTTCGTGTTAAACTCCTCTTTTGCCTCCTTTTTCCTGCTCGTGACTCCAGCTAATTTTGATTTCCACTGCCATTCCACTGTTTCTGACGGCCTGCTGCCGGTCCATGAGGTGGCTAGGCGCGCCGCGGCCAACGGTGTCGACCTCTGGGCGCTGACCGATCACGACGATATTGGTGGTCTGGCCGAGGCCAAGTCCGTTGCCGAAGAGGTGGGCATGGGTTTTGTCACTGGTGTCGAGATTTCGATAGAGTGGAAGGGCGTGCCTATCCATATCGTTGGCTTGGGTTTTGATGCGGCACACCCAGGGTTGGTCAGTGGTCTCAATGAACTGCGCATCGGGCGTATCGAACGTGCCAAACGAATGGGGGCGGCGCTCGACGCTATTGGTATTCCCGGAGTGTACGAAGGGGCGGTGTGTTATGCCACCAACCCCAGCCTGATTTCGCGCGCCCATTTTGCCCGCTACATGGTGTCGATTGGCATTGCCCGTGATGTTTCCAGTCTCTTTCAGCATTACCTGACGCCAGGCAAGCCAGGTTACGTCGATCACCGCTGGGCAACATTAGCCGAGGCCATTGGCTGGATCAATGGCGCTGGTGGTGTCGCGGTGGTTGCCCATCCTGGCCGTTACAAGATGTCGGGCGAAAACATGCGGCGTTTTCTTGAAGATTTCAAGGATAGTGGCGGGCAGGGCATCGAGGTGACTTGTGGCAGTCATTCACCGGATCACATCATGCATTTTGCCCGGCTGGCTCGGCATTATGCTTTCCATGCCTCGCGTGGCTCGGATTTTCACGGTCCACTCGAAAGTTACGTCGATCTTGGTAAATTGCCGCAATTGCCGGAAGACTTGAAGCCCATCTGGCGTTTGGTGCGGTAAACATGGCACGCGTCGTCAATATTCACCCTGATTCGCCACAGCCGCGTCTGCTGGTCCAGGCTGCGGAGTTCATCCGCAATGGCGCCCTCGTCGCCTTGCCGACAGATTCCTGCTACGCCCTTGGTTGCCATCTGGGTGACAAGGAGGCGATGGATCGTATTCGCCTGATCCGCCAGATGGATGATCGTCACCACCTGACGCTCATGGTGCGTGACTTGTCGGAAATCGCCCATTTTGCCCGCGTTGATAACGCGCAATACCGTTTGCTCAAGACCGCGACGCCGGGTAGTTACACCTTCATCCTCGAAGGTACCAAGGAGTTGCCGCGCCGTGTCTTGCATCCCAAGCGCAAAACTATCGGTCTGCGCGTGCCAAATCACCCCGTGGCGCTGGCCTTGCTGGAAGAATTGAACGAGCCGTTATTGACCACCACCCTGCAACTGCCGGGCGACGAGTTTCCGTTGACTGAGGGGTGGGAGATTCAGGATCGTCTTGAGGATCAAATTGAACTCATACTTGATGCCGGCCATTGCGGTACCGAGCCAACCAGTATTATCGATCTGACCGGTGCGTCGCCGGAATTGGTCCGCGCCGGGCGTGGATCACTGGCCCTGTTTGGGCTGGATTAAGCGAGCAATGATAGAAAGCCTGATTCAAACCATCGCGGTCGCCGCCTTGCCGGTAATTTTTGCGATTACCCTGCATGAAGCGGCACACGGCTACGCCGCACGCCATTTCGGCGATCCGACGGCCTGGCAGCTAGGGCGGATCAGCCTGAATCCGCTGCGCCATATTGATTTGCTGGGCACGATCGTTATCCCTGCTTCCATCCTTATTTTCTCGGGTGGTACCTTCCTTTTTGGTTATGCCAAGCCGGTGCCGGTTGATTTCAGCCGGCTGCGCAACCCAAAAAGCGACATGCTCTGGGTGGCGCTGGCCGGTCCGGCAGCCAATCTGTTCATGGCTTTTTGCTGGGCGCTCATGCTCAAGCTGGCCTGGCTGATGCCGGGTAATGATTTCACCTTGCCGCTATCCGAGATGAGCAAGATAGGCATCATGGTCAATTGCGTGCTGATGGTACTTAATCTCTTTCCGCTGCCTCCGCTTGATGGTGGGCGCATTGCTGTCAGCCTGCTGCCGCATAATCTGGCGTGGAGGTTCGCCCAGCTTGAGCGCTGGGGTTTTCCGATTTTGTTGCTCCTGTTATTCACCGGTATTCTCGGCGACATCATGAACCCGCTAGTTATTTTTGCTGCGCGGACCATTGAATCCATTTTTGGGCTTTATTGATCGACTATGTACGCAGAACGTGTCCTTTCCGGCATGCGCCCCACTGGCGCACTACACCTTGGCCATTACCACGGGGTTCTCAAAAACTGGGTCAGACTCCAGCATGAGCACCCTTGTCTGTTCTTTGTGGCCGACTGGCATGCTCTGACGACGCATTACGACAATCCGCAGGGAATCGAAAAGGCGACCTGGGATATGGTCATCGACTGGTTGGCGGCTGGCGTCGATCCCAATCAGGCAACCTTGTTCATCCAGTCCAAGGTGCCGGAGCACGCTGAACTGCATCTGCTGATGTCGATGATGACCCCGCTCGGCTGGCTGGAGCGGGTGCCGACCTACAAGGATCAGCAAGAAAAGCTGGCGACCAAGGATCTGACAACCTACGGCTTTCTCGGCTATCCGTTGCTCATGAGTGCCGATATCCTGATTTACCGTGCCGACAAGGTGCCCGTGGGCGAGGACCAGATTCCACACGTCGAATTCACCCGCGAACTGGCGCGTCGCTTTAACCACATGTACGGTCGCGAACCGGGTTTTGAAGACAAGGCGCGCGAAGCCGTCAAGCGATTGGGTAGCAAGAAGGCGCGCTTGTACGAAGAGTTGCGCATGCGTTTTCAGCAAAATGGCGACAAGGAAGCTATCGAGCAGGCGCACGCCATGCTCAATGAAATTCAGCATCTTTCGGCAGTCGACCGCGAAAGACTGTTCGGATTCCTTGAGGGCACCGGCAAGATGATCCTGGTCGAGCCGGGCTGCTTGCTGACCGAGGCATCCAAGATGCCAGGGCTGGACGGTCAGAAAATGTCCAAGTCGTACAACAACACGATCACCATGCGCGAATCCGAGGAATCGGTCGCCAAAAAGGTCAAAAGCATGCCGACCGATCCGGCCCGCGTGCGTCGCCATGATCCGGGCGAGCCGACCAAGTGTCCGGTCTGGCAACTGCATCAGGTTTATTCCAATGATGCCTGCAAGGAATGGGTGCAGCAGGGCTGTCGAACCGCCGGTATCGGTTGTATCGAGTGCAAGCAGCCGGTGATTGACGGTATCCTGCGTGAACAGGCACCGATGCGTGAGCGTGCTCAGATGTATCTCGATGACACCACGCTGGTCAAAAACATCATTGCTGATGGCTGCGAAAAGGCGCGTGAACTGGCCCGTGAAACCATGCGTGACGTACGTGAAGCGATGGGGCTGGAATACCATTGATTAATATGGGCTACGCGGTCGCCTCGTGATCATGAATGTTGCACCCCAAGAGCACTTCTTGCAGGGCGTGGTCGACGCGCCTCAAGCGGAACTTTTTATCCCGGTCGCTCGCATTTATGGCGAGGCGATGCAGCATCTGCCGCAGGATCTCTATATTCCGCCCGATGCGCTGGAGATTATGCTTGATGCCTTCGAGGGGCCGCTTGACCTGCTGCTTTACCTGATCCGCAAGGCCAATGTCGATATCCTCGATATCCCGATGGCGCCGCTGACCCGGCAGTATCTGGACTATATCGACAGCATGCATGCCAGCAATCTTGAGTTGGCCGCAGAGTATCTGGTCATGGCGGCGATGCTGATCGAAATCAAGTCGCGCATGCTGCTGCCGCGTACCAAAGTGGGCGAGGGCGACGAGGCGGATGATCCCCGCGCTGAGCTCGTACGTCGCCTGATGGAATACGAGCAGATGAAACTCGCCGGATTGCGGCTGAATGAAATGCCGCAGGCCGAGCGCGAATTTTACTGGGTTGAGACGCTGGTCGAAAAATCGCTTTACATTCGCCATCCTGATGTCTCGGTGGCTGATCTGAAGGAGGCTTGGGATGCCATTTTTCGCCAGGCAAAGCTGACCAAAAATCACAAGATCACTCGCGAAGAGTTGTCGGTTCGCGAACATATGGGCATCATCCTGCGTCTTTTGCAGGAGCGCGGCGGCTTTGTCCAGTTTGAAACCATGTTTGATCCGGCCATGGGCGCGCCCGGCCTGGTCGTGCATTTTCTGGCCATGCTGGAGCTGGCTCGCGAAAAACTGGTCGAATTTACCCAAACCGCGGCGTTTCAGCCGATTTACGTGAGAGTGCATCAAGGTGGAAGCGAGCCAGGTCAAGAAAGTGCTTGAGGCGGCCTTGCTCGCCGCACGGGAGCCGATTACACCACTTGTGCTACGCAAGATGTTCGACGATGAGTTGTCGACTGATGTTTTGCGCAAATTGCTTGATGAATTGCGCGAGGATTGGGCTGAACGACCGGTCGAACTGATACAGTTGGCTTCCGGCTGGCGTTTCCGGACGCGGGCAGAGTACTTGCCTTATCTGGATCGGCTGAATCCGGAAAAGCCGCCCAAGTATTCCCGGGCTATGCTGGAAACACTGGCTATCATTGCTTATCGTCAGCCGGTAACGCGCGGTGATATTGAGGAAATTCGCGGCGTAGCGGTGAATAGTAATGTTGTAAAGACACTTGAAGAGCGCGGCTGGATCGACGTTGTCGGGCATCGTGATACCCCCGGTCGGCCGGCACTGTTTGCCACGACCAAACAATTTCTTGATGATCTGGGCTTGCGTAGCGTCAGCGAACTGCCGCCGTTGGAACAAATCAGCCAGACACTGGAGCTGAAACATGAAAACTAAACGAACACCACTTCGCCAGTCGCCAAAACAAGGCGATGGTGGATTTGAAAAAAAACGGCCGGAACATGGCGTTGACCGCAACACCAGTGAGATACCACGTGGTCGAGGATCACGGCAGCGGGTTGAAGCAGTCGGCGAAGCACCTGTTCCCGCTGAAGCCAAACCACGTCGTCGCCCCGTTGTACCGCAAACAGGCCGCGCCAATCGTGGCAGCGTTGGTCGCAACGGCAAGCCGATTATTGAAGCCAAGCCTGAGCGTTTGCAGAAGGTGTTGGCGCAGGCGGGGGTTGGTTCGCGTCGTGAAATGGAAGAATGGATTACGGCCGGGCGGATCACTATCAATGGTGTCGTGGCGACTATCGGTCAATCGGTGGTTCCATCCGATAAGGTCAAGATTGGTGGTCGGCTGATCAACACGCGTTTTGTCAGCACACGGACGCCGCGCGTATTGATGTATCACAAGCCGGAAGGAGAGATCGTTTCACGCGATGATCCAGATGGTCGTCCGTCGGTATTTTCCGCGCTGCCTCGAGTACGTGGCGGGCGCTGGATCAATGTCGGGCGACTCGACTTCAATACCTCCGGCTTGCTGTTATTTACTACTTCAGGTGAGCTGGCCAACAAGTTGATGCATCCCAGTTCCGAGCTGGTTCGCGAATACGCCGTGCGCGTTCTCGGCGAAGTGACGCTTGATGCTCAGCAGCAATTGACCAGAGGGGTTGAGCTTGAAGACGGTGTGGCAAATTTTGCACGATTCGAGGATGGCGGCGGCGAGGGGGCCAATCATTGGTATCGCGTCGCGCTCTTTGAGGGCCGAAACCGAGAGGTGCGCCGTATGTTTGAAGCCGTCGGTTGTACGGTCAGTCGCCTGATTCGTGTGCGCTACGGCCCGATTGGCTTGCCACCGCAACTCAAGCGCGGTATGACAAAGGAACTGGCCGAAGAGGAAGTCAAAGCTTTCGTCCGTGAACTGGAAAAGTCAATCAGAGCGGCCAATGCGCCTGAAGAGAGCGCATAAAGAGACCTAGATTCATTTACCGAAGGGAATAAACTCGTTATAATTCACGGGTTTGTTCCTCTCGTCGTTTCTGACGAGGCATCGTTTTTTACTGTGGTGGGCGTTTCGCCCATTTTTTATTTGTGGCTATGGATTTAAACACCCTGCTTGAAACGACCGTTGTCGGTCTTGGTTACGAACTCGTCGATGTCGAGATGTCGCCGCGTGGTCGCACGATTCGCGTCTTCATTGATTCCGATAAAGAGAGCGGTATCGATGTTGAAGATTGCGCCAAGGTATCCAATCAATTGACACGCGTCTTCGAGGTTGAAAACGTTGATTTTGACCGCCTTGAAGTTTCTTCACCCGGTCTTGATCGTGTGGTCAAAAAAGCTGCTGACTTTGAGCGCTTTGCTGGCCAAGATATCCAGATCAAGCTCCGTATTCCGCATGCGGCACGCCGCAATTTTCAGGGCGAGTTGCTGGGTTGCAAAGATGGCAAAGTGGGTCTGCGCCTCGAAAAAGAAGATGTGGAACTCGAATTTAATAATATCGAAAAGGCACGCCTAGTGCCAAAATTCGACTGAAGGACTAGGAGGTTTTAGCTCATGAGCCGTGAAATTCTGCTGCTGGTCGATGCCTTGGCCCGCGAAAAAAACGTCAGCAAGGACATTGTTTTTGGTGCCCTTGAACTGGCGCTTTCATCCGCGACCAAGAAGCGTATCCATGATGAGGCCGATGTTCGGGTCGCCATCGATCGCGCTACCGGAAGTTACGAGTCCTTTCGTCGTTGGCAGGTTGTGCCCGATAACGAATACGTCAATGAATACATGGAAAAGCCGCTTTCCGAGGCGCAAAAGGATGATCCAGAAATAGAGTGTGGCGACACCCTTGAAGAGCCGCAGGAAGCGATTGATTTCGGTCGTATTGGTGCTCAGGCTGCCAAGCAGGTCATTCTCCAGAAGATCCGTGATGCCGAGCGTGAGCAGATTCTTTCAGACTTCCTCGATCGCAAGGAAAGTGTTGTTTTCGGTACCATTAAGCGCATGGAGCGTGGCAACGCCATTGTTGAGGCTGGCAAGATTGAAGCCCTGCTGCCGCGCGACCAGATGATTCCCAAAGAAAATTTGCGCGTTGGCGACCGTATTCGCGCCTATCTGCTGCGTATTGATCGGAATGCTCGTGGTCCGCAGATTGTTTTGTCGCGTACTGCACCGGAATTCATTATTCGCCTGTTCGATATCGAAGTGCCTGAAATTTCCGATGGTTTGATGGAGCTCAAGGCTTGTGCTCGTGACCCCGGTCTGCGTGCCAAGATTGCCGTTAAATCGAACGATCCGCGTGTTGATCCAATCGGGACTTGCGTTGGTTTGCGCGGCTCACGCGTCACTGCTGTACGTAATGAAGTTGGTGGCGAGAATATCGACATCGTGCTGTGGTCAGCTGATCCGGCGCAATTCGTTATAGGTGCCCTGTCGCCCGCAGAGGTTTCCTCGATCGTGGTTGATGAGGAAAAGCATGTGATGGAAGTGGTGGTTGATGAAGATAATCTGGCCATCGCTATCGGTCGTAATGGTCAAAACGTTCGCCTGGCTTCAGAGCTGACGGGTTGGACGATTAATTTGATGACGCAGGATGAATCGGCCAAGAAGTCGGATGCCGAGCATACCGTGACGCGTGCTGCGTTCATCGAGAAACTGGACATCGATGAGGAACTTGCCGATTTGCTAATCGACGAGGGGTTCTCTACGCTGGAAGAGGTGGCTTATGTGCCACTCGCCGAAATGCTTGAAATTGAAGGTCTTGATGAAGAGACCGTCAATGAGTTACGTAATCGTGCCCGCAACGTGTTGTTGACCGAAGCCATTGTTACCGAAGAGCAACTCGAGAACGTGGCTGACGATCTGATCAGTCTTGAGGGTATGAACAAGGAGCTGGCCGCTAAACTGGCTGGAAATGGTGTCAAGACCCGTGAAGATCTCGCCGAGTTGGCGGTAGATGAACTCACGGAAATGACCGGCATTGATGACGAACGTGCCAAAGAACTTATTCTTAAGGCACGGGCTCACTGGTTCGAGTGAGCGGGAGGTAGCAACGTATGTCCGCAACAACTGTATCGCAATTCGCTGTTGAACTGAAAATGCCGGTGACGGCACTGCTTGAGCAATTGGGCAAGGCCGGTGTTGGCAAACAGGGAAACAATGACGCCCTGACTGATCAGGATAAGGCCAAGCTGCTCGATTATCTGCGCCGTGCGCATGGTGACGAATCAAAAGCCAAAATCACCCTGACACGCAAGCAAACATCTGAAATCAAGGCCACTGATGCTCATGGTCGCGCCCGCACCGTGCAGGTCGAGGTGCGCAAGAAGCGCGTACTGGTCAAGCGTGAACATGGCGCTGAGCAGGTAATGGAATTGCCGCTTGATTCCGTAGCCGACGAGATCGAGCACGAAGTGCCGGTGATTGAGGCTGCCGTTGAGTTGCCGCCAGTCGTTGTGGCAGAGCCGGTAATCGAAGAGCCGGTCGTGGTGATCCCGGAGGTTCCAGTGGTTGAAGTGCCACCGGTCGTCGTGGTTGAGCCCGTCGTTGAGGTTCCCGTGGTCGCTCCGGTTATCGAAGTGGTGCCGCAGCCGATCGCCAAGCCAGTCCTGACTACCGCCCCTGCAAGTGGCGAGCGTCAGTTCCGAGATGAGCATGATCGCCGCCACCACCAATTGCTGGAGCGTCAGGCGCGAGAAATGCGTGAAAAACAGGAGCGCGAAGCTGCTGTTATCCGTCAGCGTCGCGAGGCTGAGGCAGCGGCTGTGGCTGCCACACAGGCAGCTGAGCAGGCCAAGCAAGTGGCAGCAACTCAGGCCAAGGTACCGGCGCCGGCGCCTGCTACCGAAAAAGGCACATTACATAAAAAGGCCGATGCGCTAGGCAAGGATGCCAAGAAGGGTGGCAACGCCCGAGCGGATGATGGCAAGAAAAAGCCGGGTATCAAGACACGCTCTTCAGATACCGGTAGTTCCTGGAAGTCTGGGCGCCAAGGCCACAAGAAGCATGGTGGTGGAAGCAATAAGTCCGATGATGGTCAAGGTAGTTTCCAGGCGCCGACCGAGCCGATGGTGCGTGAGGTTCATGTGCCGGAAACGATTTCCGTTACCGACCTGGCGCACAAGATGGCGGTCAAGGCCATCGAAATCATCAAAGTGATGATGAAAATGGGCTCAATGGTCACCATCAACCAGGTTCTGGACCAGGAAACGGCGATGATTGTGGTCGAGGAGATGGGCCATACGCCGGTTGCTGCCAAGCTGGATGATCCGGATGCCTTCCTCGAAGTTACTCAGGGTGGCGACCACAAGGATGTACCGCTTGAGTCGCGCGCTCCAGTGGTTACCGTCATGGGTCACGTCGACCACGGCAAGACCTCGTTGCTTGACTACATTCGGCGTGCCAAGGTGGCAGCGGGTGAAGCGGGTGGCATTACTCAGCATATCGGTGCTTATCACGTTGAAACCGACCGTGGCATGGTTACCTTCCTCGACACACCGGGTCACGAGGCCTTTACGGCGATGCGCGCCCGTGGTGCCAAGGCGACCGACATAGTGATTCTGGTTGTTGCGGCTGATGACGGTGTGATGCCGCAGACCAAGGAAGCGATTCATCACGCCAAGGCGGCTGGTGTACCCTTGGTGGTTGCGGTGAACAAGATGGACAAGCCCGATGCCAATATGGATCGTGTCAAACAGGAACTGGTCGCTGAAGGCGTCATTCCTGAAGAGTACGGTGGCGACTCCCCGTTCGTGCCGGTTTCAGCCAAGAAGGGTACCGGTATTGACGAACTTCTCGAACAGGTTCTGCTTCAGGCTGAAGTGCTTGAGTTGACCGCGCAGAGAAATGCACCGGCCAAGGGTTTGATCATTGAAGCACGTCTCGACAAGGGACGTGGTGCAGTCGCAACCATGCTGGTTCAATCAGGTACCTTGCGTCGCGGCGATATTATTTTGGCAGGCCAGGTCTCCGGTCGTGTGCGTGCCATGCTCGATGAAAATGGCAAGCCTATCAACGAAGCAGGGCCTTCAATTCCGGTAGAAATTCTCGGTTTGTCGGATGTTCCGGCTGCAGGTGAAGAAGCTATCGTTCTGGCTGACGAAAAGAAGGCGCGCGAAATCGCGCTCTTCCGTCAAGGCAAGTACCGTGACGTCAAATTGGCCAAGCAGCAGGCGGCCAAGCTCGAAAATATGTTCCAACAGATGGAAGAGGGCGAAATCAAGACATTGGCTCTCATCGTCAAAGCGGACGTTCAAGGTTCTCAGGAGGCCCTCGTTCAGACGCTCTCCAAGCTGGCCAACGAGGAAGTTCGAGTCAACGTTATTCACGGTGCGGTCGGTGCGATCAGCGAATCCGACGTCAATCTGGCGCAGGCTTCCGGCGCGGTCATTATCGGCTTCAATACCCGTGCTGATGCTGGTTCGCGCAAACTGGCCGAAACCTTCGGTGTCGATATCCGCTACTACAACGTGATTTACGACGCAGTCGATGAAGTCAAGGCAGCCCTTTCCGGCATGCTGTCGCCTGAAAAGCGTGAGCAGGTTACCGGTATGGTCGAAATTCGCCAGGTCTTCCATAACTCCAAGGTAGGTGCGATCGCTGGTTGCTACATGCTGGAAGGCATTATCAAGCGTAGCTCCCGTGTCCGTTTGTTGCGTAACCATCTTGTCATGTGGGATGGTGAGTTGGACTCGCTCAAGCGCTTCAAGGATGACGTCAAGGAAGTTCGTAGCAACTTCGAATTTGGTATGTCGCTAAAGAATAATAACGACATCAAGGAAGGCGATCAGCTTGAAGTTTACGAAATTCAGGAAGTGGCACGTTCGCTTTAATGAAGAAGAAAAATTTTCAACGTAGTGACCGGGTCGCGGAGCAAATACGCCGCGATCTGGCCGATCTGATTCGCAGTGAGTTGAAAGACCCGCGAGTTGGCATGATTAGCCTGACCGATGTTCAATTGACGCCGGATTATGCGCATGCCAAGGTCTTTTTTACGACTCTGCAATCTGAGCATCTGGAAGAAATTCAGGTTGGATTGAAGCGGGCTTCTGGTTTTTTGCGGCGCGAACTTGGGCGACGGATACATATTCATACCTTGCCTGAATTGCATTTCGTATACGACAACTCAATTGAGCGTGGCGCCAGTCTCTCTCTATTGATCAACGAAGCCAACGCGCTTAGCGACCTGACGCCGGAAGATTGAGTTTCTCCATGCAAGTAAAAAAGGCTTGGAAGCAGGTTGATGGGGTGTTGCTGCTCGATAAACCCATTGGTCTGACCTCAAATGATGCGTTGCAAAAAGTGCGGCGTCTCTTTTCGGCAGCCAAGGGGGGGCACACGGGTACCCTTGACCCGATGGCGACCGGTCTCTTGCCATTGTGCTTTGGGGAGGCTACCAAGTTTTCGGCAGATCTGCTGAATGCTGACAAGACTTACGAGGCTGTTGTTAAATTTGGTATTACCACCGATTCGGGTGATGCCGAAGGCAAAGTGATCGCAACTGCTACGGTCAACGTCGCAGAAAACGATATTTTTCGGGTTTTGCCGCAATTCACTGGTGCCATTCAGCAAATTCCACCCATGCATTCTGCGCTCAAGCGCGATGGCCGCCCGCTCTATGAATTGGCGCGCCAGGGCATTGTGGTCGAACGTGAAGCCCGGGCGGTGACGATATATTCGCTAGAGGTGTTGGCATTTACCGGAGATACCCTGAATTTGCGCGTCTCCTGCAGCAAGGGGACGTACATTCGCGTTTTGGCCTCCGATATTGGTGATGCGCTTGGTTGTGGTGGACATTTGACGGCATTGCGCCGTACGGAGATCGCGGATCTCAATCTGACTAATTCAGTCTCACTGGCTGAACTCGAGGCACAGGACGAGAGCCAGCGCCTGGAACGACTGCAACCAGTTGATGCCTTGCTGCTCAGTTTGCCGAAAATGATGATTGAAGGTGAGGCGGCAGAGCGCTTCAGCCACGGCAATCCGATTGAGCGGCCAAATGAACTGGACGGAAAAATCCGGGTCTACGCCGATGGCCGTCTGATCGGTGTCGGCGAGCCGGGTTCTGATGGCCGCCTTTGGCCAAAACGTCTGGTGCAATTAGCTATTTAAGCGGTTATAATCCTGCCCTCTTCGTTGCCAACGGAGCGAAATATTTTAACTTGGCGCTGGCTCTATCAAACTGGGGCTGCGCTTTTACATGAAAGAGAGTTTGAAATGGCATTTACAGCCGAAATCAAAGCCGGCGTCGTCGCCGATTTCCAGCGCGCCAAGGGCGACACTGGTTCTCCTGAAGTGCAGGTCGCTTTGCTGACCGCACGTATCAACGATCTGACCCCCCATTTTAAAGAGCACAAGAAGGATCACCACTCACGTCGTGGTCTGTTGCGTATGGTCAATCAGCGTCGCAAGCTGCTCGATTATCTCAAGGGTAAGAACGTTGATGCCTACCGCACATTGATTACCCGTCTCGGTCTGCGGAAGTAATTCAGACCGAAGCCCCGAAGAAGCGGCCCGGAATTTTCCCGGCCGCTTTTTTCTTTTTTTGTTGTGTTGTGTGTTGAAGCTAAATTGTTGAGTGTGAAAGGGAATTATGTTTAATGTCGTGAAAAAGACTTTCGCCTATGGCGAACATCAAGTCACTATCGAGACCGGTGAAATTGCTCGCCAGGCTGGTGGTGCAGTCCTCGTTTCCATGGAAGAAACCGTGGTTCTGGTCACCGTTGTGGCCGCCAAGAATGCCAAACCAGGTCAGGATTTCTTCCCGCTGACCGTTGATTACCAGGAAAAGACCTATGCTGCTGGCCGTATCCCCGGTGGCTTCTTCAAGCGCGAAGGCCGTCCTTCCGAAAAGGAAACCCTGACCTGCCGCCTGATCGATCGCCCGATCCGTCCGCTGTTCCCGGAAGGCTTCT
The DNA here is from genome assembly GCA_964293845.1 of uncultured Dechloromonas sp. Taxonomy (GTDB): domain Bacteria; phylum Pseudomonadota; class Gammaproteobacteria; order Burkholderiales; family Rhodocyclaceae; genus Azonexus. The sequence continues at coordinate 34,092 of CAXYZX010000005.1, forward strand.
ACAACGAAGTCCAGGTCATCGCCACCGTGATGTCGCTGAACCCGGAAGTTGATTCCGATATCCCGGCGCTGATCGGCGCTTCCGCCGCCCTGGCCATCTCCGGCGTGCCGTTCAACGGCCCGATCGGTGCTGCCCGAGTCGGTTACATTGACGGTCAGTACGTCCTGTGCCCGACCTTGAGCCAGCTTAAGGGTAGCCAGCTCGACCTCGTCGTTGCCGGTACTGAAGCTGCCGTGCTGATGGTTGAGTCCGAAGCCGACCAGCTGTCCGAAGAAATCATGCTCGGCGCTGTTGTTTTCGGTCACACCGAAATGCAGAAGGCGATCAACGCCATCAACGAACTGGTTGAAGAAGCCGGCAAGCCGGAATGGGAATGGTCAGCTGCGCCGAAGGACGAAGCGCTGGTTGCCAGCCTGTCCGCTCTGGTCAGCGCCAAGCTCGAAGAAGCCTACAGCATCACCGTCAAGCAAACGCGCAGCCAGGCCGTCAAGGTCATCCGTGCTGAAGCCATTGCCGCCCTGTGCCAAGGCGAGGGTGCTCCGGACGAAAACACCGTCGGCAACCTGTTCCACGAGATCGAAGCTTCCATCGTGCGCGGCCGTATCCTGAGCGGTGCCCCGCGTATTGATGGTCGCGACACGCGCACCGTGCGTCCGATCACCATGCGTTCCGGCGTCCTGCCGCGCACCCACGGTTCGGCTCTGTTCACCCGTGGCGAAACCCAGGCGCTGGCTGTTGCCACGCTCGGAACCAACCGCGACGAACAGATCATCGACGCGTTGGCTGGTGAATACCGCGATCGCTTCATGCTGCACTACAACATGCCCCCGTACGCCACCGGCGAATGCGGTCGTGTCGGTACGCCGAAGCGTCGCGAAATCGGCCACGGTCGTCTCGCCAAGCGCGCGCTGCTCGCCGTGCTGCCGAAGCCGGAAGACTTCTCCTACTCGATGCGCCTGGTTTCGGAAATTACCGAATCCAACGGTTCCTCGTCGATGGCTTCCGTTTGCGGTGGCTGTCTGGCCCTGCTCGACGCCGGCGTGCCGCTCAAGGCACACGTTGCCGGTATCGCCATGGGTCTGATCAAGGATGGAAACCGTTTCGCCGTGCTGACCGATATCCTGGGCGACGAAGATCACCTCGGCGACATGGACTTCAAGGTCGCTGGTTCGACGGCCGGTATCACCGCGCTGCAGATGGACATCAAGATCCAGGGCATCACCAAGGAAATCATGCAGGTTGCGCTGGCTCAGGCCAAGGATGCCCGCATCCATATCCTGAATCTGATGCAGGAAGCTGCCGCCGGCCCGCGTGAAGAAATGTCGGCCTACGCACCGCGTTTGTACACCTTCAAGATCAATCCGGAAAAGATCCGTGATGTCATCGGCAAGGGCGGTTCTGTTATCCGCGCCCTGACCGAAGAAACCGGCACCACGATCGATATCCAGGACGACGGCACCATCACCATTGCCTCAAGCAGTGGCGAAGCCGCTGCGGCTGCCCGTGCTCGTATTGATGCGATTACGGCTGAAGTTGAGATCGGCAAGATCTACGAAGGTACCGTGTTGAAAATTCTTGATTTCGGTGCAATCGTTTCTGTGCTGCCGGGCAAGGATGGTCTGTTGCACATCTCCCAGATCGCCCAGGAGCGTGTCGCCAAGGTTGAGGACTACCTCAAGGAAGGCCAAGTTGTACGCGTCAAGGTTCTCGAGACTGATGACCGCGGCCGCGTCAAGCTGTCGATGAAGGCAGTTGCAGCAGAAGAAGGCACTGCTGCTGTACCGGCTCAGCAGTAAAGAGGTAATCGGTGATTCCTGCAGCGGCGGGAATCACTGCGTAACAAACACAAAGGGCACCTTGCGGTGCCCTTTGATTTTTTGCAGTCAAAAATGCGTTGACCGCAACAGCCGAAATAGCGAATTACTTCGCCATTTGCCGTTCCTTCAATTCGTCCAGCGTCTTGCAATCAATGCACAGCGTTGCGGTCGGACGCGCCTCCAGGCGCTTGATACCAATTTCTACGCCACATTTGTTGCAAAAGCCGTAATCCTCACTGTCAATGCTGGCCAGTGTTTCATCAATCTTCTTGATGAGTTTGCGTTCGCGATCGCGATTGCGCAGTTCGATAGCGATGTCAGTCTCCTGACTGGCGCGATCATTGGGGTCGGCAAATACGGTTGCCTCGTCCTGCATGGTGTGCACCGTGCGGTCAATATCCTCGCTCAACTCCTTTTTGAGCGTCTCAAGAATCTTGCGGAAATGCGCGAGTTGTTTCGCGCTCATGTAGTCCTCGCCCTTTTTAGGTTCGTACGGAGGAAAGTGCTTATGGAGCAGTTCTTCTGCCATTTTGATTATTCGCCCAAATACCAAAAGGGCGATTAAATATCAGGATTCGAGGATTTGTGCAAGAAATCTTTATTTCAAAAAGATAGGCTCTTGATCTGGTGCGGTTTTCCGAGGGGTGCTAGAATACTGTTCTCGTGTCGGGGCGTAGCGCAGTCTGGTAGCGCATCTGCTTTGGGAGCAGAGGGTCGTGAGTTCGAATCCCACCGCCCCGACCATATCCTTTCTGGTTTTACCCTCATGTGCCCGTAGCTCAACTGGATAGAGCAGCTGCCTTCTAAGCAGCAGGTCGGGGGTTCGAGTCCCTCCGGGCACACCAGTTTTGC
>CAXYZX010000006.1:0-35521 GCA_964293845.1 uncultured Dechloromonas sp.
CAGCAGCGATGGCTGGCAGAGTGTGCGCGAATTGAAGGGGGATGCGGATTACTCAACCGAGGTCAATGCCAGCGCCTGGTCGGCTGATGGCAAGCAACTTGTCGTCAGCACCGCCGATGGCTATTTGCGTGCCTATCAGAGCAATAGCAAAGGGGTGGATTTGCGCCTCAGCGCAGTGCCCGCTGGTGCCGGCACGCCACATGGGCTGGCCTTTTCACCGGATAGCAAGACCTTGGCAGCAGGTGCCTCGGATCAGGCAAGCGTTGCACTGATTGATCCGGCCACCCTGAAAACTCGGATGATCCTGGCACCGCCGAACAGCACGCAAAATCGCGGCCTCAACGCAGTCGCCTGGTCAGCTGATGGCAAGCGTATCTTCGCAGCCGGTGCGTGGACCGATGAAAAAGGTCGTTTCGCGGTGTGCAACTGGCCGAATGGCGGCCAAGCAAACCCAAGCTGCACCGCAGTATCCAGCAATACCATTACCGCCTTGCAGAGCAGCACCGACGGCAGGCTGCTCTACGCTGCCGCCGACCCTGTCTGGGGCCTGCTCAGTGCACAAGAGCAGAGTTTGATCGCAGTCACTAGCGCCGCGCTGGATTTCCGCAACCTGCGCAGCAAGTTCCGGCTGGCGCCGGATGCCAGCGCCCTTGCCTTCCGTGATTTGCTGGGCGAGGCCAGTGAGGCCGCTTTCGATACCCGGCAAACCGCCTGGGCCAAGGCCAGAAAGGAATGGCAGGCAGCACGCACAATGGCCGGCAAGACCAATGTGGACAACTGGTTCGAACAGCAGCGGCCACAAATCAATGGCAAAACCATCAATCTCGATGCCGGCGAATGGTCACTGTCGGCTGCCGTTGCCAAGAGCGGCGACCAGGTCGCCATCGCTACCAACCACAATCTGCGGCTTTATGACCGTAGCGCGAGAGAACGCTGGCGCACCCCAGCCCCCGGCACGCCATGGCAGGTTAATCTGAGTGATGACGGGCGCTGGCTGGTTGCGGCATTCAGCGACGGCACGCTGCGCTGGTATCGCCTACAGGACGGCAGCGAGCAACTGGCCGTTTTCCCGCACCCCGATGGTCGACGCTGGGTGGCATGGACCCCCGCCGGATACTTTGCAGCAAGCCCCGGCGGTGAGGATCTGGTCGGCTGGCAGCTTGATCGGGGAGACAAGCAGGCGGCAGATTTCTACCCGGCTTCACGCTTTCGTAGCGAGTATTACCGGCCGGACCTGATCAGTGAAGTGGTCAACAAAGGTAGCGTGGAAGCAGCACTCGCCACCCTCACTCGCGAAGGCGGGCGGACGGAGGCCAAGGCCCCTATCCCCGAACGCCTGCCGCCGACCGTGCGCATTGTGGGGCCCGAAGACATGAGCAGCATCTCCGGCAACAAGGTCATCATTCGCCTCGCCGTACGCAGCACTGCCGATCCACCGGCCAACAAATTACTGGCGCGGGTGAATGGTCAACTGGTTCAGCTGCCATCACTCTCTTCCCTGGCCTCATCGCCCGGTACTCAGCCCGGCGAAAACATCTACGAACTACCGATTTCACTCCCGGCCGGGGAGTCAAAAATCCTGACTTTTGCCGAAAACAAGCATGGTGTTTCGCCCGAGGCCGCGCTCCATATCAGATCAGGAAAAACGGCGGAGCCTGAACCCCCAGCCGCGCCGCCAAGCAGCGGCCCCGACCTGCGCCCGGCGCTTTATGTCATGGCCATCGGTGTCAGCAACTACAACGACCCCTCGATTCGTCTGGAATTTGCCGCCAAGGACTCGCGGGATTTGAGCAATTTCCTGAAAGCGCAGGAGGGCGGGCTTTACCGCAAGGTCACCGTGCGCAACCTGACTGACGCTAGCGCCAAGCGGGACGACATTCTCGATGCTCTGGAGTGGATACGCCGCGAACTCACAGCACGCGATGTAGCCATCGTTTTCCTCGCCGGGCATGGGGTAAACGACGCCGACGGCGTCTATTATTATTTGCCGCAGGACGTCGATGTGAAACGCCTGAAACGCACCGCCGTGATCTTCACCGAAATTCGCAACACCCTGGTTTCATTGCCCGGCAAAGCGTTGTTCTTTATCGATACCTGCCACGCCGGCAATGTGCTGGGTACGGGGCTGCGCGCTATTCGTGCCGATACCACAGCGGTGGTTAACGAGTTGTCGAGCGCCGACAACGGCGTCATCGTCTTCGCCGCCGCCACCGGCCGCCAGTATGCTCAGGAGTCATCGGAATGGGGCAATGGCGCCTTCACCAAGGCCATCCTTGAGGGGCTGGGCGGTCGCGCTGACTTCAACAAATCGGGACGCGTCACCCACAAGATGCTTGATCTTTACCTTTCGGAACGGGTCAAAAGCCTGACCGAAGGCGCTCAGTCGCCGGTGACCATCGTCCCCAATGGCGTTCCCGATTTCCCCCTCGTGCTTGGTACGCGCCAGGGAACTTCAAAATAAATGGGTATCCGGATTTTCCGGCGGACGGACTGGTTTGATCAACGTGCCTCGAATTGCATGAGCATTGTGGTCAATTTATTGTGCACCGAGCAAATATGCCTGTAATTCCGACATGGGATTTGCAACCCCAGAGGCAGCTCGGTGCCCAAAGGCGACCTTCAGACTTTTGGAAAGCGGACCTTCAACGTCCAGCATGCAGCGGCGGCTGTACTTGCGCGCAAAGGGAACGACTGGTGCCCGATAACGCTTCTTCAGTGGTACGGCCGCCAAACGGTTGTCATGCCACTGGGTAACCAGACGGGTGACCTGCGCACGGCTGCAGCCGGTGGTGCGTTGCAGATACACTCGCAGCACACCACGCTCTCGTTTGCTCCGCTGGGGAAAGTCGAAGCGCTTGAGTACCCGACTGATGTGTTCATGCGGTCGCTGTCGTCCCCGTGCGCTGCAAACGCGATTTGCTCGCTGGTGCTGAGAAATTGTTCGATCTGCTCAATCGTGCGCAGCCGTGTTTCGTTCATGTTGATCACCATCCTTTCGATGATCAACCCACTTCTCAATTCAGCCTAGAATTTATCGCCTAAGGCTCACTTCTCGATGGAAATACAGCCCTCGTTCAGGCTCATACCTCATTGGACAAGGCTCCTATCTCCAAGTTGGACAGTGCGGTTGGGTCGTAGGTGCCCACCGGAATATCACCCGTGATGTAGCTCATCCAATTGTGGTTGCCGTTGTTCCACGCCAAACTAGCTGACGGGTAGAGATCGGTGCCGCCAGACACGTTGTCGTTGCGCGATCCGCTGAGTGCGGGTTGCGACAGGCTGGCATATTGGCCTGACAGCCAGAACGGAACAGCGCTTTCGTCAGAAAAGGCATTGCCCGAAGCGACTGCAAGGATACAGCCGGCAACCAGTCCATTTATTACCCTACGCATGTGATCTCCTATCGACATCCACCGAAGTGGGGTTGTCGCAAGCGTAGAAATCAACTATTCCACTATTTTCGACCGTGTCCAAAAGTTAAAATAACCAATCGCCAATGCGGACTTTCAGACCTTCGGCGTTCTCAGAGGCAAACGTTTAACACGATCCATCAGCGGGCAACATTTGTGGCACCGCTGGATGGATTTGTTAGCTTGGCTGACTCATTTCACCAGTTCTATTTCGCTTGGCCGCCAAGTCTTGTTGATCCACGGCTCCAGCGGACCGTACATGCGCAGGATGGTGAACCAGCTCTTGCCCGGTACCGTTTGCAGCCAGTTACCCTCTTTGCCTACCGGCGCCTTCGGCGCGAAATAGACGTCGTACGAGCCGTCGGCATTTTTCTGGAATCCTTTGCTTTGGCTCCCAACCGAGGGGAAAGGCTGGCTGGTCTGCAGCATGGAGCGAGTTTGGGTGTCATACATAGTGACGGCCCAGAAGTTATTTACAGGAACATTCGGTGGTAGGTGCAACCTGTAGGTTTTAGAGCCATCGAATGCTTTCTTCTGGGCATCCTTGAAAGCAATGCCGTAGTCAGAACCGGCGCCTGGATGCGTAACTGCCATGGCTGGAGTCACCCCGGTATATCCGAAATAGAAACTGGTACGGGCATCTAGGTTGCGCGCTCCTTCAACTTCGAAAAACACATCCTTATTGGCAAAGCCCATGACCCAGGAGCTGTCACTGTCGGGGTATATGAAATAGCCTTTTTGGCGTGGGCTGTACAACGCGGCACGTGCCGTGGCATCGCCGATCACTGCAGCTTCGCTGAGCAAGCGTTTCATCCTTTCGTCTGGATTGAATGGCTTGCCTTTGACAATGCCAATCGCGGCAAGCAGCCCACGAGATTCACTACCCAGCGCTTCTATGGGCTCTTTCTGGATAATATTGTTGAGGGCCTCGAAATAACTGTAGTCGCTTGGGGCAACCGTGTTGTAACTCTTGCCGGTAATGTTCACGAATTCAGTGGCGGGCGGCTGACCTGCCAACTTGAGCGGGTAAACTTTCAGGTGGTCCTTGATGTTCTTCAACGCCGGCGCCAGACCGTCGGCAATCGAACCGCGCATGAAGAACCAGTTGCTGAAAGTTGGCGCCTTGAGTACAAAGTAACCCTTGGGCACCTCGCCGGCATAACCCGGCGGCAGAACAAGATACTTTCCGCCCTTGCCCTTGTCCGGGCCGACTACCCCGAAATCACCCACAAATCGCATCCATGCATCGTCAAGCATGCCAAGCATGCCAGGCGGCACTTCCACGACCGTCGGACCATACTTGTCAAGGTCGAGATGACCAATCGAGTACATCGTGGAAGTATTTCCGGTCAAGTACAGCGAGTGCGAGTCGAGCAGTTTTTCAGCTACGGCAATCTGATTGGGCTGGCTCAAACCAATTCCCGCATTGCCGGCAATGACGCTGTAGACCGATAGTGCACCGACGTTATCGAGAAACACTTCGACTGCCCGTGCCCGGTCAATATTGTCGTAGAGTTTTCCGACAGTGGCGTCAGTCGGCACGCCATCAAAGAATTCCAGTGTCCCGAATGCCGTCTTGACATTGTCAGGTATCGCGATGGGTGTCGGCAATTTCTGCGGCACTTCAGCTCTCGCGACCTCAAGGCTGGGCAGGGTCAACACGGCAGCGGCCAACAGGGCTGTCAATGGTTTAAATTGTTTTCTCATGGGGACCTCAAGAGATAAAAGTAAGGGTGTGAATATACGTAAAGCCTGCCATCATTTATTCACTGTAACAATGCCTCAGGCATGCTGAGCGGCCACTTTTGGATGGCGTTCCCAGTGGCCGCTGCATGGATTTGTTAGCTTGGCTGACTCATTTCACCAGTTCTATTTCGCTTGGCCGCCAAGTCTTGTTGATCCACGGCTCCAAGGGGCCATACATGCGAAGAATGGTGAACCAACTCTTGCCCGGCACTGTCTGCAGCCAATTGCCTTCCATGCCTACGGGTGCCTTCGGTGCGAAATAGACGTCGTACGAGCCGTCGGCGTTTTTCTTCATGCCTTCTGTCTGGCTACCAACTGTCGGGAACTTCTGACCGGTCTGCAGTTGTGAGCGCGTCTGCGTGTCATATATCGTGACAGCCCAGAAGTCGTTCACCGGCACATTCGGCGGCAAGTGCAGTTTGTAGGTTTTTGATCCGTCAAAAGCCAGCTGGCTGGCATCAAGAACCGCCAAGGCGTAATCCGAACCTTCGCCGGCGCGAGTGGCGGCCATGGCAGGGGTCACGCCACCGGCGTTGAAGTAGTAGAGCACGCGCGCGTCCAAGCCCATCACTCCATTGGCTTCAAAACTGGTGTTCTTGTTGGCGAAGGCCGTGGACCAGACGCTCTTGGGGTCGTCCGGATATATCTTGACGCCCGCAAATCTGGGGTGGTAGGTGATGGCTCGTGACGTGGCGTTGCCAAGCATGGCAGCCTCGGTCAACAATTTTTTCATTCGTGCATCGGGGGCGAAAGGCTGACCCTTGACGATGCCGATGGCGGCGATTGCGCCGCGTACCTCGGGGCTGATGGCATCGATCGGTTCTTCCTGAACGATCTGGTTGAGGTTTTCGAAGTAACTGAAGTCGCTGGGGAAGACGGTGTTGAAAGCCTTGCCGGACATGTCAACGAACTCGGTTGGGGTCGGCTTGGTTGCGTTCTTCAGCGGATAGACCTTGAGCTTCGAGGTGATGTTCTCGACCGCAGGTTTCAGGCCGTTCTTGATCGAACCACGTAGGAACAGGAAGTTGCGGTTCGTCGTCGGCTTGAGCAGGAAATACCCCGGAGGAACCTTGCCGGTGTAGCCGGGCGGCAGCACGAGGTACTTGCCGCCCTTGCCTTTGTCCGGCCCGGTGACTCCCATGTTGCCAACAAATCGCTGCCAGGCGTCGTCGAGAAAGCCGAGCATTCCGGGCGGGACCTCGATGACGGTCGGGCCATCCTGAGCGAGATCGGTATAGGTGTAGGCATACAAAGTCGAGGTGTTGGCGGTGACAACCAGAGTCTTCGAATCCAACAATTGCGAGAACAAGGCGATCCTGTTCGCTCCCTTGGACCCGGCATCGGCCAGACCGGTTCGAACACTGTACATCGATACGGCGCCGACATTGTCGAGAAACACTCCTGTGGCGCGCATGCGGTCGAGGTTATCGTAGACCTTTTCGGCCGTTGCCTTCGACGGCACGCCGTCGAAGAAATCAAGCGACCCGATCGGCGTCTCGACTTTGTTGGGTATCGAGATGGAATTCAGTGATTCCTGTGATACCTCAGCTCTCGCTACCTCAAGGAAAGGCAGGGTCAAGGCAGAAGCGATTAATAATGCTGTCAATGGTTTAAATTGTTTTTCCATGAGGACCCTATGTGAAAATTAAGTGTGTGACCATTCGAAAAACATTCTCAATGATTTTATCATAACGGCAAAATTAGGAGATTTGGAGGCTGGTCTCTCGTTAAAATCCGACAATGATGATTTCAGAAAAGCTCAAGGGTAATGCTAGCATCAACTTGGCAGACATCTCCGAGCGCCTCGTAGACTACACAGGGCAGCCTATTGACTGAATAGGCCCCGAACGACAGCAAGAGACTATTTTCGCCCCTAGCAAGAAAATCTCTCGCGCTATGACGTAGCCTGCCAAAAGTCGGCGTTTCTAATGGCGGCATGTAGGACATATCTGATTGAGCGTCCGGAATGGGAGTAGCATTCCGACCGGCTGGTTTTGGCCGGGTTGCGGCAGTGAGGTCATCAATTTGATCGCCGAATACCGGCCACTCAACTCGATCACGGGGCGCACCACCAGCAGAAATTGAAACGTAACCGCGACCGCCAGGTTGTGGCCGGACTCGGACCTAGCAAGTTGCGATATTTTATTTGGCATATGAATTCCGCAGCGCACAAAGCTTATCCAAAATCCTTGCCCGTCCACCGGAAAATTCGGATACCCAAATAAATCAGCGGGCGACGGCGGCGTCTTCGACGTGCAACTCCTTGCGTGCCGCCAGCAGCGAATAAACCGTCGGCACCACGAACAGCGTGAAGAAGGTGCCCAGCAGCAGGCCGCCAACAATGACCCAGCCGATTTGCTGCCGCGATTCCGCCCCCGCGCCGGTGGCCAGTGCCAGCGGTACGGTACCGAGCACCATGGCACCGGTGGTCATCAGGATCGGGCGCAAACGCAGCGTCGCTGATTCGATAACCGCCTCAGTACGCTCGATGCCCTTCTCCTGCAGCTGATTGGCGAATTCGACAATCAAGATGCCGTGCTTGGTGATCAGTCCGACCAGCGTCACCAACCCGATCTGGCTATAAACATTGAGTGTCCCCCCGGCTAGCCACAGCGCCAGCAAGGCGCCGGCCATTGAGAGCGGCACCGTGAGCATGATGATGAAGGGGTCGCGGAAGCTCTCGAACTGGGCGGCCAGCACCAGATAGATGAAGGCCAGGGCCAGCGTGAAGGTGAAGGCCAGCGACGAGGAAGATTGGCGGAATTCGCGTGACTGGCCGTTGTAATCGACGGCATAGCCCGGCTTCAGAATCTGGTTGGCGATGGCATCCATACTGGTCAGCGCCTCGCCCATGGTGTAGCCCGGCGCCAGATTGGCGGTGATGGTCACCGCACGGCGCTGGCCGAAGTGATTGAGTTCGCGCGGCGCAATGGTTTCCTTGACGCTGACCAGGTTATCGAGCGAAATCATGCTGCCATCGCGGCCACGGGCGTAGATGTCGCTGATGTCGCTGGGGTTTCTGCGGTCAACGTCAGCCACCTGAACAATTACATCGTATTGCTCGCCATCACGCTTGAAGCGCGTCACCTGACGGCCGCCAAGGAAGGTTTCCAGCGTGCGGCCTATGGTTTCAACCTGGACGCTCATGTCGGCTGCCTTGTCACGCTTCACTTCGACCGACAATTCCGGCTTGTTGAGTTTGAGATCGGTATCGACGTTGGTCAGGCCGGGATTTTTGGCCAGTTCGCCGAGAAACTGGCCGGTGACTTGCTGTAGCTCCTCGTAGGATGCCGAGGTAACAATCACAAAATTGACCGGCCGTTCGCGCGGGCTTTGGCCGAGTGAAGGCGGCGTTACCGGAAAAGCCAGAACGCCGGGAATCCCCATGAATTTGGGGAACAGCTCCTTGGCGATATCGGGCGAACGGCGCGTGCGGTCGTTCCAGTCGGTCAAGCCAACGAAGGAGATGCCCTGGCTAACCGTCGGATTGCCGGCGACTACGAAAAAGCGTTCAACATCCTTGGTCTGGCTGTAGATGGTTTCAATCTGGCGCGCGTATTTGTCGGTGTAATCCAGCGTTGCACCATCCGGACCAAGGAAAACACCGAGGATCACGCCTCTATCTTCAACCGGCGCCAATTCGGACTTGAGCACATTGAGCAGCGCGACACAGGAGAGGGCCACGGCGACAAAACCGCTGATGATGATCCAGCGTTGCTTAAGTGTTGCGGTCAACACCCGCTTATAGCCGGAATTTAGCCAGTTCAAAAAGCGCTCAATCAGCATAAAAGCCTTGCCGTGCTTTTCCTCATGCTTGAGCAAGACCGAGCACATCATCGGCGACAGGGTCAGCGCCACAAAGCCGGAGACCAGCACCGCGCCGGCCAGGGTTAACGCGAACTCGATGAACAGCTTGCCGGTACGCCCGGTCATAAACGCTACGGGTGCATAAACCGCCGCCAGCGTCAGCGTCATGGCGACCACCGCGAAGCCGATTTCCTTGGAACCTTGCAACGCCGCCTGCATGCGCGGCATGCCATCTTCTATATGGCGATAGATGTTTTCCAGCACGACAATCGCGTCATCGACCACCAGACCAATCGCCAGCACCAGCGCGAGCAGGGTCAGCGTGTTGATCGTGAAACCGAGCATGAACATGATGGCAAAGGCGCCGACCAGCGAGACGGGAATCGTCACCAGCGGGATCAGCGTTGCCCGGAAATTGCGCAGGAAGAAGAAAATAATCGCCAAAACAAGCAGGATGGCCTCGCCGATGGTCTTGAATACCGCTTGAATCGAACGATCAATGAAGATTGATGAATCGTAGGCAATGTCGGCCCGCATGCCCGGCGGCAATTCGCTGGTCACCTTGGGCAACTCTTTTTGCAAGGCCTTGGAGAGATCGAGCGGATTGGCCGTTGCCTGCTTGATGACGCCGAGCGCCACCGCAGAACGCCCCTTGAAACGCACCGAACTGCGCTCGGAGGCGGCGCCAATTTCAACCCGGGCAATGTCATTGACCCGCACCGGATAGCCATTTGCAGTCTTGACGATGATGCGGCCGAACTCTTCGGCTGTCTTCAGATCGGTATTGGCCACCACAGAAAATTCGCGGTCGCGACTCTCGATACGCCCGGCAGGGACTTCAACATTCTGCTTGCGCAGGGCATCTTCAACATCTGCCGGCGTCAGTTGATAAGCCGCCAGGCGCTGGCGGTCGAGCCAGATGCGCATGGCAAATTTGCGATCACCGAAAATCCGCACATCGGCAGCACCGGGCAGGGTTTGCAAGCGCGGCTTGACGATACGGCTGGCAACATCGGTTACTTCCAGCGCCGAATGTTTGTCGGAAGAAAAAGCAATCCAGATGATGGGATTGGCATCGGCCTCAACTTTGGCGATCACCGGCTCGTCGACCGCATCCGGCAACTTGTTGCGCACGCGGGAAACACGGTCGCGCACATCGGCCGCCGCCGAATCCGGCGCTCTTTCGAGCTTGAAACGGACTGAAATCTGGCTGTTTTCGGCGCGCGAAATCGAAGTGATTACTTCCACGCCTTCAATCCCGGCCAGCGAATCCTCTAGTGGCTTGGTGACCTGCGACTCGATAATTTCCGCCGAAGCGCCGCGATAGGTCGTATCGACCGTCACCACCGGCTCGTCGATCTTCGGGTATTCGCGCACCGGCAAACGGTCGTAGGAAACGATGCCGATCAGCATCACGACCAGCGACAGCACTGTGGCAAAAACCGGCCGCTTAATACAGAGGTCGGAAATCCTCATTTCGCTGCAGCCGTTCCGGCGGCTGGCGGCGCTGGCGGAGCACCGTCGCCGATAGCCCGCACCGGCGCACCTTCACGCAACTTGAGTTGGCCGGCAGTGACCACGATATCGCCGGCCACCAGGCCTTCAACCACCTCAACCTGCGCCGCACGCCGTACACCAATTTTGACCTTGGCCAGTGTCGCCTTGCCGTCGACCACCTTGAACACCGCTGGCTGGGCGCCCGGCACGATGGCTTGTTCCGGCACCATCAGGACATCCTTGCGCTCACCAAACAGCAAACGGACACGCACAAACATGCCGGGGCGCAGCTTGCCGGATGCGTTATCCAGCCGCGCCCGGGCCGAAATCGCCCGTCCGTTCTGATCGACCAGCGGATCAACGGCATCGAGCACGGCCTTGAACGACTGGCCCGGCAAGGCATCGCTGGTCAGCTCAACGGCCTGCCCCTTGCTCACCCGGCCGAGATAGGTTTCCGGCAATTTGAAGTCCATGCGCAGGGTGCCGATGTCCTCAATATTGATCAGGTCCTGACCTTCCTTGACGTAGTCGCCAACACTGACATTACGTAACCCGACCATGCCGTTGAACGGGGCCTTGACCAGCATTCTGGCCAGCTTGGCTTCAGCCAGTTGCACAGTTGCCTGCTGCACCTTCAGGTTGGCCGACGAAGTATCCAGCGCCTGCTGGCTGAGGAATTTCTTGGCGACCAGCTCCTGATTGCGCTGAAAACTGGTTTGCGCCAGCGCCAGATTGGCCTTGGCCTGCTGCAACTCGGCATTCTGCACGGCAGCATCCAGCGTAACCAGCACCGTGCCCTTGCCAACAATCGCGCCATCCTTGAAACCAATCGCCGCAATGCGCCCGGCCGTTTCGGGACGCAGCAGCACCGACTCATTCGATTTCAATGAGCCGACCGCAGACGCCTCATCAGAGAAATCAGAAGCCGCCACTTTGGCCACTTCCACGGCCATCGCAAAGCCACCCGGTGCTCCCCCCGGCTTGCCCGGCGCCCCGGCGGGAGCTGCTGGTCCAGCACCGGGCGCTCGATTCGCGCTGTAGGCAACGTAACCAAGGCCAGCCAGTCCGGCGAGCGCAAGTGCAATAACGATGAGTCGGGCAGGTTTTTTCATGGGATCAATCAGTTAACCGGCAAATTCAAAAAATCAGGCAGTTTTGGTTGTTGACCGCAACCAATACACGGCGGCTCAGAATCAGGTTCAGGCTCGGGGTCAAAGGCTGCATGGCAGGCACTCGCCCCCTGGGTAGCCGCATCCATTTTCAGCGGCGCAACCCGGACCAACACCACACCCGCCTGAATCATGCCGAGATATTCCGCTACGCCACGAGAAACATCAATCACGCGGCGCCGATGCTTGGCGTGCATACGGTCATTGACCTTGACGATGGCACAGCGATCATTGTCCAGCCGCCTGACGGCAACGATACTACCCAGCGCAAAGCGGTTACTGGCGGCGGTAAATTGTTTGACGTCGAAACGTTCGCCAGTCGAAGTCTTTCGCCCCTGAAAACCATTACCATAAAAACTGGCCTGACCACGCAGACCAATGGTCTCTTTGTCGGCGATCTCTGCCTGAAGGATTTCGGCAGACGGCAAATCCTGATTCAGAGATGTTTTAGCCGTCTTTTTCGGGGATTTACCCGAGTATTTTTCGCTCGCCGCCCAGACGGCCGACGAGCCATTCAGCAACAACAGGCCGCACACCAGCGTGGCGACCCCGTGCTGCCATTTAGACGACAAGCGTCTGCGCTTCGTCACCCTGACGGGCCCGAATTTTGCCGATGCGATAAACCGCTTCGCCCTGCGCCTTCAGTTCAGCCATGGCGGCGTCGGCATCAGCCGCGGCAACGACAATGACCAGACCAATGCCGCAGTTGAATACGCGGTGCATTTCGTTCTCCGCCACATTGCCTTCGGCCTGCATCCAGTCGAACAATTTGGGGCGCGGCCAGGCAGCCTTTTCCAGCTCGGCAACGGTGTTTTCCGGCAGCACGCGCGGCACGTTTTCGAGCAGGCCGCCACCGGTAATGTGGGCCATGCCCTTGATCGCAACCTTTTCCATCGTCGCCAGCACCTGCTTGACGTAGATGCGGGTCGGCGCCATGACGACGTCGGCCAAAGTCCGCTCGCCATCGAACTTGGCGTTCATGTCCGGATTGGAACGTTCGATGATCTTGCGGACCAGCGAGTAACCATTGGAGTGGGCGCCGGAGGAAGCCAGACCGAGGACTACATCACCCGGAACAATCGTGGACTTGCCATCGATGGCCTTGGATTTTTCCACGACACCAACCGCAAAACCGGCCAGATCATATTCGCCAGCCGGGTACATTCCCGGCATTTCGGCCGTTTCGCCACCGATCAGCGCACAGCCGGCCAGTTCGCAGCCTTTGGCAATGCCGCCGACAACAGCTGCCGCCGTATCGACATCGAGCTTGCCGCAGGCGAAGTAATCGAGGAAAAACAGCGATTCGGCGCCGAGCACGAGAATGTCATTGACGCTCATGGCGACCAGATCCTGGCCAACGGTATCGTGGCGGTTCAGGTCGAAAGCCAGGCGCAGCTTGGTGCCGACACCATCGGTGCCGGACACCAGCACCGGCTCTTTGTAGCGTTTGGGCACTTCAAACAGAGCACCAAAACCGCCAATACCGCCGAGCACGCCTTCGCGCAGTGTCTTTTTGGCGAGCGGTTTGATCCGTTCGACGAGTTCATCACCCGCATCGATATCGACGCCGGCATCACGGTAGGAGAGGGAAGTGTTCTGGGTCATGGTCAATTGGCGCCAAGTGGCAGCAAACGCTGCTGGAAAAAACGGCGATTTTACCCGAAACCGCCAAGCTCCCCTAACCGGCTGGACAGCCTCGCCATTCGGGCTATTTGGTGCGAAAAGCAGATTGTTACGGTCAACCGGGAAAACCGGCCTATTTTAAAATCTCAGCACAGGCGGAGGTCCGCCACGATGCCCGCCGATCCATGATCCGCACCAGATGAATTATCATGCGCGCATGAAAATCCTCATCGTCGACGACGAACCGGCCATTGCCGACACGCTCAGCTACGCCCTGCGCGCCGAGGGTTTCACCGTCGATTGCTGCACGCTCGGCAGCGAGGCGCTGAGCCGGCTGGCCACCGACACCATCGACTTCGTCGTCCTCGACGTCGGCCTGCCGGACATGACCGGCTTCGATGTCTGCCGCGCCCTGCGCCGGCATTCCGACGTGCCCGTGCTGTTCCTGACCGCCCGCGCCGACGAGGTGGATCGCATCGTCGGGCTGGAACTGGGCGGCGACGACTACGTCACCAAGCCTTTCAGCCCGCGCGAGGTCGCCTCGCGCATCCGCGCCATCAGTCGCCGGCTCAAGCCGGAAAACCGGCACGCCAACGGCGAACAGGCACATTCCCACGGTCAACCCGAAAAATCGGCCAAATTCGAAATCGACCCCGACGGCCTGCGCATCGCCTACCACGGCCAGTGGCTGGCCCTGACCCGCTACGAATACCTGCTGCTCGCCCTGCTCCTCCAGAAACCCGGCCGCATCCTCAATCGCGCCCAGATCATGGACACCGTCTGGCAGGACGGCGGCGACAGCCTCGAACGCACCGTCGACACCCACATCAAAACCCTGCGCGGCAAACTGCGCAGCATCCGCGACGAAGACATCATCGTCACCCATCGCGGCCTCGGCTATAGCCTGATCGGGTAAGCCGGCGTGAATATCTCCGTCCGCCTCTTTTTCGGCTATTTCCTCATCGTCGGGCTGGCCGCCTGGTTCGTCCTCAACGTCGTCACCCACGAAACCGAACCCGGTGTCCGCCAGGCCACCGAGGAAACCCTGGTCGATACCGCCCACGTCCTCGCCGAAATGGCCGCCCTCGACCTCTCAGCCGACCGCATCGGCCAAGGCGCCTTCGCCGATTCCGTCCGCGCCGCCATCCGGCGCAGCCCGCAGGCCGATATTTCCGGCGTGCTCAAGGAACACGTCGATTTCCGCATCTACGTCACCGACGCCCAAGGCATCGTCGTCTACGACTCGAAACAAGCCGCCGTCGGCGAAGATTTCTCGCAATGGCGCGACATCGCCCGCGTCCTGCGCGGCGAATACGGCGCCCGCCAATCGCGCGAAGACCCCTACGACCCGGCTAGCTCGGTCATGCACGTCGCCGCCCCGATCTTCTGGCAAGGCGAACTGATCGGCGTCCTCTCGCTCGCCAAGCCGATGTCCTCCGTCGCCCCCTACGCCGAGCGCGCCGCCCAGCGCGTCAAGCAATCCGGCCTCATCCTGCTCGCCGCCTCCGCCGCCATCGGCCTCACCTTCACCCTCTGGCTCGGCTGGTCCATCCACCGCCTGCGCGACTACGCCCGCGCCGTCACCGAAGGCCGCAAGGCCGAAGCGCCAACCGGCGGCGGCCGGCAACTCTCCGAACTCGCCCAGGCCCTCGCCACCATGCGCGAAAAGCTCGAAGGCAAGCAATACGTCGAGCGCTACGTACAAAACCTCGCGCACGAACTCAAAAGCCCGCTCACCGCCATCCTCGGCGCCGCCGAAATCCTCGAAAGCGACCCGCCCGCCGACGACCGCCACCGCTTCACCCTCAGCGTCGCCGAACAAGGCCGCCGCCTGCAAGCCATCATCGACCGCATGCTCCTCCTCGCCCGCGTCGAACAACTGCAAGCCCCGGAAGGCGACCAGACGCTCGACCCGAAAGCCCTGCTCGACACCTGCCTGTCCCTGCGCCAGCAAGCCCTGACCAGCCGCCAACTGCAACCCCGGATCACAGTCACCAACACTGCCCCCATCCGCGGCGACGCCCTCCTGCTACAACAAGCCCTGCTCAACCTGCTCGACAACGCCATCGACTTCTCGCCCCCCGGCAGCGCCATCGAACTCGGCATCGACGCCACCGACGACACCGTCAGCTTCCACATCCGCGACCACGGCCCCGGCGCCCCCGACTACGCCCTGCCGCAGCTTTTCGACCGCTTCTACTCCCTGCCCCGCCCGGCCACCGGCAAGAAAAGCACTGGTCTGGGGCTGGCACTGGTGAGAGAAGTTGCGAGGTTGCATGGTGGGGAGGCGGGGTTCGAGAATCACCCGGAGGGAGGGGGAATAGCATGGATTCGGTTGCCGGGCGCTTAGTTACGGTCGACCGCTAGAAACAGCCAAAACTCAAAGAAATCTCGCCGTTTCTTGGAGACCACCAAGCCAGCATGTCAGAATCATGCATTTCCGGATTTCAGCCCTCAGCCCCCCCAACAATCACTGAGTTGCAACACATACACATGCCACTCACCATCGTCGAAATCATCAAACAGGCCGAGCAGGGTTTGTCTTCGCCTTTTCTGTGTCGAGGCGACGACGGCGAGTTGTATTTCGTCAAGGGCCGGGCAAGCGGTCGGGCAAGTTTGTGGGCCGAATGGCTGGGAGGGCATCTGGGAAGGGCTTTCGGCCTGCCGCTTCCACCATTTTGCATTGCGGATGTGCCCGCCGCGCTGATTCGTGAATGTCCGCCGGAACTTCGTATTTTGGGTAGCGGCCCGGCTTTCGCTTCGCGTAATGCAGAGGGGAGCCAGTGGCTAGAACTCTCCATCGCACCACGTGTAGACGCGGCCCTGCAACGGGACATTCTGGTGTTCGACTGGTGGTTGCAAAACGGCGACCGCACGCGCGGCAACCCCAATTTGCTGTGGCATGCCAACAAGAGGGAACTGGTGGTCATCGACCATAACCAGGCGTTCGACACACACTTTGCCAAAGCCGATTTTTGGACACACCATCTTTTTGCTGCCCAGCGCGACGCAGTTTTCGCCGATCTGGCCGAGCAGGCCCGTTACAGCGAACGGCTGACCAGCGCGCTTTCAGTCTGGGCGGAAGCTTGCGATAATGCACCATCCGAATGGTACTGGGAAAATGAAGAGCAAGACCTTCCCGCAACCTTCGATCCGGTTGCCGCCAGAACCTTGGCGGCGCGTTGTTCAACCCCCGACTTTTGGAGAACGGAATGAGCCTTTTCGCCTGCCGCTACGCGGTCGTCCAGTTCCTCCCCTATGCAGAAACGGGGGAGTTTGCCAACGTCGGCGTGGTTTTGCTGTGCCCCGATACTGGGTATTTCGGTTTCCGCCTGCAATCACCCCGTCGGACAAAACGCATCACCAGCTTTTTTGAACGCCTCGACCGTGGCGTTTACACCCGCTCCCTGGATGCTTTCCAGCATGAATTGCAGCGCGTGTCGCGGCATCTGGATACCGAAACCTTCCCGCGCGCCGATGCCGAGGGTGCGCGCCAATTGTTTACTGCCCTGACGCACCCACGCGAGGCCATCGTCCGCTTCGCGCCGGTCCGCGCCATCATGACGGCCGCGCCGGAAAAAGAAGTCGACGTCCTGTTCGGCCGCTACGTCGAACACGATTTCGCAACGCCAGAACATCGCGAGGAAGTCCTGGAAAAGCGGATTGGTCAATTGCTGCGCTGTTTGCCGCTGGATAAGCCTTTCCAGGCCCACACCCTCGGCAACGACGAAATCCGCGCCCGCTTTCCCTTCGTCACCATGGACGGCGAACGGGCGATCAAAGCCATCAAGCCGCTCTTCCTGGCCCAGGACGAGCCGCACAAAATTTTCGAACATGCTGATTTCTGGCTCCCCAAGATGCGCCGACTGCGCACGCGGGGCCTACTACCGGAAACGACGCTGATTTCGACCGAAGCGCCACCAGAAGATGACACCAAGCGCTTCAAGGCCTTCGCCGAAGTGCGCGCCGAATTAATCGGGCTAAACCTGCTCACCGCTTCCGCGCAAGACGATGCAGCAATTCGGCGGTTTGCCCTGGCGTAACAGGGCTGCCTGCAGCGGCCACCTATTTTCCGAACTCGGTCAAAAAGGGTAGGGGGCATTCCTTACTCAATGAACACCTGTCATTTTGCTGATTGCTACGGTCAACCGGAAAAATTGGCCAATTTTTAAATTCAATCCAACACGCACGGCACCGATGCTCATTCCCGAACTAATCCTCTACACTTTCCCCATCAGCCAGCATTAGCCTAACGGCGTCTTGCGGCGCGCCCTGACCACGCCCGATCTGTCCCGCCCTTGGCGAAAACGATGTGGTGAAGATGCCTTCGGTGGCCACCGCGACCCGCGAGGTACTTGGGAGTTTGGACGAAACCATCCAGTCCGATCTTCGCTAGTGCCGCCCCCTACTTCCTGAGGAATAGCCCCTTGCGACGGGAAATGGCCCGGCAGCCATGCCGTCCATTGAATGTTTCCGGCACCAGACTGTCGAATGCTTGCATTGATCCGAGACTGGACTCATTCAACGCCCTTGCAGGACATGCTTGGTTTCTGACAAATCACGTTTATTCATCGTTCGGCATTTCCGCGGGCGGTGCAGGTAGTCGATGGTGGCTGACTCACTTTCAATATCGTCAATCAATACAGCGGCCAGTCTGGCGCGTATATCGTCCGTGGCGCTTCCGCTATCGACGACGAATACGGTTACGTCGAATTCGATTAGCCTCGATAGTTCCTCCAGCATTGTCACTTTGTCGAATAGTGGTCAATTGTTGTCAGCGCTGACTTCGCTCCAGACCCAGCTGGCTAATTCGTTGCAATCCAGCGTTTCCACGACCAACCCGGCAAATACATCGGCGCTGGCGCAGAGTCTGGTTTCCACCTTCAATAACCTGCAAGGCAGTACGAATGCCCTTCAGGGCGTGTTGGGGGGTGACGCGACGAACAATCTGTTTTCCAGCGCGTTGGCCAACAATGCCTCGCAACTCGCCAGCCTGAGCAGTATCGGCATCGAATTGCAGCCTGCGTCCAACACACTCAGCATTAACACCGACACCTTTAACGCGGCACTTGCCAGCGATCCCAACGCGAGCAGGAGTGCGCTGGAGAGCGCCGCGCAAGCCTTGCTCGATGTCTCATCCGGCCTTGAGTTACAACTTGCCGGCGCATCCCTGGCACAAACCAATCCCGCTCTATTGGGTAGCTTGGTCGATACAACGTCATCATCGACAGGCAGCGAGACCACCGTACCCGTCGAACTATTGCAAAACCTGTCGGCCGACAGCGTGTTGACCAATATTCAACTAACCGACCTCAACCTCCCTGCTGCCGGGCAGGATATCAACACCATATTGACAGACTCCCAGGTGCTTCAAGGGGCACTCAGCGCTGACTTGCCAATCTCGAACAACGCCGTCTTCCCGGCGACGGCAGACCTGGCAGCGCTCGCAGGAAGTTCAGCAGCAACCATCGCAACAACCAGTCTGGCGACGGCTCAACCTGTTACGACAACGAGTGTGGACAGCCGACTGGATACTGCCATCCCGCTTGCGACAGCGTCACCGACGTCGACCGTCACCAACACCACCACGCCAGCCGCTGTCGCCAACGTCGCAACGCCAAGCAATGGTGATGCCGTCGCCGCCGACCTGGCGACCGCAACGGCACGGACAGCTTTGCAGACCATGTTGTCCGATCCCAGCCTGCAGGTCCTGCGCAACATCCTCGACCCCAACTACGCCGCTCTGGTGGCGGCAACGCGCACCAACGAAATGAGCCCGTTCATGTCGATCATCGACCCGAAAGCATTTGCCACCGATCTCCCGGCGCAAGTCGTGGCAGTTCAGCCCCCTCGTGCAATCAGCGACTACCAGGGTGCATCCGTCGGTTCGTAAGGGGTATCAAGCGTGTCACCCGCCCCGTAACAAGCACTCAGGCATCAACCTCCAACTTCACCCTCGCTTCACCGTCGCTTCGACAAGACCACACCCACGCCTTCCAGACTCGCTCCTGTCATTCAACCAGGGAGTTCGAGATGGACAAGAAATTGCTGTTCAAGATGCTGGCCATTGGCCTGATGGCCTTGTTGCTGTTGATTCCGCTGGCCATATGGTGGAGAGCCAGATCAGCGACCGGGCGCAGCGGCAGCGTGAGGTTCAGGACAATATCGCCAACAGCGCGGCGGGTGAGCAGACGCTGGCCGGGCCGGTGCTGGCGATTCATTACCGGGAGACGGTCGAGGCTCCGGCCGAGTCGGAAAAGACCGGGCCGCGCCGGCAGGTAGTGGAGCGCACGCTGCTGTTGCCGCCGACCGAGCTGAATCTGGATGGCGAGGCGGGCGTCGAGACACGCCAGCGCGGCATTTACCAGGCGCGACTGTTCCGCCTGACGGCCAACGGCAGCGGCCATTTTGCCGTGCGCCCACTGGCCGAACTGCTTGGCGGCAGGACGGTGAGCAATGTCCGCCTCGCGCTGCAACTGGGCGTCAGCGACCCGCGCGGCATCAGCAACGACCCGCGCATCACGGTCAATGGCAAAGCCTACCGCTTCACCTCGCCGCAATCCGCCGGGGAAAGCGGCCTGCGCCGGCTGACCGCCGATCTCGGGCCGGTCGATCTGCAACAGGCCAGCCGCTTCGACTTCAGTTTTCCGCTGCAGCTGACCGGCACGACGCGCCTGGCCTTCGCCCCGGTCGGCGAGGCCAACCACATCCATTTGAAGTCAGACTGGCCGCACCCCAATTTCGGCGGCCGTTTTCTGCCGCAATCCCGCAGTGTCAGCAGCAAGGGCTTCGAAGCGCAGTGGGAAATCTCCCATCTCGCCCGCAATTTCGACGCGACGCTCAAGGCGAATAGCGGCGAAGCACTGAGCATCGATTTCATCGACCCGGTCAACGTCTATCTGCAGGCCGAACGGGCGGTGAAATACGGCGTCCTGTTCATCGTCCTGACCTTTGCCGGTTTTTTCCTGACTGAAATCCTGCGCCGCACGCCGATTCACCCGATGCAATATTTGCTGGTCGGGCTGGCGCTGGCCATTTTCTTCCTGCTGCTGATCGCTTTTTCCGAGCACCTGGCTTTCGCCGCCGCCTATGGCATCGCCGCCACCGCCTGTATCGGGTTGATCGCCTGGTACCTGGCCGGGGCGCTCGGTGGGTGGCGTCAGGGCTTCGCCTTCGGCAGCGGCCTGACCGTCCTGCTGCTGTGGCCAGCCTGGCACCTCAAGCACCCGCTGCTGTTCGCCTTCCGTCATGTCGAAACCCCGCTGCTGCTTGGCTTGCCGGTACTTGCCCTGATCTTTCACCAGCGGCTTCCGAGACTGGCTCGCCCGCTCTTTCTCACACTGTTCGCGCTGACCGCCTACCGCGAGTTGGAGTACCGGCAAATGCGCGATGCCGTGCTCGAGGCCAGCCCGGCCATGCAGGCTGTCGGCGCTCACATCGTCGCCGGCTATACCGATCTCGACGAACTGCGCCCGCTGGCGGCGAAAGGGCTGATCGGCGGCATTTACCTGGCCAAACGCAATGTGCGCGGTCGCGATCTGGCGGCCGTCGCCGCCGATATCACCGAGTTGCAGGCGATTCGTCGCCGGGCTGAACTGCCGCCGCTGATCGTCACCGCCGACCAGGAGGGCGGCAGCATCTCGCACCTGTCGCCGCTGCTCGAATATCTGCCACCGCTGGCCACCCTCGCCAACCATCCCGACCCGGCTGTTGCCGCCCGCCGCTACGGCGAAGCGCAGGGCCGGGGCCTGGCTGCGCTCGGGGTAAATCTCAACTTCGGCCCTGTCGTCGATCTACGCCCTGCCGGAAAACCGTGGCCCGACCCGCTGAGCAACATCGCCGCCCGCGCCATTGCCAGCGACCCGCAACAGGTGGCCGACATCGCCGGCGGTTATCTCGACGGGCTCAACGCCGTCGGCGTGCGCGGCACGCTCAAGCACTTCCCCGGTCTCGGTCGGGTGCGCACCGACACTCATCTGCGGCCGGCCCACCTCGCCGCCTCGGCGGACGATCTGGCTGCCGACTGGCAACCCTTCCGGCAACTGGCCGGCCACCCGGCGGCGGCGATCATGCTCGGCCACGTCACGCTGACCGCACTCGACGCCGAGCACGCCGCCTCGCATTCGCTGGCCATCGTCGACGGCCTGTTGCGCCAGACCTGGGGCTACGACGGCCTGCTCATCACCGACGATCTCAACATGGGCGCTGTTTACCGCAAAGGCATCGGCCGCGTCGCCGGCGAGGCGCTGGCCGCCGGCGTCGATCTCGTGCTGGTCAGCTACGACCCGCGCCAGATCTATCGTGCGCTGGCCGGTGCCGCCCAAGCACTGAGCGAACACCGCATCGCCCCCACCAAGCTGGCCGAAAGTGATCGCCGTCTCGCGGATTTCTCCAGTCAGCCAGCACAGGGTGCGCCAGCCGGCCTGATGCAGGTGCGTTTGCGGTCAGATGCCCCCGTCTCCCGTCATCAACCGGACTTCCACGGTCAACCGGAAAAACCGGCCGAAATCGAAATGTGCCCGGCACCGTCCACGCGGCCGCAGTTTGGCGGGATGCCGGCCCGCCTCTGATAAAATGCCCGGCTTTACCGTTTCCTGACGCCCGGCGCCGGGCATCCCCGTCTTGTGGAGAGCAACACCATGTACCAGTCCCCCCTCATCCAGGATCTGCACGATCGCGGCCTGATCGCCCAGATCACCGACGCTGCGGCGCTCGACAAGCTGCTGACTGAGGAATCGGTAACGCTCTATTGCGGCTTCGACCCGACGGCGGACAGCCTGCACCTCGGCCACCTGGTCCCCGTGCTCATCCTCAAGCGCTTCCAGGAAGCCGGCCACAAGCCGATCGCCCTGGTCGGCGGCGCCACCGGCATGATCGGCGACCCGAGCTTCAAGGCCACGGAGCGCAAGCTCAACACGCCGGACGTGATCGCCACCTGGGTCGACAAGATTCGCGCTCAGGTCGCCCCCTTCCTCAAGTTCGACGGCGCCAACGCCGCCATCATGGCCAACAACTACGACTGGTTCGGCGGCATGAACTGCCTCGAATTCATGCGCGACATCGGCAAGCATTTCTCGGTCAACGCCATGATCAAGAAGGAATCCGTCCAGCAGCGCCTGACCCGTGAAGACCAGGGCATTTCCTACACCGAATTCTCCTACAGCCTGCTCCAGGGCTACGACTTCGCCGAACTCAACAAGCGCTACGGCTGCGTGCTGCAAATCGGCGGCTCAGACCAGTGGGGTAACATCGTCGCCGGCACCGACCTGACGCGCCGCCTGCACCAGCAGCACGTCTTCGGCCTGACCCTGCCGCTGATCACCAAGGCCGACGGCACCAAGTTTGGCAAGACCGAATCCGGCGCCATCTGGCTTGACCCGAAAAAGACCTCGCCGTACGCCTTCTACCAGTTCTGGCTCAACACCAGCGACGCCGACGTCTACAAGTTCATGAATTTTTTCACCTTCCTGCCGGTTGCCCGCATCGCCGAAATCGAAGCCGCCGACCAGGCCAGCGGTGGCAAGCCGGAAGCCCAGCGCATCCTGGCCGAAGAAGCGACTCGCCTGGTGCATGGCGAAGTCGCCCTGATGGCCGCCCGGCGCATCACCGACAGCCTCTTCCACGGTCAACTCGAAAATCTGACCGAAAACGACCTCGAACAACTCGCCCAGGACGGCATGCCCGGCGTCCAGCTGGAAAAAGCCAACGCCAGCCTGATCGACGCCCTCGCCGCCGCCGGTCTGGCCAAGTCCAAATCCGAAGCGCGCAGCTTCATCCAGAGCGGCAGCGTCGCGATCAACGGCAACAAGGCCGAGGCGCTGGACCACCAGATCGCCGACGAGGAGCGCCTGTACGGCCGCTTCACCATCCTGCGTCGCGGCAAGAAGAATTACGGGCTGGTTAGCTGGCAGTAAGCTAGACCCCAAAATGCGCGGTGCAGCATAGGGTCCCGCCGCGCCTTATCCTCCGCCGCGCGCAACGTTGGATTCCTTAAGGCCATTTGCTGCTCAAGGCTACATCACCTGCCAACTCAGCATTCCCTGCCTTCAAAAAACTGTCGGAATACCTTACATCCCGCGCAGCAAAGGACGCCACACATATGGCGAACACATGATGGAATGGGGTGCCAGCAATACTGGTCTGATTATTGCGTGAGCCATCACCATAAACTCATGGAGGAGATCATCATGCCGGGCGGCCTTTTTGCAAAACTCAAAAAAATCATCGCGCTTCCGGTGGCACTTGCCCTTGTGACTCTGTGCGCGCCGGCTCAAGCCGCGTTCCATCTTTTTAACGTCGACATGTCGAGTCTCACCCCCCAACCGGTTTACGACGAGGTTGTGATCAGCTACAGCCTTCCGAATACCACGTTCGTCGGCTGCAGGATTGATAACGGGCTCAACGGCAGCGGGGGCTACGTAAATGGTTGTGCAGGCCATACCTTTTCTTACGCATACACCACGAGCGGAATCGTGGATGGCATCTTCTCTATCAGCTTCAGCTTTGACGATCCTGCATCGCTGCTCACACCGTTCACAGTTTTTGGCAAAAAGAATGGACTTCCTACTTCGACGCTGGTTTTACTGGACATAAACCATGTTCCCGAACCCGCTTCCCTGGCTCTATTTGGCTTGGGACTGCTCGGAATCGGCGTAAGCCGTCGCAAAAAAGCATAGTTTCCGCGAATGACAGGAGCTTCGCTTCAAGGCCCTGGCAGACGGTTTTCTCGCCCAACGGCTACCAGTTCCTCAAATTCTTCACCTTCCTGCCGGCCACCCAAATCGCCAACGAAGAGCACTATATGGTTGCCTCCCCATCCCACACCGTAGCAAGAAAAATCATGGCTCGGTCAGCTGGCTGTAACGGATATTTGTATGTGCGCTGTACCAGGTGTTACGGCGAGTAAATTGCCTCAACCTTCAGGATGTTCGGTCGTTCTCACTTACGGAAGCCGTTTTCCGTAGAGAGTCAGCTGAGGAGATGCACCATGTCCTACTTGAACCAAGCTCAGATACGCTCCCTTACTGGCACGGTGACATCCGTCGCGGCCTATCTGGACACCTGCGACAGCGGCGCACCATCCGCCCGGCTCGACCCGGCCTATTACCAGGCATGCGCCCGCTTGCTGACCACCGTCTTTTCGATCATTGATGCGCACGAAGCCTTTCCCGACCTGCTGAGCCGGTCTCCGGCGGCCCGCAACACGCTCGAATGCCTGCAGATGGAACGTCGGATCCGGAGCAGTTGCGCTGGCAACTGGCCGTCATTCTCCAACGAGCGGCGGTGTAGATAAGCCCGTTCCACGGCTTCCAGCTCGAGGCAACGAGGCCCTGATCCGGAATTGCCGCTTCGCCTGAAATCGGCGTCGTCGTCGGGAGCAATGCTAGAATTTCGCCCCCATTTCCCATTCGCTATCCTGATGCGCCAGCTGATTCTCGACTTGCTGCCTGAAAGTCCCCCGACACTGGACAACTTCGTTGCCGGTGGCAATGCGGAGACGCTGGCGCTATTTACTGAGTGGCTGGCTGGAGCCCGAGTCGATACATCGTTCTGCCTGTGGGGAGAAACCGGCTCCGGGTGCTCGCATTTACTACAGGCAAGCGGTTTTGCCTATGTCGATGCCGCGCTCGATCCAGCACTGAAATGCGCCCCGGCAGCGGAACAACTGGCGGTCGATCATGTAGAAATGCTGAACGAGACTGGTCAAATTGCCCTGTTCAACCATTTCAACCGGCTAAAAATGTCGTCCGGAATGCTGTTGACCGCAACCAATCAACCACCGGCGCACTTGGCCGTGCGCGAAGATCTGCGCACCCGCCTTGGCTCCGGCCTGATCTGCCGCCTGCAGCCGCTTTCCGATGGCGAGAAGGCCGCCGCTCTCGCCGCCCAAGCCAGAGAGCGCGCCCTCAAGCTATCACCGGAAGCCATTAACTATTTGATGCGTCACGCCCCACGCGACATGCGCACGCTGTCCGGCTTCATTGTCGCCCTCGACCAATACACACTTGAACACAAACGCGCCGTCACCCTGCCTTTGCTGCGCGAACTCCTGATCAATACACCGGAAATTACTGCATGAACCTCGCCCTCTTTGACCTCGACAACACCCTGCTCTCCGGCGATTCAGATTTTGAATGGGCACAGTTTTTGATCAGCAAGGGCGTCGTCGACCGCGAATTGCAGGAAGCGAAAAATATCCGGTTTTACGAACAGTACAAGGATGGCACGCTGGATATCTACGAATTCCTGAATTTCCAGCTCGCACCGCTGACCCGCCACCCGCGTGCCGAACTCGATGCCTGGCATCAGGAATACATGGAACGCCACATCCTGCCGATCATGAGTGCTGAAGCCAAGGATGTCGTCAAACAGCACCGCGATAACGGCGACCTGTGTGCCATCGTCACCGCCACCAACAGCTTCGTCACCGGCCCGATTGCCCGCGCCTTCGGCATCCCGCACCTGATTGCCACCATTCCTGCGGTCGACCCGCAAACCGGCGCCTTTTCCGGCGCGCCGCGTGGCACCCCTTCATTCCGCGAAGGCAAGATTGAACGCGTTGAGGCCTGGCTGGAATCGCTCGGTCTGTGCTGGGCCAGTTTTGACGACAGTTATTTCTACAGCGACTCACACAACGACCTGCCGCTGATGAACAAGGTCAAAACACCGGTCGCCGTTGATCCGGATGACAAGCTACGCCAGCACAGTGAAGACGCAGGCTGGATCATCATTAGCCTGCGTGACTGAGAACACAGAAATCAATGGAAAATCATTGCTTTGCGGTAGAATTCGCCCTTTTCCGCAGCGCCACAAACGCTCATTGAACGGTAATACGTGATCCGCAAATTCATTTCCCGCGTCTTCAGCGGCAAAAAGCCCAAGGCTGGCCACCACGAGCCAGCTGTCATCCCCGTCTCCACCCACGGCATCACCCGCGACCGCATCAGTTCGGGTAGTCGGCGTGTCTGCGAAACCTTGCAGCAGCATGGCCACAAGGCCTTTGTCGTCGGCGGCGCCGTGCGCGACCTGTTGATCGGCGCCGAACCCAAGGATTTCGACATCGCCACCGATGCGACGCCGGAAGAGATACGCCGCCACTTCCGCCGCGCCCGCATCATCGGCCGCCGCTTCCAGATCGTGCATGTGATGATGGGTCAGGAAACGCTGGAAGTCACCACCTTCCGTGGTGCGCTGGCAGACAACACGAAAAAGGACGAACACGGCCGCGTGCTGCACGACAACGTCTTCGGTAGCCATGCCGAAGACGCCGCACGTCGTGATTTCACGGCCAATGCGCTGTATTACGACCCGGCGACCGAGGCAGTCATTGACTACCACCACGGCGTTGGCGATCTCAAGCAAAAAACCCTGCGCATGATCGGTGAGCCGCGTGCCCGCTACCGCGAAGACCCGGTGCGCATGCTGCGCGCGGTCCGTCTGGCAGCCAAACTTGGACTGCTGATCGACCCGGAAGCCAAAAAGCCAATCCGCGAAATGGCGGTTCTGCTTGAAAACGTGCCGGCCGCCCGCCTCTTCGACGAAATGTTGAAGCTACTGACCTCAGGTCATTCGGTCAAATGCATTACCCAACTGCGTGATGAAGGCCTGCATCACGGCCTCTTGCCGCTGCTCGACGTCATTCTCGAACAGCCAATGGGCGAGAAGTTCGTCATGCTCTCGCTGGCCAACACCGATGAGCGCGTGCGCAAAAACAAGGGAATTTCACCAAGCTTCCTCTTCGCCACCCTGCTCTGGCACGAAGTGCTGGCCCACTGGGAGAAGATCAAGGCGACTGGCGAAGCCAAGATTCCGGCGCTCTATCAAGCAATGGATACGGTACTTGACGTGCAGGGTGAAAAACTTGCCATTACGCGCCGCATTGCCGGTGATATCAAGGATATCTGGGCGCTGCAGACACGTTTCGAGAGCCGCGCCGGCAAACGCCCTTACTCGCTGCTCGAACACCCGCGCTTCCGCGCCGGTTACGATTTCCTGCTGCTGCGTGCCGAGTCTGGTGAAGTGGATAGCGAACTGGGCGAATGGTGGACTGACTTCCAGAATGCGGATGGCGAAAAACGTACCGAGATGCTGATGCCGGAACAGGCTGGCGACAAGAAGCGCCGTCGGCGCCGTAAAAAACCGGCCAGTTCTGACGTCGACCGCAACATTTCAGAATGAACACCGCCTACGTCGCACTCGGTGCCAATCTTGGTGACCCGGTGGCCACCGTGCTTGCCGCTTTTGGCGCACTGGCCAATCTCGCCGAAACCCGCATCGTTCACACCTCGTCGCTCTACCGCACGGCACCGCAGGGGATCACCGAACAGCCTGAATTCATCAACGCCGTTGTTGCGCTGCAAACCACCCTGGCACCGGAAACACTACTTGAAGCACTGCTTGATCTGGAACAACGCTTTGGCCGCCTCCGCGCCGAGAAAAACGGCCCGCGCACACTTGATCTTGATCTGCTGCTCTATAACGAACTTGAACTCGAGTTGCCGCGCCTGACCCTGCCCCACCCACGCCTGCACCTGCGCGCCTTTGTCCTGTTGCCGCTGGCTGAAATCGCGCCTGACCTCCAATTACCCAGACGTGGCAGCATCGCCGCCTGGCTGCCAGCGGTTGCCAATCAAGGCATTCTCAAATTGTGAACTTCCCGGTTTTCTGGCAGACCGTCGGCCTGCTGGCGCTCTCCAATGTCTTCATGACATTCGCCTGGTACTCGCATCTCAAGAACCTCAATGACAAGCCATGGTGGATTGCCGCCCTGCTCTCCTGGGGTATCGCGCTGTTTGAATACCTGCTGCAGGTACCGGCCAACCGTATCGGCCATACCGAGATGAATCTCGGCCAACTCAAGATTTTGCAGGAAGTCATCACCCTCGTCGTCTTCGTGCCTTTCGTCATTTTTTACATGGATCAGCCGCTCAAGCTTGACTATTTATGGGCTGCTCTGTGTATCCTAGGCGCCGTCTATTTCGTGTTCCGCACATAAAATCATGTCTGCACAAGTCACTACCCGCCGCCTGACTCAGGCCGATCTTGCCAAGCTCTACCAGGCTGGCGAAAAAATCGTCATGTTCACCTGCTACGACGCCAGCTTTGCCCGTCTGCTCGACGGCGCCGGCATTGAAGCCATGCTGATCGGCGATTCGCTGGGCAACGTCATCCAGGGTCACGATACGACGCTGCCAGTCACTATTACCGATATCGCCTACCACACCGCCTGCGTCAAACGTGGTTCTGACCGCGCTTTCATCATCGCCGACATGCCCTTCGGCAGCTATCAGGAATCGCCGGAACAAGCCTTCCGTAACGCCGTCACGCTGATGGCGGCCGGCGCCCAGATGATCAAGCTGGAAGGCGGCCGCGAAATGGCAGCGACTGTCGAATTCCTCGTCCAGCGCGGCATCCCGGTCTGCGGCCATGTCGGCCTGACGCCGCAATCAGTACACGTCCTCGGCGGCTACAAGGTGCAGGGAAAAGGTGAGGCCGCGGCACAGCGCCTCAAGGACGATGCACTGGCCCTGCAAAATGCGGGAGCGACAATGATCGTTCTCGAAGCCATTCCCGCCGTACTGGCTACCGAAGTTACTGCCAGCCTCAACATCATCACCATCGGCATCGGCGCCGGCAAGGAAACTTCCGGCCAGGTCATGGTGCTACACGACGTTTTCGATATTCCACCGGGCAAAAAAGCCAAGTTCGTCCGTAACTTCATGGACGGCGCCAGCAGCATTCACGATGCTGCCTGTCGCGCTGTGGCCGCCACCAAGGATGGCAGCTATCCCGGCCCCGAACACACCTACGCCGGTTAATTTCATGCAAATCATTTCCAGCATTGCCGACCTGCGCGCGGCGCTCACGGGGCGCGGCCGCATCGTTTTCGTGCCGACCATGGGCAATCTGCACGCCGGCCACATCAGTCTGATGGAACAGGCGCGCGCCCACGGCGATGCTGTGGTCGCCAGCATCTTCGTCAATCGCCTGCAATTCGGCCCGAACGAGGATTTCGACAAATACCCGCGTACTTTTCAGGACGATTGCGCCAAGTTGCAAGCCGCTGGTGTGGACGTCCTGTTTGCGCCGACTGAAGCTGAGCTTTACCCGGAGCCACAGGAATATACGGTTGAGCCGCCAGCGATTCAGCATGTGCTCGACGGCGAGTTCCGCCCCGGCCATTTCCGCGGCGTGGCGACGGTCGTGCTCAAGCTGTTCAACTGCGTGCAGCCGCAAGCCGCCGTATTCGGCAAGAAGGATTACCAGCAGTTGATGGTGATTCGCAACATGACGCGCCAGTTCGCCCTGCCCATCGAGATCATTGGCGGTGAAACCGTGCGTGCCGATGATGGCCTCGCCCTCTCGTCACGCAATGGCTACCTGAGCCCGGCCGAGCGCGCCGAAGCGCCGCGCCTGAAACGTGAACTCAATCGCATCCGCGACGCAATCAAAAACGGCGAACGTGACACGGTAAACCTGGAAAAAGCAGCCATCGAAACCTTGAATGCAGCAGGCTGGAAGACTGATTATGTTGCGGTGCGACAACAGTCCGACCTAAACCCGCCAAATGACGTAAACACGCCACTGGTGGTGCTTGCCGCCTCCCGGCTGGGAGCCACCAGGCTGATTGATAACATAGAGATTTGACGAAGCAGCAAATGCCATAATTATGGGCGTTGACTCTCGGTATTTTGTCGTTACAATGCGCTTCCCTTGACCGTCTGGATGAATGAAACCATGCAGAGAACCATGTTGAAATCCAAGCTGCACCGCGTGACCGCAACCCACGCCGATCTGCACTACGAAGGTTCATGCGCCATTGATGAAGACCTGCTCGAAGCGGCAAACATCAAGGAATACGAACAGATCGATATCTGGAACGTCAACAATGGCGAGCGTTTTACCACCTACGCCATTCGCGCCGAACGTGGTTCAGGCGTCATTTCGGTGAACGGTTCCGCAGCACGCCGCGCCGCCCCTGGCGACATCCTGATCATCGCCACTTTTGCGGTGTACAACGAGATTGAGCTGGCTAAATACGCACCGGATCTGATCTACGTTGATTCGCAAAATCGTATAACCCGCGTTGGCCACAAAATTCCAACGCAAGCTGCCGCCTGATTAACTCGGCCACTGCTCCGAAAAAACCCGCTGCGGCGGGTTTTCTTTTTTCTGTACAATGATCTCCAAAAAGTCATAGACAAAATGGAGACAAAAAATGGCTGTGGTATTCGCCAAAACCCCCAAAGGCCAAGAAGAAGTCGCGACCAAATCCGCCGGTCTGACACCACGCGTCCGCCGCGTGCTGATCATGGTCGACGGCAAACGCAGCATCGATGAACTGCGCAGCATGTTGCAGTCAGATGATCTGCAACATACGCTGGGCATGCTTGAGGAAGACGGTTTTATTGAACTTGCCGGCGCCCATGTCGCAATTTCATTGCCGCCAATTTCCGCCTTCAGTGAATTGCCAAGCATTCCTGACCAGGTACGTTTGCAGCAAGCACGCAATTTCATGACCAATACGCTCAACGCCTTCGTTGGAGCGCTTGGCACCAGCTCTTTGCTTGACCGCATCGAGAAGGCTGAAAGCCATGGTGATCTGCGCGCCCAGTACGACGAGTGGTATCACGCTATCGTCATGTCACGCGAAGGCAAGCGCGAGGCCGAAGCCTTGCGCAGCAAACTACTCGCTGTTATCTGACTAGGCCGGCGACTCGCTTGCCACTTTGGGCTTGCGAGCGCGTGGCGTACGTGGGGTACGCTTTTTAGCCGGCTTCTCGGTAACAGGCTTCTCGTTGGCGGGTATTACTACGGCAGAGGTCTCAGCAAGCACTACGACCTCAGGCGCAAGAATAGGTGCCGACTCGACGAGCGGCTTCGCTTCGCTTTCTTTACGCGGCCGGCGACCGCTACGGCGACGAGGCGTTACGTTCTTTTGTTCTTCCGCCGCCAGTTCAATTTTTGGTGCATTTTCGACGTCGACCGCAACATTTTGTTCAGGCGGCAGCGGAACCGGTTGCGCCTCGATTTCAGGTACGGCCATCCGGACTTGCGCACGGGTTACATAAGCACCTGACTTTTCATCACGACCAAAACCCAGCAAACCCCGATTGGCCGCCTCTTCCAGCAGATTGCCGAAGGTCCGGAAGCCGAAATAGCTTTCGTTGAAGCCAGGATTGCGGCGCTTGACCACTTCCTTGAGCACGGAGGCCCAGACGCGTTCGGTTTCACCACGATCGGCAATGAGGTCAGCAAAAGTCGCGGCGGCCAGTTCAACCGCTTTGGTTTTACGTGCCTCCAGTTTTTCGCGACGATTGCTCTCTTCTTCCGGAGTACGGCGTGGCGCCACTTCACGATTCTCGCGGCGCGAGGAAGAATTTCGCTCGAACTCACGATCGCGGACCAGATCATCGTAATAGATGAATTCGTCGCAGTTGGCGATCAACAAGTCTGAACAGGACTGTTTGACGCCGACGCCGATGACTCGTTTGGCGTTTTCGCGTAGCTTGGAAACCAGCGGCGAGAAATCCGAGTCGCCGCTGATGATGACAAAGGTATCGACATGCGACTTCGTATAGCACAGGTCCAGCGCATCGACTACCAGTCGGATATCGGCCGAATTCTTGCCGGACTGCCGCACGTGGGGGATTTCGATCAGCTCGAAATTGGCCTCGTGCATGCCCGCCTTGAACGCCTTGTATCTATCCCAGTCGCAATAAGCCTTTTTGACCACGATACTGCCCTTGGCCAGCAAACGCTCAAGAATGGGGCGGATATCGAACTTGTCATACTTTGCATCGCGTACGCCGAGGGCAATATTTTCGAAATCACAAAAAAGCGCCATGCTGGCATTGTCGGCTGAAGCGGCCATGAATATCTTTCAACTTGAGGAATGCGGAGTATACCGCTCACACCACCGGCCGCTATCATGGCGACCGATCAATCCAGACACTGCAATGCTCAAGACCACCAGCCTCTACGATATTTTGCTCAAGCGAACTGCCAGAGTTCCCCTGACGCTGCTACTAATTGCCGGAAATCTGATCGTCTTCGGACTAATGTTGAATGCCGGTGCCGGCCTTTTGCATTCAAACAATGGAGTACAACTGGCTTGGGGTGCCAATTTTGGCCCGGCCACTCAGGATGGCCAATGGTGGCGACTGGGTAGCGCTCTTTTCTTGCATTTCGGCCTGATTCATATCGTGATGAATCTCTGGGCACTGTGGGATGGCGGCCAACTCGTTGAGCGCATCTACGGCCACCTGCGATTTATCCTCATTTATTTTACTAGCGGCCTTTTCGGCAACCTGCTATCGCTGGTGGTCCAGGGAAACGAAGCAGTTTCCGGTGGCGCATCCGGCGCCATTTTCGGGATTTATGGCGCCTTGCTGGTTTTTATCTGGCGCGAACGCAAGCAACTGGATCCCAGGGAGTTCCGCTGGCTGTTCTGGGGCGGTTCTGTATTCACTGCCGGCAGCATCGCACTCGGCCTGTTCGTTCCCGGCATTGATAACAGCGCGCACATTGGTGGCTTGGTTGCCGGCATGCTGGTCGGCACCTTGCTTGGACGGCCCGTCCTTGGCGAGACACCATGGCCGCCGGCACAACGCGGCGTTTGCGCTCTATTGCTGCTTGGCGCTACGTTCTTTCTGCTGACCCACATCCCGGCAGCGAGTTACCGCTGGAGCGAGGAAATAGCGGCACGAGAAGAAATTCGCAGCTTTCTGGAGCGTGAATCTCAGGTCCAAAAGAACTGGCAGGACATAATTCGTGAAGACCGTTTGAACGCGGCCTCCTTCGAGGACCTGGCTAAACGCATCGAATTCGAGATCACTGAACATTACGAAGAAAGTTTTGAAGACTTCTCGGAACTAACGCTCAGCGCTAGTGCGCCATCAGCCGCCCAAGTGGAGTCCCTGCGCCGTTACAGCGAGCAGCGCCGTAATGCATCACAGGCCTTGGCCAACAAACTACGGACCGACAGTCAGTTCGGACCGGCCCGGACAATACGCCCGGCACCGGCACCAGCACCGGCACCGGCGCAATAACCTAGGCTGTCGGAAAGCTCCGCCAGAGAGGAAATTCGCACTTTCGCTACCAAGCTGAATTTTTCAACAATTCGGCTTTTTTAGCAGGCATCAAAGCCTAAGCCCCCTTCATGAAACTACCATCGCCCGGCCAAACAATTTCCGAAAGGGGGAAAAACAATGAGTGGCGCTTTCACCAAATCGATGGCGCGGAACATTTTTTACGGGGGGACGGTTTTCTTCTTCCTGTTGTTCCTTGCGCTGTCATTCGACACCCATTCGCAATTGCCTAAACGTGACATGCGGCAGAACATTACGCCGCAAGTCATCGAGGGCAAGAAGCTATGGGAAGTAAATAACTGTATCGGTTGCCACACCCTGATGGGTGAAGGTGCTTACTTTGCCCCTGAACTGGGCAACGTGATCGTTCGTTACGGCGACGAGGGTGTTAAAGCCTTCATCCAGAGCCGTCCGAAAGATGGCATCCCGGGTCGTCGTAGCATGCCTCAGTTCAACTTCACTGACGAGCAATTGAATGCCATCGTGGCTTTCCTAAAGCACGTCAATTCGATCAACGATGCTAATTGGCCGCCCAACGACCAAGGCTGATCGAGAGGAGAACTGAATATGCAATACAAATCTCAAGCGGTTGCAAAACCCTACTTCATCGCGGCAATCGGTCTGTTTGTCGGTCAAATTCTGTTCGGCCTGATTCTTGGCTTGCAGTATGTGATCGGCGACTTCCTGTTCCCCGCCATTCCGTTCAACGTGGCCCGCATGGTCCACACTAACCTGCTGATCGTGTGGCTCCTCATGGGCTTCATGGGCGGTGCGTACTACATGATTCCGGAAGAATCAGAAACTGAACTGTTCAGCCCGAAACTGGCGCTGGCCATGTTCTGGATCTTCCTGATCGCTGGTGCACTGACCATCGTCGGCTATTTGACCGTTCCTTACGCCACACTGGCGGCCTTGACCGGCAATGACCTGATCGAAACCATGGGCCGCGAGTTCCTCGAACAGCCGCTGCCAACCAAACTTGGTATTGTGGTGGTTGCGCTGGCCTTCCTCTTCAACCTCACCATGACCATGCTGAAGGGCAAGAAAACTGCCATTTCCATGGTTCTGATGATTGGTCTGTGGGGCTTGGCCGTCTTCTTCCTGTTCTCTTTCTACAACCCGGCGAACGTCGTTCTCGACAAGTTCTTCTGGTGGTGGACGGTGCACCTCTGGGTCGAAGGCGTGTGGGAACTGATTCTTGGCTCCTTCTTGGCATTTGTGCTGATCAAGACGACCGGTGTTGACCGCGAAGTGATCGAAAAATGGCTGTATGTCATCGTCACCCTGACGCTGATCTCGGGCATTATCGGTACGGGTCACCACTACTTCTGGATCGGTACGCCGGAATACTGGCAGTGGTGGGGTTCCATCTTCTCTGCTCTGGAACCGATTCCGTTCTTCGGCATGACCGTGTTTGCTTTCAACATGGTGAACCGTCGTCGTCGTGAGCATCCGAACAAGGCTGCTGTGCTGTGGGCACTGGGCACCGGTGTCATGGCTTTCCTGGGCGCTGGCGTGTGGGGCTTCCTGCACACCCTGGCTCCGGTGAACTACTACACCCACGGTTCGCAGATCACCGCTGCTCACGGTCACATGGCTTTCTATGGTGCTTACGCCATGGTTAACCTGATGATGATCTCCTACGCCATGCCCATCCTGCGCGGCCGTGCTGCCAACAGCAACAAGTCGCAAGTGCTGGAAATGTGGTCGTTCTGGCTGATGACCATCGCCATGGTCTTCATCACGCTGTTCCTTACCGCCGCAGGTATCCTGCAAGTCTGGCTGCAGCGCGTATCCGACACTCCGTTGCCGTTCATGGTGACGCAGGACAAGATTGCGCTGTTCTACTGGATGCGTGAATGGGCCGGTGTTGCCTTCCTGATTGGCCTCATTCTCTACATCGTCAGCTTCTTTGTCGGTGGTGAAGAAGAAAAAACCGCCTGATCAGCAATTCGCTCAAGTAATCCAGAAAGGCGTGGTTCTTTGAACCGCGCCTTTTTTATTTGGGCCATATCAAGTTTTGCCGGAGTGCTTGTCGATACCATACGGCGCATGACGAATATCAGCCTGGACACACCCCAAACCACTGTAGTTACAAAGCGACTACCCGGCGACTTGGCCATCTGGTTCTTCATCATGGCCGAGATGTTCGCCTTTGCCGTCTTCTTTGCCTCCTACG
>CAXYZX010000007.1:0-35429 GCA_964293845.1 uncultured Dechloromonas sp.
CCGCATAGGCGAGTAGAATTCACTTTCGCGAACGCCACATGGCCCCTGCGTGGGGCCATGTGCTTTTTCAGGGGCTCGAATTGCATCCCACTACCTTGCTGATTAGCTGGCTGGCCGCCGTTCTGGCGATCCAGTTCTTTGGTTTTACCTTGCTATTCGGCGCTGTGCTGGCTATCGTTATTCTGGCTCATCGGGTTTTGCCGGCATGGTGGCGGTATGTTTTTCGCGCCCGCTGGTTGATCTTTGCTCTGTGGTTGATCCTTGCTTATGGTGCTCCTGGCGATGCATTGTTCGACCTCGATTGGGCACCGACTTGGGAAGGGGTCTCTGCGGGCAATCTGCAGGCCATGCGATTGATACTGATGCTCGGTTGTCTGGCTTGGTTGTTTGATCAACTCGGACGTAGCGGGTTGATTGCCTCTCTGTGGGGGCTTTTGCGTCCGCTGGATGGCTGGGGGCTTGAATCCGAGCGTTTGGTGGTCAGGCTTTCGCTCGTTCTCGAGCATTTGAAGATGCCGCTGGAAAAAAGTGCCTGGCGTCACATGCTGCATGATCAGCCACTGCCTGCGGGACCAGAAACCCTGAGAATCAGCCTGCCAAAATGGAGAACGTTTGATACGTTGACCGTAACAGTTGTTCTCTTTGCCTTGTTGGGGTGCATCACGCTATGAGAATCGCGCTGGGACTTGAGTATTGCGGTGCAGGATTTCACGGCTGGCAGAGCCAGCCCCAGGGCAATACCGTACAGGACGTGCTGGAGGTGGCTCTCGCGCAAATCGCGGGGGAGTCACTGGGCGTAATCTGTGCCGGGCGTACTGATGCTGGTGTGCATGCGACGCAGCAGGTTGTCCATTTCGACACGTGCATTGAACGCCCGCTGAGTGCCTGGGTGCGTGGCGTCAATTCGCATTTGCCATCAGGGGTTGCGGTACGCTGGGCGCAGCCGGTGAGCGATGACTTTCACGCCCGTTTCAGTGCGCGGGGCCGGCGCTATCGCTATCTGCTGGTTAATCGGGGGCAGCGGCCAGGGTTGTGGCAGGGTCGGGTGGGCTGGTTTCATTTGCCGCTGGATATTGAATTGATGCAGTCCGCTGCGCAGCGTCTGGTCGGTGAGCATGATTTTTCCGCTTTCAGAGCGGCCAATTGCCAGGCCAAAACGCCGGTAAAAAACTTGTCACGGGCAGAAATTTCTATCCGTGGCAATCTGATTGTTTTTGACTTTGAGGCCAGTGCCTTCCTGCATCACATGGTTCGTAACCTGGTTGGAACGCTGGTTTATATCGGCAAGGGAGCGCAAGCGCCAGGCTGGGTCGATGAACTGCTGCTGGCCAGGGATCGCAAGCAAGCGGCTCCTACCTTTGCGCCGGATGGGCTTTATTTCAGAGGGCCGGTATACGAGGCGCACTGGAATTTGCCGGTTCTGAACGATGATTTCATCGATGGAGTGTTGCTTTGAGAATCAAGATTTGTGGCCTGACGCGCGAGGCTGACGTAGATGCAGCCGTGGCGGCCGGCGCCGATGCGATCGGTTTCGTTTTCTACCCGCCGAGTCCGCGCTATGTGACGGCGCAGCGGGTGGCGGAACTGGCCAAGCGAATTCCACCTTTCGTCGATGTCGTGGGCTTATTCGTCAATGAATCACCACAACTTGTGCACGCTGCCTGCGCGATGGTGCCAATTAATGTTTTGCAGTTTCATGGCGACGAGGATGCAGCTTATTGTCGGCAGTTTGCCCGTCCCTATCTGCGGGCGGCGCGGGTGAGGCCGGGGCTTGATCTGGTAGAATTCGCCCGCTCGTTTCCCGATGCCCGGGGATTGTTGCTGGATGCCTTTGTCGAAGGTTACGGTGGTGGTGGTCATGTCTTTGACTGGACGCTGATTCCACCAGATCTGCCGGGATTTTTGGTGCTTTCTGGCGGGTTGACCGCAACAAATGTTGCCGAGGCCATCGAACGTGTCCATCCGGTTGCGGTCGATGTCTCTTCCGGTGTCGAAATGAGCAAAGGCATCAAGGACCACTCGAAAATCGCTGCTTTTGTAGCAGCAGTACGGAAAGCTGATGAGTCAATATAATTTCCCGGACGCCAAGGGCCATTTCGGTCCTTACGGAGGCGTATTTGTCGCCGAGACGCTGTTTGGCGCGCTCGACGAACTCAAGGTGGCCTATGCCGAGGCGCAGGCTGATCCGGCTTTTCGTGCCGAGTACGAATATGAATTGAAGCATTTCGTCGGCCGTCCGTCGCCGATTTACCACGCCAAGCGCTGGTCGGAAATGCTCGGTGGCGCGCAGATTTATCTCAAGCGCGAAGATTTGAACCATACCGGCGCCCACAAGGTGAATAACTGTATCGGTCAGGCCATGCTGGCGCGCCGTATGGGCAAACCACGCGTTATCGCCGAAACCGGTGCCGGTCAGCACGGCGTCGCCACGGCCACTGTGGCTGCTCGTTATGGCATGGAATGCATCGTTTATATGGGTAGCGAGGACGTCAAGCGTCAGGCCGCCAACGTTTATCGCATGAAGC
Source organism: uncultured Dechloromonas sp. (assembly GCA_964293845.1). Classification (GTDB taxonomy): domain Bacteria; phylum Pseudomonadota; class Gammaproteobacteria; order Burkholderiales; family Rhodocyclaceae; genus Azonexus. The sequence continues at coordinate 2,526 of CAXYZX010000007.1, forward strand.
TGCTGGGAGCGACGGTGGTGCCGGTCGAATCCGGCTCGAAAACACTGAAGGATGCGCTCAACGAAGCGATGCGCGACTGGGTGACCAACATCCACAACACCTTCTACATCATTGGCACGGTGGCTGGCCCGCATCCTTACCCGATGCTGGTCCGCGATTTCCAGAAGATCATCGGCGAGGAATGCCTGACGCAGATGCCGGAAATGACCGGACGTCAGCCGGATGCGGTGATTGCCTGTGTGGGTGGCGGTTCCAACGCGATGGGTATTTTCTACCCCTACATCAATGTGCCGGACGTCCGCCTGATCGGCGTCGAAGCCGCTGGTGACGGTATGGAAACGGGTCGTCACTCGGCCTCGCTGACGGCAGGTGTGCCCGGCGTGCTGCACGGTAACCGTACCTATCTGTTGCAGGATGAAGATGGCCAGATCATCGAGACGCATTCGATATCGGCTGGTCTGGATTATCCCGGCGTCGGCCCGGAACACGCCTGGCTCAAGGATCTCGGCCGTGCCGAATACCAGCCGGTGACCGACAGTGAGGCCCTGGCCGCCTTCCATAATCTGTGCCGCATCGAAGGCATCATCCCGGCGCTCGAGTCCAGCCATGCGCTGGCTTATGCCGGCAAGTTGGCGCCAACCATGGGCAAGGACAAGATTCTGCTGGTCAACCTCTCCGGTCGAGGTGACAAGGATATGCATACTGTGGCCGAAAAATCCGGGATTGTATTTTGATGCCCCCACGCTCACTTTGTTCGCTGCTCCTCAAGGGGGCGGCAGCCTCCCTTGGGGCTGCTCTGCAGGAGTCCGTCTGATGTCGCGCATCAAGTCTGCTTTTGAACGCCTTAATGGCGAAGGCCGCAAGGCGCTGATCCCCTTCATCACCGCTGGCGATCCGGATGCGGCGCTAACGCTGCCGCTGATGCATACGCTGGTCGAAGCCGGCGCTGATGTCATCGAACTCGGCGTGCCATTTTCCGATCCGATGGCCGATGGGCCAACCATACAGCGTGCCTCCGAGCGGGCGCTGGCCAAGGGTATGACGCTGCGCAAAGTGCTGGAACTGGTTGTTGCCTTCCGTACCACTGATAATAAAACGCCGCTCGTCCTGATGGGTTACGCTAATCCAATCGAGGCCATGGGTCTCGAAAAATTCGCTGAGGCAGCAGCCAAGGCTGGTGTTGATGGCGTTCTAGTTGTTGATTACCCGCCGGAAGAGGCCGCTGCTTTTGGTGCAGCGATGAAGGCGCAGAGCATGGATCCAATTTTCCTGCTCGCCCCGACGTCGACCGCAGCACGCATAGCCCAAGTCGCCGAAATTGCCAGTGGCTATGTCTATTACGTCTCGCTGGCCGGCGTTACCGGTTCCGGCGCGCTCAACGTTGAGGCTGTCGCCGAACGTTTGCCATTGATCCGCGAAAAGACTGGCCTGCCAGTCGGCGTCGGTTTTGGTATTCGTGATGCAGCGACCGCCGCACGCATTGCCGTAATTGCCGATGCGGTAGTTGTTGGCAGCCGAATTATTGAAGAAATTGAAAAATCCACGACTGAAACTGCCTGCGCCAAGGTCAGGACTTTGGTGGCAGACATTCGTCGTGGTGTGGATGAGGTAAAAAAATGAGCTGGTTGACCAAAACATTACCCCCAAAAATCAAACGTGAGGAGGGCGCCACTCGTCGCGCCAGCCTGCCCGAAGGTCTATGGAGCAAATGTCCGTCCTGTGAGGCGGTGCTCTATGCAACCGATCTCGACAACAATATGCAGGTTTGTCCCAAGTGTGGTCACCATAACCGCCTCGCTTCAAGGCAGCGCCTCGATCTGCTGCTTGATGCAGATGGCCGTTTCGAAATCGGCGCTGAAATCATGCCGGTTGATACCCTGAAATTCAAGGATGCCAAGTCCTATCCGACTCGCCTCAAGGAGGCACACGAGGCGACCGGCGAGAGTGATTCACTGGTTTGTCTGCAAGGGGCCATCAAAGGAATGCCGGTCATTGCAGCAGCGTTTGAATTTGGTTTTATGGGCGGCTCGATGGGCTCGGTGCTTGGCGAACGCTTTGTGCGTGGCGTGCAGACCGCTGTTGAACAGGGGATGCCTTTCATCTGCATCACTTCTTCCGGTGGCGCGCGTATGCAGGAGGGGCTTTTCTCCCTGATGCAGATGGCCAAAACCACCGCTGCACTGACCAAACTTTCCGAAGTTGGACAGCCTTTCATTTCGATTTTGACCGATCCAACGATGGGTGGCGTATCAGCCTCCTTTGCTTTTGTCGGTGATCTGGTCATTGCCGAACCGAAAGCCCTGATTGGTTTTGCCGGCCCGCGCGTCATTGAGCAGACCGTGCGTCAGGTTCTGCCGGAAGGTTTCCAGCGTTCCGAGTTCTTGCTGGAGAAAGGTGCTGTCGACATGATCGTTGATCGCCGCGAGTTGCGTGACAAAGTTGCCCAGCAATTGGCGCTCCTCCTGAAGCTTCCGGCTGCAGCTTGAAGACGCTGTCTGACTGGCTGGCCCACCTTGAGGGTTTGCACCCCAAGGGCCAGGCCGGCATAGTCCTTGGCCTGGACCGTATTCGGCTGGTCAAGGAAGCGCTGGGCCAGACGCGGTATTGCCCGGTGATCGTCGTTGGCGGTACCAACGGCAAGGGTTCTACCTGTGCCTATCTTGAAAATATCATTGTCCATGCCGGCTACAAGCTGGGCTGCTACACCTCGCCGCACCTGCAGGATTACAACGAGCGCGTGCGGCTGAATGGTCTGCCGGTTACCGACGACGCGTTGTGTGCTGCATTTGCCCGCGTCGAAGCGGCACGTCTGCAAGCTGGCAATGTGGCGCTGACCTATTTCGAGTTTGGCACTCTGGCCGCCTGGGAGGTGTTTGCTGCGGCCGAGGTCGAGGCTGTCATCCTCGAAGTTGGGTTGGGCGGGCGGCTTGATGCGGTCAACGTCTACGAATCCGACATTTCCATTGTGACTACCGTGGCGCTGGATCACACCGACTGGCTGGGAAATGATCGCGAGAGCATAGGTTTTGAGAAGGCTGGTATCTATCGTTCCGGCAAACCTGCCTTTTGTGCGGATCCGCATCCGCCGCAAACTTTGCTGGATCATGCTGCGGCAATTGGTGCCGATCTGCGTCTGATTGGCCGTGATTTCGGTTTTGAGCGGCCCAGTGCAGAAACCAACGAAAACCGTCTGCAGTGGCGCTGGTGGTGTCGTTCTGGAGACCACTTGATCAAGCGTGCACTGGCCTACCCGGGGTTGCGGGGTCCAACACAGCTCTACAATGCAAGCGTCGCACTGGCGGCGCTGGAGGCTTTGGGTAACCAGCTTCCAGTGACCATGCAGGCGATCCGCCCTGGTTTGATTGAAACCGAACTGGTCGGGCGCTTTCAAGTCGTTCCGGGCAAGCCGGCCATTGTTCTCGACGTCGGGCACAATCCACAAGCGGTCAAGGTTCTGGCTGACAATCTCTCCAGCATGGGTTTTTTTGATCGTACCCATGCCGTGGTCGGCATGTTGAACGACAAGGATATTGCTGGCGCGCTACTGCCGCTCAAGGGCAAGGTGGATTACTGGCATGCAGCGACACTTGCTGGCGTACGCGGGACTTCGGCGGAAACCGTGAAAGGCATCATCGTTGCCGCACAACTAGGCGGAGAGGTCATTTGTTATGACTCACCGCAGGCTGCCATGCAGGCGGCCAAGGGACAGGCTGGGGAAAGTGATAGAATCTTTGCCTTTGGATCGTTCCACACGGTAGCCGGGGCGCTCGAAGTGCTACGGAAAAAGTCCTAGTTTATGGAAGAAACAGACGCTCAGTTGCAAATAAAGAAGCGCGCACGGCGCCGCCTGGTTGGCGCCATCGCCTTCGTGTCGGTGGTCGCCGTGGTTTTGCCGATGGTGATGGATCACCAACCGCGTCAGGTAGTTCAGGATGTGGAAATCCGTATTCCCGGCCAGGATGAAAAGCCGTTTGCCCCCAAGTTTGCTGCCGCACCGGTTGAAAAGCCAGTTGAAGTGCTTGCCGAAAAACCGTTGGTTTCGGCACCGGCGAGCGACGTTAAGCCATCTGTCACACCAACGGCCAAGGTGGTGGAGACTATTCGCGAAAAACCTGGCGAAAAGCCTCTTGATAAGCCTGTCGATAAGCCTTTGGAAAAAGTCACCAAGGCCGAAAAACCCGTTGAGAAAATTGCTGAAAAGCTTGTTCCCAAGGATAGCGATGCCAAGCGCGCAGCGGCCATTCTGGCAGGTCAGAGCGATGTGCCGGTCGCCAAGTCCGGGGAGTATCTGGTACTGATTGGTGCCTTTTCCAATGAGGCTAACGTCAAGAATCTGAAAGCCAAGCTTTCCGAGCAGGGTATCAAGACGTTCAGTGAGCCGCTTGACACACCACAAGGCAAGAAAACACGGGTTCGGGCTGGCCCATTTGCCAGTCGTGAAGCGGCTGACAAGGCGCTGGAGAAAATGCAGAAAATTGGTGTGACCGGTGTGGTTTCAGCGAAGTAATGACAAGCTTTGATTATGTGGTGATCGGTATTGTTACCGTGTCGTTGCTGCTGGGCTTGTGGCGTGGTGTGGTCGGCGAGGTGGTCGCTCTGGCCGCATGGGGTATCGGCATTTTTGCCGGGATTGAGCACGGTGGCGCAGCGGGGCAGGCAATATTCGCCGGTGTTACCGATCAGACAATGCGCATGCTGGCAGGTTGTGTGACGGTTTTTGTTGGCGTGCTTTTGGCCATGTCTTTGATCGGAATGGCCGTCCGCAGCATGGTCAAGGCGCTTGGCCTGACTCTGTCAGATCGCTTGCTGGGTGCAATATTTGGTTTTATGCGCGGGATGTTGATGATCATTGTTCTGGTTGCTCTGGGTGGCATGACCTCGGCGCCCAAGCAGGAATGGTGGAAGAGTGCGACGCTGGCGGCGCCTCTGGAAACAGTTGTGCTGGCAGCCAAACCATGGTTGCCGGACGATTTGGCAAAACGAATTCGATTTAGCTAGGCAGGATAAAACTATGTGTGGAATTCTCGGCGTGATGGCAACATCACCGGTTAACCAGTTGCTTTATGACGGTCTGATGGTGCTTCAGCATCGTGGCCAGGATGCAGCCGGGATTGCAACGGCGGAAGGCAATACTTTCCATCTGCACAAGGGGCCAGGGCTGGTAAGCGACGTGTTTCGCACACGGAATATGCGCGCCTTGCCAGGCAATTGGGGTATTGGCCACGTACGCTATCCGACAGCTGGGTCGGCCTACAGCTTTGCCGAGTCGCAGCCTTTTTACGTCAATTCACCGTTCGGCATCGTGCTTGGCCACAACGGCAACCTGACCAACGCCGAGCAGCTCAAGGGCGAGATGTTCCGCCTTGATCGTCGCCATATCAACACGAATTCTGATTCGGAAGTCTTGCTCAATGTGCTGGCACATGAACTGCAATCCAGCGCGCATGGCTATGAACTTGATGTTGAGAGTATTTTTCAGGCAGTAGCTGGTGTTCACCGCCGTTGCCGTGGCGCTTACGCCGTTGTTGCGCTGATCGCCGGATGCGGTCTGCTGGCCTTCCGCGATCCCTACGGCATTCGTCCTCTGGTTTATGGAAAGAACGAAACGCCGGAAGGCACCGAATATCTGATCGCATCCGAATCGGTTGCACTCGATACGCTAGGTTTCGAAATTGTTCGTGATATCGAGCCGGGCGAGGCTGTTTTTATCGATCTCAACCACAAATTGCATAGTATGCAGTGCGCGCAACAACCGGTTTACGCCCCGTGCATTTTTGAGTATGTTTATTTGGCACGCCCGGATTCGGTGATCGATGGTGTTTCTGTGTATGAAGCCCGCTTGGCGATGGGTGAGTTTCTTGCCGAGAAGGTCAAGAAGCATATCCAGGTCGAGGAGATTGATGTTGTGATTCCCATTCCCGACTCCAGCCGGCCGGCGGCCATGCAGTTGGCGCAAGCTCTTGGTATTCCATTCCGTGAAGGCTTCGTCAAGAACCGCTATGTTGGTCGTACCTTCATCATGCCGGGTCAGGCGATGCGCAAGAAATCCGTGCGCCAGAAATTGAATACGGTGGGTCAGGAATTCAAAGGCAAGCGCGTATTGCTGGTCGATGATTCCATCGTGCGTGGCACAACCAGTCGGGAAATCGTCGAGATGGCCCGGGCCGCAGGCGCGACCAAGGTTTATTTTGCTTCTGCCGCGCCACCGGTACGTTTTCCGAACGTCTATGGCATCGACATGCCGACCCGTGCCGAGCTGATTGCCACCGATCGTGATGACGCCGGAATTGCCGCCGAGATTGGCGCTGATGCGCTGGTTTATCAGGATCTTGACGCACTAAAGCAATCTGTGACATCGATACGTGCCGATCTGACGGTTTTTGATGCCTCTTGTTTTGACGGTTGCTACATCACTGGTGACATTGACGAGTATTACCTGGATGCGGTCGAGGGTAATCGTGGCGGCAAGCCCAAGAACAACGCCAATGATGATGACGATGATGGTCGCGCATCGCAGCAACTCGTTTTGCAACTGGCTACCGAGGCACAGGAACGATGAGCAAGTTTGACCAGGCTCGCTATGACTATCATCCGGAAACCCTGGCGGTTCGTGCGGGACAGGAGCGTAGTCAGTTTGGTGAGCATTCCGAAGCTCTGTATCTGACGTCGAGCTTCGTTTTCAAGAGTGCATCCCTGGCTGCCAAGCGTTTTTCAGGTGAGGAAGAAGGTAACGTTTACGCCCGATTCTCCAACCCGACGGTCACCATGTTCGAAGAGCGCCTGGCTGCACTTGAGGGGGCCGAGGACTGTGTGGCGACGGCAAGCGGCATGTCGGCGATCATGGCAGCGGTGCTTGCTCATCTGAAGAATGGTGATCACATTGTGGCCTCCAACGGTCTGTTTGGTGCCACCGTGCAATTGTTCTCGAATATTCTGGCACGAACCGGCATTACGACAAGCTTCGTGCCGCAAACCGACCCGGCCGCCTGGGCGGCGGCGATTCGTCCAGAGACGAAGATGTTCTTCCTTGAAACGCCTTCCAACCCACTGACAGAAATCGCCGATATTCGTGCGTTGACCGCAATCGCCCACGCCAAGGGCATACTGGTTGCCGTCGATAACTGTTTTTGTACGCCCATCCTGCAGCGACCGCTCGATTTGGGGGCAGATATGGTCATCCACTCGGCTACCAAGTTTCTTGATGGTCAGGGACGTGTTCTTGGCGGTGCGGTTTGTGGTGCCAAGGCGCTTACCGAAGAAGTTTTCAAATACCTGCGCACTGCTGGGCCAACGCTTTCTGCCTTTAACGCCTGGGTGCTGTTGAAAGGTCTGGAAACGCTTAAATTGCGCGTCGATGCGCAATCGGCCAATGCGGCTCAATTGGCTGCCTGGCTGGAATCTCATCCCAAAGTGTCACGGGTTTTTTATCCCGGTCTGCCCTCGCATCCTCAGTATGAGTTGGCAAAAACTCAGCAAAAGAGTGGCGGGGCGATTGTTGCCTTCGAAGTGAGAGGCGCCCGCGAACAAGCCTGGCAGGTGGTGGATAACTGCCAACTGTTGTCGATTACCGCCAACCTTGGCGATACCAAAACCACCATCACCCATCCTGCCTCTACCACGCATGGCCGCATTTCCCCGGAAGCCCGGGCCGCGGCTGGCATCAGCGAAGGGCTGCTGCGCATTGCGGTTGGCCTCGAAGCGGTAGAGGATCTTCAAGCCGATCTCGAACGCGGTCTGGCTCTCATCTGATTTACAAGCGGCACCCGACGGATTCGTCGGGGTAGTCGCACGGAGTTCCCATGCAATTTACCGAACTCGGCCTTCAGGCCGATATCCTGCGCGCTGTCAGCGAGCAGGGCTATACCACGCCGACCCCGATTCAACAGAAGGCCATTCCCGCCGTAATGACCGGCCGTGACTTGATGGCCTCGGCGCAAACCGGCACTGGCAAGACAGCTGGCTTTACGTTGCCCATCCTGCACCGCCTGGCCAGTGCACCGCACAGCCATTTGGCGCGCGTCACCCGTAAACCGCGCGTGTTGGTTCTTGTGCCGACCCGCGAACTGGCCATTCAGGTCGAGGAAAGCGTACGTACTTACGGCAAGCATTTGCCGATTGTCTCACTGGCTGTTTTCGGTGGTGTCGGGATTAACCCGCAGATCGCCAACCTGCGCCGCGGGGTCGATATCGTGGTGGCTACACCAGGTCGTTTGCTTGATCACGTGCAACAACGCACGGTTGATCTCTCGGCAATCGAAATTCTGGTTCTCGATGAAGCCGACCGCATGCTTGACATGGGCTTCATTCGCGATATCCGCAAGATTATTGCTTTGTTGCCGAAGCAGCGTCAGAACCTGATGTTCTCGGCGACCTTCTCACCCGATATCCGCGAACTGGCCAGTGGCTTGCTGCATAACCCGGTTTCGGTTGATGTCGCGGCGCGTAATACAGCAGCCGAGACAGTGACCCAGCGCGTGATTGAAACCAATCGTGAGCAAAAGAAGGATCTGCTTTGCCATCTTTTCGCGACGCGCGGCTGGCATCAAGTGCTGGTCTTTGCCCGTACCAAACATGGTGCCGACGCGCTGGCACGAACGCTGGAGAAGTCCGGCATCAAGTCCGCTGCGCTGCATGGCAACAAGTCGCAGGGTGCCCGTACACGTGCGCTGACTGATTTCAAGGATGGCAAGTTGGTGGCGCTGGTCGCAACCGATATTGCGGCACGCGGCATTGATATCGATTCGCTGCCCTACGTGATCAACTACGAGTTGCCGAATGTCCCTGAAGACTATGTGCATCGCATCGGTCGTACCGGTCGCGCGGGTATGGAAGGCGAGGCGATTTCACTGGTTTCCCACGATGAACGCCCCTTCCTGCGCGACATCGAGAAGTTGATCAAGCGCACGTTGGAACGGGTGGTTATTGAGGGCTTTGAGGCCTCGGCCACTGCCGCGCCACGCCCTGAGCAACCACCGCGCGGGGCACGCCGACCGGCTGTGCCGGGTAAGCCAAAAGCTCAGAATCCAGGCCAGAAACGCAGTGGACCGCCGCAACATCGTAGCGGTAGTCGGCACAACTAATGGCTTAAGCCGCTTCGCGGATCAGCGCCAATAATTCATCACCATAGTGATCAATTTTGGCGCTGCCCATGCCAGTGATTGTGGCCAGCAGGCCGTTACTTACCGGACGGACTTCCGCCAATTCGCGTAGCGTCTTGTCGTGCAAAATGACATAGGCGGGAACGCCTTGCTCCTTGGCCGTATCGCTGCGCCAGCGGCGCAACAACTGGAATACTTCGTTATCGGCTACAGAGAGATCATTTTGTACGGTACTTGATTTGCTGGGTGTCGTTGATTTCCGACGTACCGGGCGACGTAATTCAACACGCTGCCCCCCTTTAAGCACGATGCGCGCAGCATCGGTCAGTTGCAGCGCACCATGCTCTTCCATATCAACATGGACCAGGCCGCTTGCGGCTAGTTGGCGGAAGACGCTCTTCCAGCCATGTTCGTCAAGGTCATTGCCGACGCCAAAAGTTGGTAGTTGGTCATGATTCCATTGCTTGACCTTGTCGGTTGCTTTGCCGCGCAGGATGTCGGTCAGGTGGGCGACACCAAAGCGCATGCCGGTACGGAAGATGGCGGAGAGCGCCTTCTGTGCGGCCTGTGTGCCATCCCAAAGTTCCGGCGGGTCCTGGCAGACGTCACAATTGCCGCAGGCTTCGCGTTGTTCACTGAAATAATTGAGCAGTACTTGGCGCCGACAGCGCGGTGCTTCGCAATAGGCAAGCAGTGCGGTCAACCGCTGGGATTCGAGTATTTTTTGGCCTTCGCCCGCCCCGGATTCGGCAATGCGCGCGTGCTGCAGGGCGACATCCTGCATGCCGTAGGTCATCCAGGCTTCAGCGGGCTCGCCGTCACGGCCAGCACGCCCGGTTTCTTGATAGTAGGCCTCGATGCTTTTCGGCAGATCAAGGTGAGCAACGAATCGTACATCCGGCTTGTCGATGCCCATGCCAAAAGCGATGGTGGCGCACATGATAAGGCCTTCATCGCGCAGAAAGCGGCGCTGGTTGGCAGCACGTGTTGGCGTCGGCAAACCGGCATGGTAGGGCAGCGCAGGGTAGCCCTGGGCTGACAGCCATTCGGCGGTTTCTTCAACTTTCTTGCGTGACAGGCAATAAACGATTCCGGCCTGGCCCTTGCGGCCGGTCAAAAATCCAAGCAACTGTTTTTTTGCGTTGTCCTTTTCGACAACCGTGTAGCGGATATTGGGGCGATCAAAACTGGAAAGGAAAACGCGGGCTTCGGTGAGGCCGAGGCGAACCAGCATTTCACTGCGCGTTGCAGTGTCGGCAGTAGCGGTCAGCGCAATGCGCGGCACGTTCGGGTAGCGTTGGTGCAGGGTCGATAGCTGCAGGTATTCGGGCCGGAAGTCATGCCCCCATTGCGAGACGCAGTGGGCTTCGTCGATGGCGAAAAGAGCCAGCTTGTCAGCCTCGTAGAGGGCATCGATCATCGACAGCGTGCGCTCATTCAGCAGGCGTTCGGGGGCGATGTAGACGAGGTCTAGCGTACCGTTGAAGATGGCTTGCTCGATAGCCTGCGCCTCACGCCAGTCCAGTGTCGAGTTCAGGCAGGCGGCACGAACGCCGAGTTGCGTCAGGGCGTCGACCTGGTCCTGCATCAGGGCGATCAGTGGCGAGACAACAATGGCGCAGCCGGGGCGCAGCAGGGCGGGAATCTGGAAGCAGAGGCTCTTGCCGCCGCCGGTTGGCATCAGAACCAGGGCATCGCCACCGCTACGGATATGTTCGATGATTTCGGCCTGGGCGCCGCGAAAAGCGGGGTAGCCAAAGACCTCGCGAAGGACGGCGAGTGCATTTGTTGTCCCACATGGGGACTTCGTTTCTGGTGCGGTCGACACGGTTTTAAGGCTGATTTTCTGGGTAAAGCACTTCGCGGTGCAAAGCCTCGCCATCCCAGACCAGACATTCGCCAGCATCCTCATGCCAATCGGACATGACCCAGCGTTCGACATGAATGCCATCGACGATATGATCGTGCGTTGCCGGTTGGTGCGTGTGGCCGTGGATAAAGGTGGCGTAGCCGTGCTCGCGCAGGAAGTCGTCAGTGGCGGCAGCTTGCAGGTCGGTGTACGGGTTGTCCTTGCCACGCTGGGTGGATTCGCTAACTTCGCGCATGTGTGCGGCGATGGCACGACGTTCGCTTAAAGGCTTAGCGAGCAGGGTGGCCTGCCACTCAGGGCTGCGCACCTGGGCACGAAAGGCCATGTAGGCGCTGTCGTCGAGGCATAAGGCATCACCATGCGAGAGCACAAACTGCCATTCTGCCGTGGATAAAACATAGGGATCCTTGAGCAGTAGCGTACCTGAGGCGGCGGCGAAGCCACTACCAAGCAGGAAATCCCGGTTGCCGTGCATGACGCTGATCTTCAACCCGGCATCGCTGGCTGCGCGTAAGGCGCTGACAATTTCGGCATGATAGGGCTCATCAATGTCGTCATCGCCGATCCATGTTTCGAAAAGGTCGCCAAGAATGTATAGCGCTTCAGCTTGTCGGGCGCGGCCGGCAAGAAACTGGAGAAACAAACGAGTCGCCCCGGGTGACCGGGGCGACAGGTGCAGATCGGAAATGAAGAGAATCAAACGACTTCAGCTTTTTCGATGATCACGTCTTCTGCCGGTACATCCTGATGGAAGCCCTTGGTGCCGGTTTTCACCGAGCGAATCTTGTCGACGACATCGAGTCCTTCAACGACTTCGCCAAAAACACAGTAACCCCAACCCTGGCCAGACGGCGACTTGAAGTCGAGGAATTCGTTATCGACGGTGTTGATGAAGAACTGGGCAGTTGCCGAATGCGGGTCATTGGTCCGCGCCATGGCAACCGTGCCACGCTTGTTCTTGAGGCCGTTGGCGGCTTCGTTCTCGACCGGCGCATTGCACGGCTTCTGGTTCATGCCCGGCTCCATGCCGCCACCCTGGATCATGAAGTTCTTGATGACGCGGTGGAAAACGGTGTTGTTGTAATGGCCGGCTTCAACGTAGGCGATAAAGTTGGCTACTGTCTTCGGGGCCTTTTCGGCATCGAGGTTGAGGGTGATGACACCGTGATTGGTGGTGAGCTTGATCATTGGATAATCCTTATTTTTCGGAGATGATTTTGACGTTCTGAATGATGACCGGGGTCGTCGGAACGTTTTCGTAATAGCCAGCGTTGCCGGTCGGCACCTTGGCAATTTTGTCGACCACGTCCATGCCCTGGGTCACCTTGCCGAATACGGTATAGCCCCAGCCGCGCGGATCGCCGGTTGTCTTGTGATTGAGAAAATCGTTGTTTTTCAGATTAACGAAGAACTGGACGCGAGCCGAATGTGGATCCTGAGTGCGGGCCATGGCCACTGTGCCACGGTCATTGCTCAATCCGTTGGTCGCTTCGTTCTGCAACGCTGGCGTGATTTCTTTCTTCTTGTCCATTGCCTGGTTGAAACCGCCACCCTGGATCATGAAGCCGTCGATTACCCGGTGGAAAATGGTGGCCTCATAAAAACCATGCTTGGCGTTGTAGAGGAACATCTCAACTGTCTTCGGCGCCTTGTCCGGAAACAACTCCATGGTGAATTTGCCCATATTGGTGGTCATTTCAACGGTCGGTGCAGCCCATACGGCAAGCGAAGCGAGCAGGCCGCCCGCGAGAGCGGATATTTTCTTGAACATCAGGCACTTCCTTCGTAGATGATTTTCCATTTGCCGTCTTCACGCAGCCAGTACTGACGCTTTTTCATCTGATTGTTCAGGTTGTTGCTGCGATAGTCCTGATCAAAGGTGACGACGACGACTTCTTCCTTACTCGGGTTGCGGAGCACAGAGAGATTGTCGGCCTTGACCTTGATCCACTCCTTGCTGGCATTAACCTGTTTTTTCTGGGCGGCGAATTGTTCAAAATTCTGCTCACCTGATTTAAAGCGTTTTGAATAGTGCTTGAGATAGCGTTCGGTGTCGCGGCTTTCCCAGTCGGCGCGCCAGGAGTCGATGGCTTTGTTGAGCTCGTTGCGCTCCTTGTTCCAGTCATCAAGCGACAACCACTCAACGGAGTTACTGATGATGACCGGTGTCAGGCCAACCTGCAGGCTTTTGGCAACCATATCCAGATCCTGATTGGCCAGCACAACACAACCATCGGATGCCCTCGGGGGACGCGAAAAGGTGTTGGAAGGTGTGCCGTGCAGCCAGATACCGCTGCCATTGCGTCCCTGCCGCTTGTCCCACTCATTGGGGTAATTGAGCGGAAAGGCACCGCTGCCATAAAGGTCAGCCAACTTCTCACGCGGCAGGTTGGCGGTGACGTGATAAACCCCGACCGGTGTCTTTTTGTCGCCCTCAACCAGTTTTTCAGCGCCCAGCTTGCCTTGTGTCATGTAGTAATCGGCAACAAAGCGCGGTCGACCGCCGTTGGCGATGTCATTTTCGTAGACATAGAGCCGTGAGCGCTTGGTGTCGACAACGATGGCAAAACGCTGGTCGGGCTTCATCTGCAGCAGGTAGCGCGGCACGAACTGGGCTTCCGGTTTTTCGCGGTAACCTTTGAGGCGGATGATGGCCTCGGCGCGCAGATCTTCCACCTTCTCGGCAGGCGCCCCACTCATGGCGCCAAAAGTTTTGATTTGCTGAGTTCTGGCGAGTAGCAAATCTCCCTTGATCAGATGGCCGAGGCGAAAATTTGGATATTGACGGAGCAGTGACTCCGTCAATTGCATTGCGCTATCAAGTCGCTTGCCTTCGATTTCCTTGAAAATTTTTGCCAGTTGCGGTTCCGGACCGGAGTCCGAAACGGTGGTCGGCAAGCGGGCTGCGACGGACGAAGCGGAGACTGCCTGAGCTGCGCCGCCAAGGGAGCAAATCAGGCCAAGGATGAATAGCTTGCTAAACAAGATCAACGGGAATTTTCTTCCTGAATCAACCAACGATTTCCGGCGCGCACGAAAACCAGCGTCTTGGTAGTCGAGCTGCTCAGGCTGGCCGCCTTGTAATGCTGACGAAACTTGGCCGTGGCGCGATCGCCATTGATACTGATTTGCGGCTCATCATAGGAAACGGAAATCTTGCCTGGCTTACCGGCAATACGGTCGTCGCGCTCTTCTTCCCAAGCCTTGCGTGATTGTCCCTTGGGCGTCTTGAAGTCAGAAGCATATTGTCCAAGGTAGCCTTTGACGTCCTTGCGCGACCAGGCATTGGCCCAGGCGGCAATGGCCTTGGCGACATCGTCGGCAGCCGTGCCAACTGGTGCGGCCGGCTTGGGCTCGCTGGTCTTGGCTGTCGTTGCGGCTGAGCCTGCGCCTGGCGAGCTGGTCACGATGCTGGCACTAGGCGTGGCGCTTGCCATTTTGGTGGTTGGCGTGGCCGGTGCTGCGGCGACCGGCGCCGCTGTTGGCGTGGCCGCTGCCGTCGGCACCTGGGGCTTGACATTGCCTTTGCCGGAGGTGGTGATCAGATCTCGAATCAGGGCCATCTTGTTCTGTGTGGCCGAGTTTGCGGAATCAAGTTGCAATGCCTTGTCATAGGCCTGACTGGCCAGTTTGGCATAAACGTCACCCAGATTTTCGTAGGCAATGGCGTAGGATGGATGAGTCCTTATGGCCATTTCCAGTGCAGTACGTGCCTTGTCATACTGTTTTTGCTGAGCATAAAGCACAGCCAGATTGTTGTAGGGCTCGGGAAGCTCCGGGTAATCCTCGGTCAGCTTGGTGAAAGTCGCGATAGCCTCGGTCGGCTTGTTCATTTCAGTGTAAATCAGCCCCTTGAGGAAGCGCCCTTGCGCATCCTTGGGTTTGTTGCTCAGATAGGCATCGACTTTTTCAAGTGCTTGTGGATATTGACCCTGCTTGATCAGGCGCTGAACTTCCGGAAGGTTATCTGCAAAGACTGGTGAAGCAATGACGATGGTCAGGCCAATGGCCAGTGCGCGCCAAGTCTTGAGTAACGGAAATCGGGGCTGTAGCGGGGAGTTCAGGGTCATGGCTATGTTATAATTCGCCTAGTTATATAGACTTCCATTCTACCAAGAAGCGGAGCCTTTCCAAAACATTAGGGCGCTGCGGCGCCCTTTGAATTTTCTGCCGCCATGCTCAAGATATTCAATTCCCTAAAGCGGGAAAAACAGCCTTTTACCCCAATCAATCCGAACAAGGTCAGCATGTACGTCTGCGGCATGACCGTGTACGACTACTGTCACCTGGGGCATGCCCGAGTCATGGTGGTGTTCGACATGGTCTATCGCTGGCTGAAGGCCTCCGGCTATGAGGTGACCTATGTGCGCAACATTACCGATATCGACGACAAGATCATCAAGCGCGCTGCCGAAAATGGCGAAACCATTCTGCAATTGACAGACCGCTTTATCGCCTACATGCATGAAGACGCCGATGCGCTGGGGGTGCTGCGCCCTGATCATGAGCCGCGGGCCACCGAATTCGTGCCTGAAATGCTGGATTTGATTGGCATGCTGGAGCAGCGTGGTCTGGCTTATCAGGCCGGCGATGGCGATGTGAACTATGCGGTTCGCAAGTTTGATGGCTATGGCAAATTGTCTGGCAAATCGCTGGATGATTTGCGCGCCGGCGAGCGTGTCGAAGTCGACTCAGCCAAGCAGGATCCGTTGGACTTTGTATTGTGGAAACACGCCAAACCGGGTGAGCCAGCCTGGCAATCGCCGTGGGGTGAAGGGCGCCCAGGCTGGCACATTGAATGTTCGGCGATGAGCTCGAAGATACTCGGCAAGCACTTCGATATTCACGGGGGTGGCCAGGATCTCCAGTTTCCTCATCACGAAAACGAGATTGCTCAGTCTGAAGGTGCGCACCAGTGCGCTTTCGTCAATTACTGGATGCATAACGGTTTTGTCCGGGTCGACAACGAAAAGATGTCGAAATCCCTGGGTAATTTCTTCACGATTCGTGAGGTGCTCAAGCAATTTGATGCCGAGGTTGTGCGTTTCTTTATTTTGCGCGCGCATTACCGTAGCGCGCTCAATTATTCCGACGCCCATCTTGACGATGCCAAGCGCAGTCTGGATAGTCTTTATTTTGCTCTGCGCGATGTGCCACCTATCGTTTTGGATGGCGTTACAGCTATTGATTGGAGCAATGATTTTGCCGCACGTTTTGCCGCGGCGCTGAATGAAGACTTTGATTCGCACGGCGCAATTTCCGTGCTCTTCGAACTGGCCGGTGAGGTAAATCGTCAGCGTAGCGCGCCGCTTTCTGCTTTATTGAAGGCATTGGGTGCCGTGATTGGTTTGCTGGAACGCGACCCGATGCTTTATTTGCGTGGTGATGCAGCGGCTGGGGAACTGGATGAGCAAGCCATTGAGCAATTGATTGCTGATCGTGCTGCAGCCAAAAAAGGCAAAAACTTCGCTGAGGCAGATCGTATTCGTGATGAACTGAAGACGGCGGGGATTGCGCTTGATGACAGCCCACAAGGCACTAGCTGGCGTCGTGCCTGAAACAAGAGATGACACGTAAAAACGGCCCAAAAAAATGGGCCGTTTTTACGTGTTGACCGCAATAAACGCTATTTGAGCAATTTTCCGCCTGGCCCAACAACCGTCAGTTCGACAAAATGCGATCCAGATCGATTGTTATTACTGTAGTTGACCCGATAGCCGCCAAAGTCGTTGTTGTTGAGGGTTTCCAGAGCGGATACGAGTTTTTCGCGTGTCAGGTCGCGGCCAGCGCGCTTGATGCCTTCAACCATGACGCGGGCCATCAGGTAGCCCTCTAGCGCATAGTAGGAAAAGCCATTCTTGCTGCCGACCAGTTTTTGATAGTCCTTGACTACTGGTACCGTGTCATTCCAAGGGTAGGGGACGACTTGCGGGATGCCAATACCGCGCGCGTCAGGGCCCAACTCCTTGACCAGTTGTTCAGCGCCGACCGGGGAAAGTGTCATCAGCATGGGATTCTGACCGGATTTTTTCATGGCCTTGACAAAGGCAGCGGTCGGTTTGAACAGGGTTACCATGATCACTGCCTGCGGCGATACCTTGCCAATCGATTCGACCGCCTTCGCGACCTCAATTGCATTGCGCTCGACGGTGCCGACCGCAGATGGCGTCAGGCCGTGTTTCTTTAGCGCCAGAGTGACGCCATCAAGGCCGGATTTTCCAAAACCATCATTCTGGTAAAACACGGCAATATTCTTCAAACCCAGCGAAACGAGTTGATTGACGATGGCTTCGGTTTCATCGGCGTAGCTGGCACGCACGTTGAACATATAGCGGGCGTTCGGGTTGGCAGAAATTGCCTCGCGCAATGAGCCGGCGCCAGAGATGGTGCCAACCAGAGGCACCTTGGCCGGACCAAAAACCGTGTTCATGGCTTCGGTCGTCGGGCTGGAGCCGTAATAGGCGAGTAGGGCGAAGGCTTTCTTTTCGTTGATCAAGGTCTTGGTGTTGGCAACGCTGCGCTCGGTTTCATAGCCGTCATCAATGGCTAGCAGATCAAGCTTGCGGCCATTGACGCCGCCCGCCTTGTTTAACTGGTCGAAATAGGTTTGGATGGTCTGCCGCATTTCCAGACCGTAAACGCCGTTGGGGCCGGAGAACGGGGAGGACATGCCAAGCGTGATGCTGGTATCGCTGATGCCGGGGTCGGCTGCACAACAGAGGCCGGAGATTGCAAGTGTCGTGATTGCAGCAATTTGTTTGAGAAAATTCATTGAACGTCTCCACCCGAATAGTATTTTTTCTGATTCTAACAGCGAAGGGAGTTCAAAAAACAAAGGGCAACTGACTTTGGTGATAGCTCAGTTGCCCGTTGCGGTCGACGCTAAAAAAAGCCTAAAAATTAGTCGTCGAAAAACTCCTTGACCTTATCCATCCACGATTTGGCACGTGGATTGTGTTTGGCGTTGTTGTCGCGGCTGGACTCATCCAGTTCCTTGAGCAGTTCTCTCTGGCGATCAGTCAGATTGATCGGCGTTTCAACCACAACATGACACATCAGATCCCCATGCGTGTGGCTGCGGACCCCTTTGATGCCTTTGCCGCGCAAACGGAAAACGCGTCCGGACTGGGTTTCGGCAGGAATCTTGATCGCTGCGGCACCATCCAGAGTCGGGATTTCGATCTCGCCACCCAATGCTGCCGTGGTGAAGGAAATCGGCATTTCGCAATGCAGATCGTTGTGGTCACGGGTAAAGACGGCGTGTGTCTTGAGATGAATCTGCACGTAAAGATCGCCCGGTGGACCACCATTGACGCCATGTTCTCCTTCACCAGCCAGCCTGATACGATCACCCTCATCGACTCCAGCGGGAATCTTTACCGCCAGCGTCTTGTGTTGCTTGATTCGTCCAGCACCACCGCAGCTCTTGCACGGGTCGGCGATGAAGCGGCCGGTACCATGGCACTTGTGGCAGGTCTGCTGGATAGAGAAGAAACCCTGTTGCAGGCGTACCTGGCCTGAACCGTTACAGGTTGGGCAGGTTTTCGGCTGGGTGCCGGCCTTGGCGCCGCTACCGTGACAAGGTTCACACTCTTCCATGGTGGGAATGCGGATCTTGGTTTCGGTGCCGTGCGCCGCTTGTTCCAGTGTGATTTCCAGGTTGTAGCGCAGGTCGGCGCCGCGGTAGATGTTGGAACGTCCACCGCCGCCACCGCCGCCGCGTCCGCCAAAAATCTCATCAAAAATGCCGCCGAAAGCATCGGAGAAACCTCCGCCACCACCACCAAAGCCCCCACCCATGCCGGCTTGCTGGTCAACGCCCGCGTGGCCAAACTGGTCGTAAGCCGAACGTTTCTGGGCATCAGAGAGAATTTCATAGGCTTCCTTGCCTTCCTTGAATTTCTCTTCTGCTCCCGGATTATCCGGATTCCGGTCAGGGTGGTGCTTCATGGCCAACTTGCGGTAGGCCTTTTTGATCTCTTCATCGCTGGCGTCACGGTTGACGCCGAGAATTTCATAAAAATCGCGTTTTGACATGTTTCCTACCCGTCAAGTGACAAAGGCACCGTGCCTTCGGAGTATTCCGAGAGCGCGGTGCCATACGGCTTGGACAGATTACTTCTTGTCCTTGACCTCGGTGAACTCGGCATCCACCACGTCGCCTTCGTCCTTCTTGGCTTGCTGCTGAGCGCCGGCTTCGGCACCACCCGCAGCGGCACCTTCTGCTGCCTGTTGCTGGGCATACATCTTTTCACCCAGCTTCTGAGCTGCAGTCGAAAGGGCTTCGGTCTTGGCAGTGATGACTTCCTTGTCGCCGTCGCGCAGCACGCTTTCAACATCCTTGATGGCCGCTTCAATCGCTTCCTTCTCGGCTGCATCCAGCTTGTCACCGTATTCGGTCAGGGATTTCTTGACCATGTGCACCATGCCATCAGCCTGGTTACGGGCGTCAGCCAGTTCGTGCACCTTCTTGTCATCTTCAGCGTGCAACTCGGCATCCTTCACCATGCGCTGAATTTCTTCCTCACTCAAGCCAGAGTTGGCCTTGATGGTGATCTTGTTTTCCTTGCCGGTGGCCTTGTCCTTGGCGGTAACGTGCATGATGCCGTTAGCGTCGATGTCGAAAATGACTTCGATCTGCGGCGTGCCACGCGGCGCCGGCGGGATGCCTTCCAGGTTAAATTGGCCGAGACTCTTGTTGCCTGCAGCGACTTCACGCTCACCTTGCAACACATGAATGGTCACGGCGCCCTGGTTGTCGTCGGCGGTCGAGAAGACTTGCGAGGCCTTGGTCGGGATCGTTGTGTTCTTCTGAATCAGCTTGGTCATGATGCTGCCCAGGGTTTCAATACCCAGAGATAGCGGGGTCACGTCGAGCAGCAGCACGTCCTTGACTTCGCCTTGCAGCACGCCGCCCTGAATCGCGGCGCCAACGGCAACGGCCTCATCAGGATTGACGTCCTTGCGCGGCTCTTTGCCGAAGACTTCCTTGACCTTCTCCTGCACCTTGGGCATGCGGGATTGGCCGCCGACCAGGATAACGTCGTCGATATCGCCAATCTTGCAGCCGGCATCCTTAAGTGCAGTGAGGCAAGGGGCAACGGTGCGCTCAACCAATTCATCGACCAGCGACTCAAACTTGGCACGGGTGATCTTGATTGCCAGGTGCTTTGGGCCAGATGCATCAGCGGTGATGTAAGGCAGATTGACTTCGGTCTGCTGGCTGGAAGACAGTTCGATCTTGGCCTTTTCAGCGGCTTCTTTCAGGCGCTGCAGAGCCAGCACGTCTTGCTTCAGATTAACGCCGGATTCCTTCTTGAATTCGTCGATGATGTAGTCGATCAAACGCTGATCGAAGTCTTCGCCGCCGAGAAAAGTGTCGCCATTGGTGGCCAGCACTTCAAACTGCTTTTCGCCATCAACGTTGGCGATTTCGATGATGGAGATGTCGAAAGTGCCGCCGCCAAGGTCATAGACAGCGATCTTGCGGTCCTTGCCGGCAGCCTTATCCATGCCGAAGGCGAGGGCCGCTGCGGTCGGCTCATTGATGATGCGCTTGACTTCGAGACCGGCGATGCGGCCGGCGTCCTTGGTCGCCTGACGTTGGCTGTCGTTGAAGTAGGCAGGTACAGTGATGACGGCTTCGGTGACTTCTTCACCGAGGTAGTCTTCGGCGGTTTTCTTCATCTTGCGCAGAATTTCAGCCGATACCTGCTGCGGTGCAATTTTCTTGTCGCGCACAGAAACCCAGGCGTCGCCGTTGTCTGCCTTGACGATGCTGTACGGCATCAGGGCGATATCCTTTTGCACTTCCTTCTCTTCGAAGCGACGGCCGATCAGGCGCTTGACGGCGTATAGCGTGTTCTTCGGGTTGGTTACGGCCTGACGCTTGGCCGGTGCACCGGAAAGAATTTCGCCATCTTCTGCATAACCGATAACGGACGGCGTGGTGCGTGCACCTTCGGAGTTTTCGATAACCTTCGGTACGCCGCCTTCCATGATGGAAACGCAGCTGTTGGTCGTGCCGAGGTCAATGCCAATGATTTTGCCCATGTTTTTTTCCTTTACTCAATGCGAATGAATTTGTGATGTTCTGGAGTTGGGGGCGGCGCCCCGAATTTCAAGACTTCGGTTTGGCAACCATGACCAGCGCCGGGCGCAAAGTGCGTTCGGCAATCAGATAGCCCTTTTGCAGTACGGTGACGACGGTATTTGCTTCCTGTTCCGAGTCGACCATGCCGATTGCCTGGTGCTTGTGCGGATCAAATTTTTCGCCGACCGGATTGACTTCGTTCAGTGCATTCTTTTCGAAGGCTGAAACCAGTTGCTTCAGTGTCAGTTCAACGCCGGACTTGAAGCTTTCAACGGTTTGCTCCGGAACGGCCAGTGCGGCTTCAAGGCTATCTTTGACAGCCAGCAGCTCGCCGGCAAACTTTTCCACGGCGAATTTGTGTGCCTTGGAAATGTCTTCTTGAGCACGGCGGCGGATGTTTTCGCCTTCGGCCTTGGCGCGCAGCCAGGCGTCGTAGTGTTCGGCAGCCTTCAACTCGAGCTGACGGAATTGCTCCTCGATACTGGGCAAGGTATCAGTGTGAGTTTCAGCAACAACATCGATAATCGGTTCAGTGATTGGTTCATTGCCCAGCATGGTTTCATGGGGGATTTCGGGTTGGGTCATGCGTCATTCTCCAAAAAAGCTGAACGATACTTTGGGGTGTATTTCCGTGTTTCAAGTGTGGATGTAATATTCTTTGTGCTGGGTGCGCTGCTTGGATATTGTCAGCGTGCTACGATTAAAAGCTATACGGTCGCAACAGGCATTTCATGGAATCCATAGGTAAATACCGGGTCATCAGTGAGTTAGGCAAGGGGGCGACTGCTACTGTCTATCTCTGTCACGACCCGGATACTGATCGTCAGGTCGCCGTCAAGCTCATTCAGTTTGGGCTGGATAGCACGGCCATGTCTCGGCGTATGCGCAAGCTGTTCCAGAATGAGGGCATGGTTTCGCAAAGAATGGACCATCCGAACATTGTTCGTGTTTTTGATGCGGTGGTCGAAGAAAATCGAGCCTACCTGGCGATGGAGTACATAAAAGGCTTTTCACTCGAAGACTGCATCCGTATCGACAAGCTGTTGCCCATGCATCGTGTCATCGGCATTATTTTCAAGTGTTGCATGGCGCTTGATAGCGCTTACCGGCAAGGCATCATCCATCGCGACATCAAGCCGGCCAATATCATGGTCACCGAAAACGATGAGCCAAAAATTGCCGATTTCGGCCTCGCGCTCAATCTGAGCAAAAATATGGATCGCGACTCGACCTTCATTATGGGCGTCGGGTCGCCGGCCTATATGTCGCCGGAGCAGATCAAGGGTTATCAGCTAAATCAGAAAACCGATCTTTATTCCCTCGGCGTCGTGCTCTTTCAACTATTGACTGGGCGTTTGCCCTTCCGGGCTGCGAATCAGGCCACTTTGATTTATCGCATCATCAATACCGATGCGCCAAAAATTACAGCTCTCAACCCCAATCTGCCTGAGGGGCTGGACCCGATTATCCGCAAGTCGCTGGAAAAGGATCTCTACAGCCGCTATAAGAACGGCGCAGAGTTTGCGAAAGACTTGTCCACGGTCCGCTATCAGATTCTCGACGAGGACGATACAGAACTCGATAAACGCCATTTCGAAATCCTGCGCAAGCTCGAATTTTTTACCGAATTCGAAAACATCGAACTCTGGGAGGTATTGCGCGTGGCTGTTTGGCGCGATGTCGCACCCAAGGTGGCTATTATCTGTGAAGGCGAGAATAACCGGATGTTTGGGCTCATCGTTACCGGATACGCTGAAGTTTCAATTGATGGCAAAGCGCTTTGCCGACTTGGGCCTGGTGAAGTCGTTGGTGAGGTGGCGTTCCTGCATCCAACGAGCGATCAGCGTCATGCCTCGGTCGTCACGCTCGAGCCGGTGCTGTTTCTCGAAATCAATGCCTCTGCCTTGTCCTTGTCATCGGAAGAGTTGATGGAACGCATGCGCGATGGACTGATGGCTCGGCTGATCAAGCGTATGCGCGAAGTTAATAAAATTGCTGCTGCCCAAGGTTTGCCAGCGGTTGAGCCGGGGACAGGTTCGTTGTCTGGAAGCACACGTTCTCGTCCCGCAGGCGGGCTTGATCTCGAACTGTCGCCGATGTGAAAACCGCCTCAGAAAGAGGCGGTTGCGTTGCTGTTCAGTGTGATCAGACTTTGAAGCGGCCGACAATCGCCGCCAGTCCATCGGCCAGTCGCTTAAGGTCGTGAGCAGCCCCAGCAGTCTGCTCTACGGTGCCAGTATTTTCCCGGGCCATACCAGCAATCGATTCGATACTGGCTTCAACGTCACCCGAAAAGCGGCGTTGCTGGTCGGTTGCTGCTGCGATCGTATCCAGACCATGCCCAACCTCGGTGACTGATCCGTTGGTTGCCTGCAGCACGCTGGAAACATGTGCAACTGCTGCCTGACTGCTTTCCAGATGCTCCAGGCCTTCTTCAATGGTCCGCCTTACCGATACCGACTGGGCGCTGAGAGTGGCGGTGATGGCATCAATTTCGCCGGCAGAGCGTGAAGATTTTTCGGCGAGCTTGCGTACCTCGTCGGCAACCACGGCAAAGCCACGACCCTGCTCTCCGGCGCGTGCTGCTTCGATGGCGGCATTCAGCGCCAACAGGTTGGTTTGCTCGGCAATATCCTTGACCTCACGGGTCATATTGGTAATGGCCTCGGTGTTGCGGACAAATTCGTTAACCGAGTCGGCCATGCCCTTGACGGCGCTCTCAACGACATTCATTTCACCGAGCAGAACATCCAGATTGCGGCTACCTTCCTTGGCTCGTTCCAGGCTTTCCTGGGACTGATGCTGAACGTGTTCGGCACTTTGAGCGATGGACGAGATGCTGGCAACCAGTTGTTCAACGGCCGAGGCGGCTTGATTGGACTTTTCGTTTTGCAGGTAAGAACTCTGAGCTACGCGGTCGGTACTGTCAGACAGCGCCGTCACGCGTGATGAAACCTGGCTCGCCGAATCGCGAACCTGGCGTACCAATTGATTGAAGTTCTCCATCATTTCGTTAAAAACGGTGGCGGACTGGCCAACTTCATCCTTGCCCTTGACTAGCAGGCGGCGGGTGAGGTCGCCTTCGCCGCTGGCGATATCCCGCAGACCCTGGCGCAACTCTTCAAGCGGTGCCGTGACGAAATGGTGGGTGAGGAGATAAATGATGACGAGCAGCACACCAAGTGCGACCAGTGCGGCACCGCCGATTTTCAGTCGGAAGGCGGCGACTTCAGATTCTACCGAGTCGAGAGAAACCTTCATGCTGACGACGCCAAGCACTGTTCCTTCGGGAACCTGATGGCAAAGTATGCAATCTTTGCCCAGATAGTTTTTCGAAGCGATGGTCGGGTTGATAACGCGGAGGAAGGAACTGGATCCGACTGTATCGTTAGAGATGTAAGGCTTGCCGCTGGACATCACTTGCTGTTCCTGAGCGTCAAGCTGACGGGTGCTTTTTGTGTCTGGACCATAAAGTTTGACCACGGCCTCGCTACGTGCAACGTGCAGGTCCTTGATGATGGCCAGTTGCTTGATTTGGTCGAGAAAAACCTCGCGCTGCCCAACTGTGCCGGTGATCATCATGCCGGTCAGTCCGGCCATGGTCATTTCGTGGATGCTTTGCGCGAAATCAGTGGCCTGGCGAACGGCGGTATCTCGATTGGCATTCGTTGTCCAGAAAATCATGCCGGTCCAGATAATGGCGAGTATCAACCAGATCGCCGCAGTCAGGCGAATCCAGATTTTCATATCGGCAAGGCGTGGCATATTTTCCCCTGAATAGCCACCGTCTTATTCAGACGGTTAAATCAATTTGCTGGATTGTGCCAGCCTCGCCATCATGTTGCAAAAATATTCCGGAACCGCGAACCTGCGCCATTAAGGCATTGTCATTGGTTTTAATATCGAACGGAGTGGCAATATGAGAGATGCTTATTGCACCAACGCCTGCGTCAGCCAGAGAGTGCAATTGACCGCTACCATTCTCTGCGCCCTGCCATATCTTCAGCTTGTTGTATGCACTATCATTTTCGTCAATCCAGCCATTATGGTCGTCGTCGAGTTCGCTCAATTCGGAAAACCCATTACCGCTGGTGGGGCCAAACATTTCACGGCCGTTATTGATCTTCCCGTCATTGTTTCGATCAAACACCAGAAAACCACTACCACCTTTTAAGCCATTGATCTGGTCACTCTTGCCATCGGAGTCCAGGTCAAAACTGAAGCGCTGGTCAGTCAGTTGTGCTGCTGTACCGGTGAAGTTGAGAACCAGCGGGTCCACAGGGCGCACTGCGTTACCCAGTTTGAGGCTGACCCTACTTTCCTCGTGGTAGCTTCGTTCCATGGTCAACTCGATACTGAAGCTGATTTCTTTACCGTCGGCCGTCCTGACCGTCCCGTTTGCGGAGAAGCTGGTCTGCTCCATCTCGGTGTAACTCTCACTGTATTCATACTCGGCGCCAAAGCCAGAGGACTGTTGTGTCGCGCTGACACTTGCCGTGATGGTTTTAGACTGTTCGAGGGAGGCTTCTAAATCTTCCACGCCAGTGATATTTATCTTCTCTCCAGTCAATAGCTCAAGCATCTGACGGATTAATTTCAGCCTCGGATCGTTGTCGACCGCATCATCCAGTTCATCGCTGATCTTGTCTGCCGATTGAGCCGACTTGCCAGCCTCCGAGATGGTCACCATATCGTTCGCTGGTTGTGGTGGAGGCAGATTTGGCGTTTTGAAGTCAGGTCTCTGCTGACCGATCCACAGGCGTAGCGATTCTTTGATCTCCCGGCGTTGCAGCGATGCATGCGTGGAGGCCAACTGTAGATCTGAGCTGGTAATTTTCATGGTGGCCTCCGGAACAGGTTGGAGACCTTATTTACGGCCGGTAAAACGATAAGTTGAGGTATTTAAAGATGCGTCTCGACCCAGCGCTTCAGACTGTTTAGATCGAGCGCACCACTTTGCCGGGCAATTTCTTGCCCACTCTTGAAGATAGCCAGCGTTGGAATGCTGCGGATGTTGAAGCGAGCGGCAAGCCGTTGTTCTGCTTCGGTATTGAGCTTGGCAAAGCGCGCCCGTGGTTCCATCTCGCGCGCAGCCTGCGTGAAGTTGGGCGCCATCGATCGGCAAGGCCCGCACCACGGCGCCCAGAAATCAACGACTACAGGCAAGTCGTTGCGTCCGATGTGGCGGTCGAAATTCGTGCTGCTTAGTTCCAGTGCCTGGCCAGTAAACAAAGCTGCTTTGCACTGGCCGCAAACTGCATTATCGGCAAGGCGTGTGGTGGGAAGTCGATTAACTGCCGAGCAATGGGGGCAAACGACGTGTAGTGAGCTTTCCATGGGTGGCACTCAAAGTATCAGGTGATGCTGATATGAGGGCACCCCATTAATCTTCAAGAGTGCGCGCCCAGCTTGATTGCATGACTGGCGGTAGATTCGAGCGCGTGAGGATCTGCTGACAGTTTCGTCGGCCAGCCACCGAGATGGAGTTCAACAAGATCGGCCAATGCCTTGATCCATGCTTCATCCTCATTGAGTGCCGGAATATAGTGGTATTCCTTGCCGCCCGCTGCAATGAAGTCATCCTTCCCTTCCATGGCAATCTCTTCCAGAGTTTCCAGACAGTCGGCGGCGAAACCGGGGCAAATGATATCAATGCGTGGCGTGCCGTCCTTGCCAAGCTGGGTCAGCATGGGCGCGGTATAGGGTTGCAGCCATTCCGCCTTGCCGAAACGTGATTGAAAGGAAACGCGATATTGCTCGGCCGAGAGGTTCAGGCGTTCGGCGAGCAGGCGGCCGGTTTTCTGGCATTCGCAAAAATAGGGATCGCCGAGATCGAGGCTGCGTTTGGGCAGGCCGTGGAAGCTGATGATGAGCTTGTCGTTGGTGCCGAGTTGGCCATTGGCCTGCCAATGCTTGCGTACCGATTTTTCCAGGGCCGCTATGTAGCCGGGATCGTCGTGGAAATTGCGGATGTAACGAATCTCGGGTTGATTGCGCATTTTCAGCAGCCATTTGGCGGCCTCATCCACCACCGTGGCGGTAGTGCTCGATGAATACTGCGGATACATCGGCACCAGCAAGATGCGCGTTGCGCCGCCTGCCTTGAGTTTGCTTAATACGTCCTGAATTGATGGAGAGCCATAACGCATTGCCAGAGTAACCGTCAGATGGTGGCTACGTTCGCCCAAATGGCCAGCGAGCATTTTCGACTGACGTTCGGTGTGAACGCGTAAGGGCGAACCTTCCTTCATCCAGACCGAGGCGTACTTGGCGGCCGATTTTTTAGGGCGGATGTTGAGGATGATGCCGTTGAGGATCAGCCACCAGATAGGTTTTGGTATTTCAACAACCCGCGGGTCAGAAAGAAATTGACGCAGGTAACGTTTGAGCGCTGGTGCAGTGGGGGCTTCAGGGGTGCCGAGATTAACCAGGACTACCGCCGTAGAAGATGCTGTGTCATGGCGGTGGGGCGGTTCACGAAGTAGCTTGGACATTAGGAGTTCTGTTGTGAAAGGGCACTGGAAAGTAGCTTGGCGGTGATGTCGACGATGGGGATGACGCGTTCGTAAGCCATCCGCGTCGGGCCGATGACGCCAACCGAGCCAAGAACCTGACCATCAACGACATAGGGGGCAGCAACGACGCTGCACTCGTCGAGAGTGGCGATACCGGACTCGCCACCGATAAATATCTTTACGCCAGCGGCGCTGTTGGAAACATCAAGCAGTCGGATGAGGCTGGAGCGCTGTTCGAAAAGATCAAAAAGTTCACGCAAGCGCTTCATGTTGGACGACAGTTCCTCAACATCCAGCAGATTGCGCTCGCCGGAAATGACGTAGGGGGCGGTGTTTTCGGAGAGAGCCGCATCGCCGGCCTCAAGGGCCTGGGTCATCAGCGGCTTGATATCTTCACGCAATTGCTGAATCTCGACTGAAAGCCGCTGGCGAATCTGCTCGAAATCCATCCCGGCGAAATTCTGGTTCAGATAGTTGGCGGCGCTGACCAGTTCCGAGGAGGTGTAGGACTTTTCAGTGGTCAGTACACGATTCTGGACGTCGCCATCGGTTGTGACGATGATCAGCAGTATGCGTTTTTCGGAGAGGGTGAGGAATTCGATCTGCCGAATGCGGCTGGGCGCGCGACGTGGAATCATTACCACGCCGGCAAAGTGGGTCAGCCCGGACAGCAGTTGCGAGGCGCTGGCGATGATCTGATTGGCCGGACGGCCTTGCAGAGCGTCTTCCATCTCACCTAGTTGTCGGGCTTCCAGTGGCCGCACCGTGAGCAGGCTATCCACAAACAGGCGATAGCCGCGTGAGGTCGGGATACGTCCGGCTGAGGTATGCGGACTGGCGACAAAGCCGGCTTCTTCGAGATCAGCCATCACGTTGCGGATTGTCGCCGGCGACAGGTCGAGGCCGGAAAAACGAGAAAGCGCTCGCGAGCCAACGGGTTGGCCGTCGGTGATGTAATGTTCGACGAGGGACTTCAGAAGGGAGCGGGAGCGGTCATCAAGCATGGCAAGGCATTGTACAAAAATCCGGAGGCGGCGCTACTAGCCATTTTTATGCAAGAATTCAGCCCATGAAATCTAGCTTCGGTTCCTACCGCTCACCCAAGACCATTGCTCTGGTTGGAAAATACCACAGCCTGGAGATTGCCGAGTCCCTGCGCGGATTGGCTGAATACCTGCACGTGCGCGGCATTTCAGTGTTTATTGAACGTGAAACTGCTGAGCATATTGGCCGCCAGGTTGATTTGTCACGCTGGGTAACCTGCGGCTTTAACGATATAGGTGCTCACGCCGATCTGGCCATTGTGCTTGGTGGCGATGGCACCATGCTCAATGCTGCTCGCCGCCTGGCGCGCTATTGCGTACCCCTGGTCGGGGTCAATCAGGGGCGCCTCGGTTTCATGACCGATATCTCGCGCCAGGACATGCTGACCTGCATGGATGATTTGCTTGATGGTCGCTTCACTAAAGAAAACCGTATGTTGCTGGCTGCTGAGGTGATTCGCGACGGCAAGGAGATCGCCTCCAACGTGGCCCTGAACGACGCCGTGGTCGACAAGGGTGCGATTGGCCGCATGATTGAATTTGAGCTGTTTATTGATGGCGAATTCATCTACAACCTGCGCTCGGACGGGCTGATTGTGTCGACGCCAACGGGCTCCACCGCTTATTCGATGTCCGCCGGTGGTCCCATCCTGCATCCGACGCTGACCGGCATCGCACTCGTCCCGCTTTGTCCGCATGCCCTGTCCAACCGTCCAATCATCGTCAATGACAGTGCCGACATTGAACTGCGGGTGACTCAGGCTGATGACCCACGCGTTCACTTTGATGGCCAGGTTACGCTGGATCTGGCGCGTAATGATTGCGTGCGTCTGCGCCGCTCCGAATACACCATCTGTTTCCTGCATCCGCCGGGTTACAGCTATTTTGCCATGCTGCGCCAGAAGCTGCAGTGGAGCGAACGTCCCAAAGGTCCTTGATGCTGCGTCACCTGACTATTCGCGATTTCGTTATTGTTGATCGGCTGGAACTGGAATTTTTGGGCGGTTTTGGCGCGTTGACCGGAGAAACCGGGGCTGGCAAATCGATTTTGATCGATGCACTGGCGCTGGCGCTGGGTGAGCGGGCCGATGCTGGCGTGGTGCGTTCAGGTTGCGACAAGGCTGAAGTCGCCGCCACCTTTGATGTCGCCAACTTGCCGGAAGTGCGCGCCTGGCTGTCAGTGAATGACCTGGACGGCGATGATGAGCTGATCTTGCGCCGCGTCGTTGATGCCGGCGGCCGATCACGTGCCTACATCAACGGATCACCGGCCACTGCGCAGCAATTGCGCGAGGTGGGAGAGTGGCTGGTTGATATTCATGGTCAGCATGCTCATCAGTCGCTATTGCGTCCCGATGCTCAGCGCAACTTGCTGGATACCCACGCCGGTTTGAACGGGCTGGCGCGTGAAGTAAGTACTGCCTTTCGCAATTGGCGCAACGCTGAGCAAACTTTGCGCGCGGCCAGTGAAGGGGCGGATGCCTTGCTGCGGGAGCGTGAACAGTTGGAGTGGCAGGTCCGCGAACTTGATGCGCTGGCCTTTTCCGCTGACGAATGGGCGACACTGGATGTTGAGCATAGACGTCTGGGGCATGCCGCCAGTCTGATCGAGGGGGCGCAGTTCTCAATCGCCGTGCTGGCTGACAATGACGCGGCCTGCGAGCGGCAGATCGACAGTGTGGCAACCCGTCTGTCCAGTCTGGCCGACTATGATCCGGCGCTGGAGGAGGTGGCCAGCCTCGTTCAGTCGGTGCAGGCGGAATTGTCTGAGGCGGTATCTACGCTGCGTCGCTATGCCGATCGTGTTGACCTTGATCCGGCTCGACTGGCAGAGGTTGAGCGACGGATGGATGCGGTGATGGCCAATGCCCGTAAATATCGCGTGCAGCCGCAGGAATTGGCCGGTTTGCTGGCCGGCTGGCAGCAGCGCCTGGCAGTGCTTGAGGAATCTGCTGATCTGGCCGCTATGCAGGCACGCGTTGCGGCCGCACAGCAGGAATTTTTGCTCAAGGCGCAAGCATTGTCCAACGGTCGGCAAAAAGCTGGCGTCGCCATGGGCAAGGCGGTCAGCGAGGTAATGCGGCAATTGGCGCTTTCTTCCGGGCGTTTTGAGGTTGCTTTGCTGCCCGTGGAAAATGGTGCGGTCTACGGGCTGGAGCAGGTCGAATTTCGTGTCGGTGGCCTGGCTGGTAACGAAGCCAAGTCTATGGCCAAGGTCGCTTCTGGTGGCGAGCTGTCGCGCATCAGCCTGGCGATTCAGGTGCTGACCTCGCGTTCAGCCAGTGTGCCAACCCTTATCTTTGACGAGGTGGATGTCGGAATCGGCGGTGGCGTTGCCGAGATTGTCGGTCGGCTGCTCAACGAGTTGGGCAGCGAGCGTCAGGTCTTGTGTGTCACTCATCTGCCGCAGGTGGCGGCGCAGGCCAATTGGCAATGGCAGGTCAGCAAATCAACGCGTGACGGCCTGACGCTAAGTGCCATTCAGCCATTGAATGATGCAGGTAGGGTGCAGGAAATCGCCCGCATGCTGGGTGGCTTAGAGATTACCGACATCACGCTGCAGCACGCTGGAGAATTGTTACGGTCGACGGCCAAAAACAACTGATTTTTTCTGCTCAGAGGCCGTAAATCAGTTTGCTCAAAGCGAAAACTGCCAGGAGCAGAAAAAATGTGCCGCTGATGCGGTGAATCCAGAGTAGCGGTAATTTGTGCAGCAGCTTGCGTCCGGCGATTACACCGAGGATGGAAGTGCAAGCCAAGGCTAGCGTAGCGCCAACCCACACTGCCGATGCCGCGCTGGTGCTGCCGAGGCCGGCAACGGCGATTTGCGTTTTGTCGCCGAATTCAGCAAGAAAAATCAGCAAAAAGGTGGTGACGAATACGTTATGTCCCGGTTTTTCCTCAACTGTTTCGTCTTCCTCTTCTTCACGATAGCGCAGGCTGCTGATGCCGAATACGGCAAAGAGCAGAGCAACGGCGAGTATGACCAGCCATTCTGGCAACCAGGCAGCGACCGCCGCGCCGAAAAGTACCGCCAGCAGGTTGAGGATGGCAAAGGCTGAGATGGCGCCGATGATGACCGGAGCAGGGCGATGGCGAGCGGCCAAGGTCATGCAGACCAGTTGGCTTTTGTCGCCGATTTCGGCAAGCGCAATGAGCAGTAGTGTCGCGCCGGCCGACGACAGCCACTGGCCTATCGGGGCCGCTAAAACGTCAGGCATCTTTAACGCTCAGGATTTCGGAGCGTTTTTTTCGTCGCGATGCGGGCAAGTCGTCTTGGTGCACTTTACATAGAGGTAGAGCGCATGTTCCTCGATGGCGAAGCCTCTCTCGTTGGCGATCTTGTTCTGCAGACGCTCGATTTCAGAGTCATAAAACTCTTCGACGCGGCCGCAATCAACGCACACCAGATGGTCGTGGTGGCTGCCGCGATTGATCTCGAAAACAGCTTTGCCGGATTCAAAGAAATGGCGTTCCAGTAATCCGGCTTGCTCAAACTGGGTGAGCACGCGATAAACCGTCGCCAGACCAATATCCATGTTTTCGGCGATCAGCATGCGATAGACGTCTTCCGCCGTCATGTGACGCAGTGTGCTTTTCTCGAACAGTTCGAGAATTTTGAGGCGCGGGAAGGTGGCCTTTAGCCCCATGTTTTTGAGGCTTTGGGGGTCGCTCATTGTGTGATTTCCGGTAGTTGTCGGGGCGGGCCCGGAGGCGATTTCGGGTATGATATACCGCTTCAAAGATGTTTGAGAAACTTCGGATTTCCGCATGCTCCGTTACCGCACCCTAGTATTGTCTGTTTTTTGTTTTTGTCTGGCCGCCTGCTCAGCGGTGCCCAACTATTTCAATGCCTACAAAATTGATGTCCAGCAAGGCAACGTGCTGAGCCAGGATATGGTCTCTCAGCTGAAGCCAGGGCAAACCCGGGATCAGGTGCGCTTTATTCTCGGCACACCGTTGATAACTGATATTTTTCACCAGCAACGCTGGGATTATGTTTATCTCTATCACAGTGGTAAAACGGGTGCGGTTGAGCAGCGCAAGCTTGCTGTTTATTTTGACAAGAGCAATCTTCTGGAACGTGTTGCCGGCGATGTCGATACGGCTAATGTTGCCGAACTTACAGCCCCCGTCACCAGGACCCGTCTGGTCGATCTTGGATCGGTTGGCGAGGGGGTCCCAATGCCGCCACCGGAGGAGCCGGGGTATTTTCGTCGTCTTCTTAATTGGGTAGGGTTTTAAGCATGGCTGCTACGCGAGTTGGTATTGTGGGTGCTGGTGG
>CAXYZX010000008.1:0-33470 GCA_964293845.1 uncultured Dechloromonas sp.
TCGAAGCCGATAGTGGCCGCGCCGGCAGTCTTCAGGTTTTCTACCAGTTCGGCCAGGCGAGTTCTCGGCCAAGGCCATTGACCGAGACGTGCCAGTGTTTCCTCGTCGATGTCCACGATCCGGACGGGTACTTCGACGTATGGGCGGGGATACCAGCGCTGATATTGGTCAAACACGTTGTTACGCAGTGTTTGCATGGGAAGCGGATCAACGATCAGCAGCCCGAGCCCGAGCGCTACCGAAATAATTGGCAGCAAGACGCCCAGTCGCATGAGTGCCTTGTTGTTCTTCAAAAACCTGCTTGGAACATGGGCAATCGTCAATTGGCCCCCTGCCAGATGAACGCACACAGAGTGTTCTGTGCGCTGTGAATCACTTAACGTTAGCTTGCTGTTCGGCGCGCAAGTACCATGAAAGGCTTAGCGGACGGAAACCTCTACGCGGCGGTTTCGTGGTTCCCAGGTGTTGTCCGGCGTCTGAATGAGAAGGTTTCTTTTCCCGTGGGACTCGATGACCAGCGAATTGGCCTTGAGTCCCTTTGCGCTAAGCAGTTCAGAAACCCTGGCGGCTCGTTTCAGTGCCAGCTGCATGTTGTAGGGGTCGGTAAAAACCGTATCGGTATGACCGATAACCGAAATGTCGACGGCTGGTCTTGTCTTTGCCTCGGTGATTATTGTGGGGATCAGCGATTCCGACTCGGCCGTCAGTGTTGTTCCAGCCGAGAAATACAGCAGATATCGAGTGGGTATCTTGGGCAAGGCAGCCATGGTATCCCCGAAGTCTTCCTTGATCTGCCTATCTTCAATCTTGAGGGCGCGCCCGTCGAGCGATCCGGCCTGACCGGCCTGGGTGAGCACCTGTTCGCCCTTCTCTCCCTTGATCACCACTTCTCCAACCGAGCCATCCGGGCTGGGAATCAGTACGACATACGATTTCGTTGCACAGCCCCCCAACAGCATCGACAGCAGCATGAATGTGCAAAGCGTGCGTGAACCACCGCCTCTGAATGGCGAGGGCCGTAGTCGCTTGTTCATTCTTCGACCTTTACGAGAAATTGGGTGCCGCGGACCCCAATGATCCCGGATGGGGTCCGGACCGTCACTGCGTCAGGCTTGAGCTTTTCAATGACCCCGGATACATAGTTGAGGCTACCCTTGGCCAGTTTGCTGCTGAATTTCAGATTCCCCTGAACTGGCGCATACAAATACTCATCGACCGTGAAAACAGTATCGGCACCAAACGACATCACTGTTTCGTCCTTGAAAGTAACGCCCATTCCACTTTTTTTCCCGGTTTGCAGAACACTTCCTTGGTAGATTGGGGAACCGATCTCGGCTTTGATCTTTTTATCGCCGCTAGTAATGGACGCTTCGCCGCTGACACTTTTTACATGACCGATAGGCGGTTCATTGGCAAAGGCATGGCTTACCAGAAATAGAAAAGTAATAACGATGATTCTTAACATGACGTATTCCCCCAAACATTCAAGTCAAATCTCGTTCAAGCAAGAGCGGAGATCCATTGGGTTGCCCGCAGTAGTTTTCCCGCCATGTCACGAGAAAGATTTTCAAGCAAAATGATTTTCAGCATCGGTTTGTCATGCACCAGACAGTCTAGGTCATTGGCATCGAGAACCCAACATTTAACTTCACCATCAGCTACGACAGTAGCACTTCGGGTTGTTTGACCGAGCAGCACCATTTCACCAAAACTCATGCCGGGGCCGAGGGATGCAATGCGCTGGTGAGCGCCATCCTCCAGCGGGACAAGAATACTGACGTAGCCCTTCTCGATAAAAAAGACATGTCCATCCCCAGCCTCTCCGGTTGTCAATATCGCGTCGCCTTGAGCGAATCGCATTTCGACAACCATTTTTGCAACTAGTGCCAGTAATTCTGGCGTTAGCCCCTTGAGCATTACACAGTCACCCAGCAAAACTGTCGGCTCTATTGACTGCCCAAAATGGCCTAGAAGGCGGTTTTCGCACCATTCGACAGCAAGGTCGTTATCTTCAAAACTCAAGTAACCGTGATCAGTCTTGGGTGAGGTCGTACTCAGAGGATGCTCAATTGCATGGCGACTGTGAATTCTGGAAAAGACCAGGGCAATATTGTCCGAGGCAAATCTCAGGCGAGCATCGTTGAGCAAGCGGGCGGCACTGTCCGAAATGCCATCGACCTGATGCATGTCGAGAATGAAGCAGTAACTGTCAGCAGCCATATCGATCATCCGGCGAATCACGTAATCAACGCCATCGACGGCAAGATAGCCGTGCAGACAGAGATATTTGATCCGATGTGCATGCTCGTTCAGATAGCTGCGCATCTCCGGCGATGGCTGACGCTTCGACGGCGCTTGGGCTGCCGTATAAATTCTGCCCAGGGCCATGCCGGGTTCCCCCGAGCGGCTGAATACGTGCAGTCCAAAGTCTTGTGACAGGTGTTGGCAGACCTTGATGCCACGTACGCTATTTCCTTTTGGGTCAAGACGAGGCGAAAAAATACCGATACCGAAACGCCCAGGCAGGACCGCAATAATGCCGCCGCCGACACCACTCTTGGCCGGCATGCCGATCTCGTATAGCCAACTGCCTGCAAAATCGTACATGCCGCAGGTTGCCATTACACTCAGCACACGCTCGACATGCTCGGATGGCAATGCGCGCTCACCCGTTACCGGGTGTACGCCTCCATTGGCAAGCGTCGCTGCCATGTAAGCCAGATCGCGGCAATCCACCAGAAGAGAGCACTGGCGGAAATAGTTTTCCAGAGAGGCCATCGGCTCGCCATCGATGATCCCGAAATTCTTGAGCATCCAGGCTATTGCCCGGTTGCGGAAGCCGGTCTCGCTCTCCGATCGATATACATCTTCATCGAGAGAAAGTTTACGGCCGGCAAAGGTACTCAATGAATCAACAATTCTTTCCCATTGATCTTCCGTAGTTTCTCCTTGAACAAGGCTGGCTGTTGCGATTGCACCAGCATTGATCATAGGATTGAGCGGCGCACCAGTTTTGGGATTAAGGCTGATCGAATTGAAGGCGTCTCCACTAGGTTCCACACCGACTTTTCCCATGACAAAATCAACGCCACGGTCAGCCAGTGCGGAGGCATAGACAAATGGTTTCGAGATGGACTGGATGGTGAATTTCTGTTCCGAATCGCCCGTCGAATAGACCATACCGTCCATTGTGACAATGGAAATGCCAAACCAGTCCGGGTCGGCCTTACTTAATTCGGGAATGTAACTAGCCAGTTCTCCCTCATGCGTTGACGCCAATCGCATACGGAGATTGTCGAGATAAACCTGTATCGGCGACTGCATGCCTTGTCCTGGTGGGGTTGGCGATGACTTATGCAAGCATTAATTATTCCAGATAATGCATGGGTGATAAAACCTGAAGTGGCATCCGCCAATTTCGAAAACTCCTGGGGATATCTGGCCTCAGTGGCTAATCTCTGTTCGGTTGGCACTGCCTGGTGATGGCAGAGCAACTGCTAAACCAGGAAGTCGTTTCTATCATCTCGGAGCGTTTCTTGATGTCCCATAGGGTGTCGACTTTCTATTCATCCAGCCGCCAGAGTACTTTTGTTTGTCATCAGGCAAGTATGGGCACTCAACCACCGCTCGACGAGAACCGATCAAGTCAAAGCGATTCCGTAATAGGCGGCTTCAAGCCTGGTACTGCCGCATGAAGCGGCGGTCGATCCAGTCCTTGAGGGTCCATGCCCAGGCGCCAGCGGCGGCAAATGATCCCCAGGAAAGTATGGCTTCCCTGGGACCAGTGGCGAGCAGGTAGAGGCTGCGTTTTTGCGGTTGATAGCTGGTCGGTTCTTGTCCGTTGAGTGCCCTTTGCAGGTTGATGGTCAGCACCGGGCCGGCGCGCACGGCATAGACGCCGGACTTGGCATGCGGGAAGTCGATGCGCGACGAGACATCGCCGGCGGCAAAGACATTGGGGTGCGAAGTGCTTTGCTGGCCATCGCCAACGGCAATGAAATCGCTTTCGCACAGGGCGAGGCCGGATGTGGCGAGCCAGGCTGGCGGTGCAACGCCGGTGGCGGCGATGATGCAATCACGGGCGATGAGTTGGCCGCTGTCGAGGATCAGGCCTTCATCATGGCTGCTGGCGCGTCCCGAGTGCAGCGTGATGCGGCGTGACTTGAGCAGTTTTTCAACCTGCTTGACGACACTCGGCGCATGGCCGCCAAGCAGCGCGCCGCTGCTGACCAGAACGACAGAGACTTTATCGTCAGGGAGTTGCTGGCGCAGCGCGTAGTCAACGGCGAGGGCCAGTTCGATGCCGGCAGCACCACCGCCAATGACGGCGAGGCGCGCCGCACCGGAGGCGATCAGTGCGGCTTTGATGCTTTGCCAGCCGACGGCGAATTGTTCCAGCGGGCGAATCG
Source organism: uncultured Dechloromonas sp. (assembly GCA_964293845.1). GTDB lineage: Bacteria > Pseudomonadota > Gammaproteobacteria > Burkholderiales > Rhodocyclaceae > Azonexus. The sequence continues at coordinate 4,410 of CAXYZX010000008.1, forward strand.
GCAGGAGCGGGGCGCCGCTGTGGCTCAGCGTGCTGCTGTCGACTCTGGCACCGGTGTCGATGGAGATCACGTCATATGAGATTTTTCCGAGATTTTGGCCGTCGACCGCAGCATTTGCCGCATCCAGCCCGCAGATGCTGTCCTGAATCCAGCGAATGCCGGCTTTTTCGACCAGCGCGGCAAGTGGGGCGGCGCATTGGTCTAATGTGTAGTGGCCGGCGATCCAGCCGGGGATCATGCCGGAGTAGATTTGTCGTGGGTAAGGGCAGATCAGCGTGACTTCGACGCCGGGCCAGGGTTTGGCCGCCAGGTTGCGGATCACATTGAGGTGGGCATGGCCGGCACCGGCGAGCAATAGGCGTTTCATGGCAGGTTGAGCAATTCCGGGTGAGTGATGGCTAGGCGGGCGAGGTCGGCAGGTTCGTCAACATCCCAGAGCGTGGGTAATTCGGACCACGAATAGCCCACTTGCTGCAGGCGCTGGCGGGTGCTGTCGAGGACGCTGGCGCTGCCCCAGGCGATGTCGGCAAAGACTGCTGGGTGGGGCTGGCGCAAGCCAATCAGGACGTAGCCGCCGTCTGCGGCGGGAATCAGTACGGCGTCGTGGTCGAGCAAAGCAGTCGCTGCCTGAGCAAGAATTTCGACGCTGAGCAGCGGGCAGTCGGTGCCGATGATCAGGGTTGGCGAGTCGATTGTTGCCAGCATGCGCTGGCCAAGATCGCCCTCGACTTGCGAGCGCAGGCGCAGTGGGCCGAGTTGCTGGCAGGCGACAAATTCCGGGTGGGTGGTGTCTGGCGTGCACCACAAGGTCACCGGGCCAATCTGGGCGGCCAGTGCCGTGCGTACCGTTTTGTGCAGCAGGCGGCGATGCAGTTCGGCGGCGCCGGCTGCCCCCAGCGCCGGGATCAGGCGCGTCTTGGTCTGGCCCGGCACCGGTGCGCGCGACAGGATGGCGATGTTGATTGGCGAGTGCTCACTAGGCTTCTGGGACATAGCCATATTCAAGGGCGATATTTTTGGGATCGGCGCCGCAGAAGAAACGCAGGCGCAGCCACCACATGCTCAGGATGGTGCGCAGGATGCCGTGCTTCTCCCAGCGGCGGCCGGCGGTGGTGACTTTTTGCCGCAGGCAGGCTGGGCGCGCCAGTTGCTTCAGGCGCTGCGAGATAACGATGTCTTCCATCAAGGGAATGTCGGGAAAGCCGCCAATTTGCTCGAAGCTGCTGCGCCTGACAAAGATGGCCTGATCGCCGGTGGCGATGCCGGTCAGCCGTGAGCGCAGGTTCATCAGAGCAGCGATGAGCGGAAACCACGCCGAGTTGCCGGCAATGCACACATCGAAGCGGCCCCAGACGGCCCCTTGGTTGATCGCTTCCGTGATGGCTTGCCCGGCGTTGGCCGGCAGGATGGTGTCGGCGTGCAGAAAAAGCAGAATCTCGCCCTGCGCCACGGCCGCGCCGGCATTCATTTGCCGTGCTCGACCGCGTGGTGAACTCAGGAGTTGAGCGGCGTGTGGCCTGGCGCAGGCTAGCGTTTTATCGCGGCTGCCGCCGTCGACCGCAACAATCTCGCCATCCAGCTTGCGCAGCGCTGAAAGGGCGGCGGCGATGCAGGCTTCCTCGTTGAGCATCGGGACGATGATGGACAAACTCATGGGGCGGCGCAGGCTTCCTTCTCTGCCACAAAGTGGAAGTCGGCAAAGCCGGCGTGCGCCGATTCGCCGGTGTTGTCGGTGTCGCTGGCCAGCGCCAGACCGCTCAGGCGGCCGGGGATGCCGGCGAAGGCGCGCTTGAAGTCTTCGGCGACGTTGCGTCGTGCGCTGACCCAGCGTCCGGCTTTGGCGTCGCCCGTTTCGACCACCAGCATTTGCGTACGATCGGTGTAGGCGTTGGGCTTCAGGGTACCGACCGGGTGCTTGTTGTCCCAGATGTAATTGATGGCGGCATCCGGCACTTGCGGGCCCCAGATCGAACGCGCCAGCGAAAGTTTGGTGCGTGTCGCGAAACCGAGCGCTTCCGGTGGCACGGTGAAGGTCAGGTAAACCCGTGCTGCGTAGTCGTCGCCGGCCTTGCTGTTGAGGTCGGCGCTCACCAGTGGCGCGGCTATGCGCCAGCGCCAGCAGAGGATAGGGGTTTTTTCGAGATCGACATCCAGCGGCCGCCCGAACAGCGCCATGCTTTTTACTGCTGTCGCTTCGATGGCCGCGACACCATCCCAGTTGCGTTGCTTGTACTCGGTAGCGGGGAATTTGTCACTAAGGCGTTCGACCTTCCAGCCAGTCGGCAAAGCCCCAGTTTTGCCATCGAATTTGCCGACCCAGAGCGGTTCGGCATGAACTGTTGCGGTCGACGCCAAAAATAGGGCAAAAATTAGTCGCGCTTTCATGCCCAACCCCGGCGCCAAGTGTGGAAACGCTCGACCCAGACCAGCAGCCCTTGCGGTGCGTTGGCTTTTTTCCACACACCGGCGACGTATTTGTTGGCCTCGGCCATCGTCGGGTAGATGTGGATGGTGCCCAAAATCTTGTTGAGACCGATGCCCTGTTTCATCGCCAGCACGTATTCGGCAATCAGGTCGCCAGCGTGCTCACCGACGATGGTGACGCCAAGGATACGGTCGCTGCCGGGGGCGGTCAGTACCTTGATGAAACCGTGTGCTTCGCCATCAGCAATGGCGCGGTCGAGATCATCCATGCCATAAACGCTAGCTTGATAGGCGATGCTTTTCTCTTTGGCTTCGAGTTCGTTCAGGCCAACGCGCGCTACTTCCGGCTCGGTAAAGGTCGCCCAGGGGATCACCGTGTAATCGGCCTTGAACTTCTTGAACGGGTCGAAAAGTGCATTGACTGCTGCATACCAGGCCTGATGGGCGGCGGTGTGGGTGAATTGGTAAGGCCCGGCGACATCGCCGGCGGCGTAGATGTTGGGATAGCGGGTTTGCAGGAACTCGTTGGTATCGACAGTTTTGCCGACCGGGATGCCGAGTTCTTCCAGCCCGTAGCCTTTGAGATTGGCGGCACGGCCGACGGCGACCAGCACCTGATCGAAAGGAATGCGCACTTCCTGCCCGGCGTGTTCGGCAAGCAGAATCTTCTCGCCGTTCTCGATAAAAAAGCGCTTGGCAGCGTGGTTGACCGCAACATTTACCCCGTCAGCGATAAAGCGCTGCCTGACCAGCTCGGAAACCTCTGGGTCTTCGCGCAGCAACAGGCGTGGCGCCATTTCGACTTGTGTCACCTGGCTGCCGAGGCGGGCGAAGGTTTGCGCCAGTTCGCAACCAATCGGCCCGCCGCCGAGAACCACCAGGCGCTTGGGTAGTTCGCGCAGATTCCACACGCTGTCGGAAGTCAGGCAGCCGACTTCGCTCAAGCCGGGAATCGGCGGCACGAAAGGCCGCGCACCGCTGGCAATGACGATGCTACGCGTACTCAGGCGCTGGGTTTGGCCGTTGCTGTCGGTAATATCAACTTCCCATGGCGAAACGATCTTCGCCGTGCCTTCGCGTACCTCGACGCCCAATTCGGTGTAGCGCTCGACCGAATCATGCGGCGCAATGTTCTGAATCACCCGCTGCACGCGCTCCATCGCCTCGGCGAAATTGAATTCGGCCTTGGCACTGCTGATGCCGTAGTGCCGGCTATTGGCCATCTGTGACAACAGCTTGGCCGAACGGATCAGCGCCTTGGATGGCACGCAGCCGGTATTCAGGCAGTCGCCACCCATCTTGTGTTTCTCAACCAGCGTCACCTTGGCTTTGACCGCGGCGGCGATGTAGGAAGTCACCAAACCCGCCGCGCCGGCACCGATCACCACCAGATTGCGCTCAAACTTTGCCGGCTTTTTCCAACCAGCGTAAACCTTGCGCGCCTTGACCAGATCGACGATCTTCTTGGCAATCAGCGGGAAGATGCCGAGCAGGACAAAGGAGGCAAGCAGGCCGGGCGAGACGATGCCGGATAGCGATTCAATTTGCGCCAATTGCGTGCCGGCATTCACATAAACAAGGGTGCCGGCAAACATGCCGAGCTGGCTGACCCAGAAGTAGGTGCTCACCTTCATGCGCGTCAGGCCCATCAGCAGGTTGATGATGAAGAACGGGAAGGCGGGCACCAGACGCAACGTAAACAGGTAAAGCGCACCTTCCTTTTCAACCCCGGCATTGATTGCCTTGAGGCGGTCGCCGAACTTGGCCTGAACGCTGTCACGTAGCAAAAAGCGGGCGATCAGGAAGGCCAGCGTGGCGCCTATCGTCGACGCAAAGCTGATCAGCACGGTGCCCCAAAGCAGGCCGAAAGCCGCACCGCCGACCAGCGTCAGTAGGGCGGCGCCGGGGAAAGAGAGGGCGGTTACCGCAACGTAGATGACGAAGAAAATCGTCGCCGCCAATAGCGGTTGCTGCGCCCGGTAGCTTTCAATCGCGGTCTGCTGCGATTTGAAAAAATCGAGGCTGAAATATTGCCCGAGGCCGAAGAAGTAATAGGCCGCGACCAAGGCAATGATGACCCCAAACAGAGCGAGTTTTTTGCGGTTCATGGCGAAACCAAGGTTGTTTCCAGCGCGCCGCCACAACTGCTGCCTTGCCCGGCAGTGCAGCCGTAGCAATGATCAGCAATAAAAATCGGCTGATTTTCCAGGTCGACCGCAACCAGTTCGCTTAAATGCCGTGGCGCGCTGCCACCGAGCGGAAAACCGAGCATCTGGTTGAAATCGCAGTCAAAAACCTCGCCTTGCCAGCCAACCGAGATCAGCGAGCGGCACATCACGCCAGCCAAGTTCTCCGGGCGATGGGCGCTTTTGAGTAATTCCATGTAAGGGGCGTACTGGCCGGAAGACAGCAACTGGCTGCCAAAGCGCTGGATCGGCATGTTGGCCAGCGCAAACAACTGGTTGAAGACGATACCGTAGCGCGTTGCCAATTCACTTTTGTAGGCGAATTCAAGTTTGACCTGATCCGGTGGCAGGCTGGGGCCGCCGGGGTTGTAGACCAGATTGAGGATACGGCCGCTGCCCGGCACACCGTAGCCCAGTGCATTCAGCTTCTGCAGGCCGCTGATACTGCTCGTAAAGACGCCATCACCGCGTTGGCGATTGACGTTCTCTTCAAGATAGCAGGGCATTGAAGCGACAATTTCAACGCTGTTTTCAGCAAGGAACTCAGCTAGATCCTCATGGCCCGGCTCGTTGAGTATGGTCAGATTGCAGCGGTCAATGACCTGAATACCTTGGGTGCGGGCGGCAATGACCAGACGGCGAAAGTTTGGATTCAGTTCTGGCGCGCCACCGGTCAGATCGAACTGGCGTATGCCTTGTTGTTGAGCGAACTCAAGCAGCAAAGCCATCGTTTCCCAGGACATTTCCTCAGTACGCTTCGGGCTGGCCGCGACATGGCAATGCAGACAGGCCTGATTGCAGCGGTAGCCGAGATTGGCTTGCAGCGTGCTCAGTCGGCCACGGCGCAGGGGGGGAAAATCAGTCTTGAGCAGCAGGGGCAGGGTATTCAGCATGAGGTTTCTCCGGGGGGCTTGCTGGATTAGTCGGACGAAGCCCGTAATCCTTACGGGCCCTCAGCAAATTACTGCGCCTTGCTCAGCAGTCTGAGCCAGAGCAGACCGGCGCTACCGGCGCTTAGCGAAGCGATGAGGATGGCCATTTTTGAGGCATTGATGATCTCGGTGTTGCCGCTATAAGCCAGCCCGGTAATAAAGATCGACATCGTGAAGCCGATGCCGCCGAGCAGACCGGCACCGACGATGTGGCGCCAGCCGAGGCCGGCCGGCAAACGACAGATGCCGAAAGTGACTGCGGCAAGACAGAAGAGGGTGACACCGACAGGTTTGCCGGCCACCAGACCGGCGATGATGCCGAGGCTGTTGCTGCTGGACAGGTTTTGCATCCAGTCGGCACCGATGACGACGGCGGTGTTGGCCAGCGCGAAGATGGGCAAAATCATGAAGGCCACCGGCTTGTGCAGGATATGTTCGAGGCGGTGGGATGGCGAGTCCTGATCTTCCGCCTTGGCTGAATAGGGAATGGCAAAGGCGAGTAAAACGCCGGCTACGGTGGCATGCACCCCGGACTTCAAGGTCAGGAACCACATGACGATGCCGCCCAGCAGGTAGGGAAGTAGCGACATGACGCGGAAACGCAGGTTGAGCAGCAGCAAAAAGCCCCATATGGCGAGGGCGCCAAGCAGGTAGCCAAGCGAAACTTCGGCGGTATAGAACGCCGCAATGATGATGATGGCGCCCAAGTCGTCGATCACTGCAAAGGCCACGACAAAGACCTTGAGCGATGCCGGGATGCGACTGCCGAGCAAGGCGAGAGCGCCGAGCGCAAAGGCAATATCGGTCGCCATCGGAATGCCAAGGCCGGGCTGGGTTGGGGTGCCGACGTTGAGTGAGTAATGGATCAGGGCGGGGGTCATGATGCCGCCGGCGGCGGCAAAAAACGGGAAGAGGGCATTCTTGATATTCGACAGTTCGCCGCTGTATAGCTCGCGCTCAAGTTCAAGGCCGATCAACAGGAAAAAGATCGCCATCAGTGCGTCGTTGATCCAGTGCTCGATGCTCAGTCCGAAGACGTAGCTTTGCCAGAATCCAAGGTAGCTGCCACCTAGCGCAGAATTGGCCAGCAGCAGCGAAGCAACGGTGCACAGGATCAGCAGTATCCCGCTCGATTTCTCCGAATTGACGAAAGCTTGAAAAGTGGCAGAAAGCTTTTGCTGGGCAACACCCATGTTCATCTCCGTGGTGATCCGTCTTGGGGCCGCGCCCGATTGCTTGATGCGCCAGTTTAATGGCTGACGTCCGCGAAACCCAGCTTAGCTGAGTCCCTGCTTGACGAGATAGGCACCGAGCGGTTTATCCGCATTCTGGATATGGTCGATCAGCCAGTCCTTGATGGTCTGCAGCACCAGCAGATCATTCCCTTGCGGCAACTCGCTGGCAATCCGGCTAACTTCGTCGAGCAGTAGCTCGTGATCATGCTCATGGACAGCTAGTCCGGGATAGGCGTACTGCACCATCAGGCGATGTTCGGTCTCGAAATGGAAGGCGGTGAAGCTAATCAGTTCCTTGAACAGTTGATCAAGCGTCGGCTGTGCTGCTTTGGCGATGATGGCCTGATTGATCTTGTTGACGATCCCGACCAATTGTCGATGCTGGGTGTCGATTGCCTCGATGCCGATCAGGTGCGAACTGTTGAACACCACCCAGGCACGGCTGTCGCCCTCTTCGTCCGGGTGCTGCTCGGAGAAAGTGATGGTGTTTTTCCCGTGCGACTTGCTCTGGTACATCGCGCTGTCGGCGGCGGCCAGCAGCGAGTCGATTTCTCTGCCGTTGTCCGGGTAAATGGCGATGCCAATACTGGCCCCGACCTGGCCGAGGCGGCCATCCGTCAATTCGATGCCGGGGCGTAGTACATCAATCAGTTTTTGCGCAACGCTAGCCGCGCTCTCGCGCTCATCAAGGTCGCCGATGATGACGGCGAATTCGTCGCCACCCAGGCGGGCGACGGTATCGATCTCGCGCACGCTGCTCAACCAGCGTTTGGCGACAGTTCTCAAAACGCTATCCCCGGCGTCGTGGCCGAACTCGTCATTGATCAGTTTGAAACCATCAAGGTCGAGAAAGAGCAGGGCAACGGACTTGTCGTTGCGTCTGGCCGCTGAAAGCTCTTTGGACAAGCGGTCAAAAAACATCGGGCGGCTTGGTAAGCCGGTCAGTGCATCGAACATGGCCTGCATCCGCATCTGTTTATAAAGTGCGCCGAGTTTCTGGTTGGCGTGCTCGATGCGGTCGCTACTGATAAAAACGATACTCAGGATAATTGACAGCATCAGGGCGAATACTGTTATTGCGATACCACCCTGCCACAGCGGGCGGGCGCGCTGATCGACGCTGTGCACAATGTCGGCTTCCGAGAAGCCCAGCATCATGACCAGAGGCAAGCCATCAACCTTCTGAAAGACAAAAATTCGGGATATGCCGTCTATTGGACTGGCGGTTTGAAACAGGCCGTTGTCTGCCGCCTCGATCTGCGTCCAGAACGGCGACTCAATTGCGCTTGACCACTGTGTGGCCGCTGGTTCCGGGAAGCGCGCCCGAATTTTTTTGTCATTCGTTCCAAACAGGGCGACCACTCTTTGTGCGCCGGGGGTCAAACGCTGGTAATAGTTAGCAAAGGCCTGCGGATTGATCGAGGCCAGCACAATGCCGCCAAACGAGGCATCCGGGAGATTGATGCGCCGGCTTATCGCGAAGTACATCTTGCCGGTAATCCGCCCTTTCTCAACTGCGGAAATGTAGGGTTGTTCATTGCTCTGCGCGCGGTGCACCTGAAAATACTCGCGATCAGTCGTCGATCGGCCACGTCCCGCAGGGTCGTGAGAAATCTGCACGGCGCCATCGGCACCTATCAGATAAATGTTGTCGACGATCGATTTGTCAAAGCCCAGGTGATTGATAAAACGCTCGGTTTCATCAATCGAGCCGGTGCGCAGGTAAAACTGGCTGACCGAACTGAGCAGGGCATCAACCTGATTGACGACCTGTCTGGTGAATTCTGAAAACGCCAGATTGGCCAGTTTCGCCTCGCGTTCGAGCCGTGCTTTCTCCTCAATGTGGATACGGCTTCTGGCTTCCAGACCGGCGAGGAAAATGGCGACGAGGACAAGCAGCACGCCGGCCCAGAGCAGGGTGATCTTGTGTTTAAGCCTGATTCTGATTTTGTTGCTCAATTGATGCGGGTCATCGTTGTGCCACTCTTAACCATTTGAGTAGCGTTTCAAAAAGAACCTCGGGGTCCACCGGTTTTGCGATGTGATCGTTCATGCCGACGGCGATGCAGCGCTGGCGATCTTCGTCAAACGCGTTTGCGGTCATCGCCAGTATGGGCGTGTGCTGGCGCCCGGGCAGGGCGCGAATCGCCTGAGTGGCCTGCAGACCATTCATCCCGGGCATCTGTATATCCATCAGGATCAGCGAATAAGTCGTCTGTTTTGCCATGTCGACCGCAACAATGCCGTTTTCGGCCAGGTCGACTTGCAAACCAAGCTCTTCCAGCAATTCACGCGAGACTTCCTGATTGATCGGTTCATCCTCGGCCAGCAGAATACGCGAGCCGGAAAACTGTTCGCGGATCGTTGCTTCGGCTGTGCTGTTTTGCGCTAGCGCCACACCCTCTGCGTAATCGGTAGTTTTGGCAAAACGGGCAGTGAACCAGAAGGTACTTCCAACGCCGGGCTGACTCTCGATGCCGATGCTGCCACCCATCAATTGAACCAGACGTTTGCTGATCGCCAGCCCCAGTCCGCTACCGCCATATTGACGAGTCATTGAGCTGTCGGCTTGTTCAAAGGCAGTGAATAGCCGTGCCTGATCGGCGCTGGAAATGCCGATGCCGGTGTCGCGGACTTCAAAGCGCAGCAGTATTGACGCATCATCTTCCTCGCTGCTCTGTACGCTGATCGTGATTGAGCCGGAGGCAGTGAATTTGCTCGCGTTGCCGGCCAGGTTGAGCAGAATCTGACCAAGGCGCACGGGATCGCCGCGCATCGCTTGTTGGGCAAGTTCTTCGGGCAGGTCAATCAGAAGTTGCAGACCTTTTTCGCTGATTTTCTGGCTGATCAGGCTTCTCAGGTTTTCAAGGACCGTACCGAGGCGAAAAACAATCTGCTCCAGAGCCATCCTTTCTGCTTCAATCTTGGAGATATCCAGGATGTTGTTGATGATCGAAAGCAAATGCTGTGACGCGTTGCTGACCTTGTGCAACTGCTCAATCTGTTTGGCATCGGCGGCGCGCCGAAGTGCCAGGTCGGTCATGCCCAAAATGGCATTCATCGGCGTGCGCAGTTCATGGCTCATATTGGCGAGGAAGGTGCTCTTGGCACGGCTGGCTGACTCAGCGATTTCCTTGGCGATCGAGAGGGCGGCGGTGCGCTCTTCGACCAGTTTTTCGAGGTGATGGCGATATTGATTGAGCTCGGCTTCGGACTCCTTGCGTGCAGTAACGTCGGTGATGAAACCGTGCCAGAGAATTGCTCCGTCAGCCTCCGGTTCGGGTGCGGCGCTGCCATGCAACCAGCGGGTGGTGCCATCGTCGAATTTCACCCGGTATTCATGGCGCCAGGTTTCTAGCGAGAGCGCGGATGCGGCGATGGATTTTTCGAAATTCTCCTTATCCTGCGGGTGGATTTTTTCCAGAATGGGGTCGAAGCAATCAACAACCTCGGCCGGATGAACCTGATAGATATCGAAAAGTGCTTTGCTGGCATAGGGAATGCAAGCATGGCCATCACGGCGTAAACGGAACTGAAATATCACACCGGGCAAGCGGCTGGCGATTTTCTCCAGACGATCCAGAGACTCCTTGAGTGCCTCTTCGCGTTGTCCAAGGGTCTCCAGTAATCGGTTGAAGCCGCCCACCATTTGTCCGATTTCGTCTTTTGAGACCACGGGCAGGGCTTGCAAAGGCTGTGTTGCGTCCGACATGGCCGAGAGTGTTCGCGCCGCCGCCAGCATCGGCGCCAGTTCTTGCCGCAACAGCCACCAGGTCAGTCCGCCGGCGACCAGGGTCAGTAGCAGTGTGGCCAGCAGCATGCGCTGCTGCATAGCGCGAATCGGGGCAAAAGCTTCTTCTGTGGTGAGCGACGATGATACTGTCCAGTTCGCTAGCGGAATACGTTTGATCGAGGCGAGAACCTCGCTACCAAACTGATTGACATAGACCGCCGAGCCTTCGTAGCCGGCGAAGAAGTGGTCGATAGCCGGGAACGTGCCAAGCTTCGGCAAGCTGCCCATGATGCGATCCTTTTTGGAAGAGGTCACAATCAGGCGTTGTTCGACGGCTACCAGAAAATAGTTGCCGGTTCGACCGTAGCGGCTTTCAGTAATCCGGTCGAGAAAATTGGGCAAGGCCAGGTTGGTAATGCCGCTCAATGCGCCAATTACTTCGCCTTGGCTATCCCGAATGGGCACCGAGATGGCGAAAATTGCCGCTTTGATTTTTTTGCCAAGGATGGGCTGGCTAATGGATGGCTTGTCTTCCTTCAGGGCGCTGGCGACCCCGTCAATATCCATGTAATTGATGCCAAGCCGGCCTGTCTCAACCGGGTAGTCGGCAATTGCTGTTCCGCTACGGTCAACGGCAACCAAGCCACCATTAAACATGCTCTGCAGGGCTGGGCGCTGTTCAACGAAACTCTGCATCGCCAGCGGCCCGGCTTGCATGGCGGGAGCAGCCAGAGCGGCAACCTTCGTCAGCGTGCTGATCCGGTTTTCCAGTTCACTACTTACCTGTGAGGCGACCATGGCGGCCGTGGCAAACTGCTGCTCACCGAGCAAGCGCTGCATGTCCTTGCGTAGCATCTGGCTGGCAAAAAAAGACAGCAACCACAAGCCCAGCACAAAAATGATGAGGGTGGTCAGGGTAACTCTGGAGTTGAGCGAATGACGCGGACGAATGAAAGCCATTTTGCGCGGTGTCCTTGAGCTTGCGGTTTTGTCTTGCCGCAGATCAATACTACGCTGCTTTATTCGCCTTGGTTATGCCTTGGGCTTTTTTACCAACTGACGGGCGAAGGCGGCATCGTTTTTGGTGATGCGCCGGGTTTCCTGTGGGCCCATGGTGTTTACATGACGGACGAAGTCGTCGAGGGCGAGTGCCGTGGAAACCTCCTGGTCACCCTCGGCAAGCTTTTCAAGTAGTTTGAAGAGGCCGTCACCGGTCAGCACCATCGTGTAGTGATGACCAATGCTGCGCTCATTGAGCCTGGCGACAGCAGCACTGGCGCGGGTTGAACGCATCTCTTGCTCGGCTTAAACCGTGCCGGGAACGCTGCCGTTGTCGGCTGGCGTGGCGGTGGAGGTATCGTCAGGATTGTCGGTGGACTGATCGCCATCAACCTTGCCTGCGAGTTTTTGCCGGCGCTTTTCTTCCTGCTTGGTTTTTTTGGCCAAATCGCGCTGACGTTTTTCGAACTGGTAGTTGGGTTTGGCCAAGGGGCCTCCTGTATTTGCCGTGACGGCAGTCTGTGCGCTTAGCCCGGTGGCGCGCGGGGCATCATCATGCCCATTTTTTTGCCTATCGGTTGAATAATTTTGTGAGCTGACGCATTGCCGAGGTGGAGCCGCTGTCGTTCAGGTCGAATTACCGGGCCATGTATTCGATAAGGCAGTCGCTGGTGCCCATTTCGTAATCCCGGCAAATTTCCGGGCGGCGCTGGTAAATAGTGCAGCGCATGCTCTGGCGATCCAGTGCCGCACACCAGCCATCACGCAGCCGGCGCATCACGGAGCCACCCCATTGATCCTCGGTGCAGAGATGGCTGGGAATGTCGTCCTCACCCATGAGCATGACTTCGAGGCGGCAGCAACTGGCGGCACAGGTGGCGCAGGAGATGTTTGCGTTCCCGCTAGTCGGCGGGATGGGCTTAATCACCGAAACTGCGCAGTCCTTCGAGGTCCAGTACATTGATTCCGCCATATTCGCTACGCACCAGACCGGCATCTTCAAGTACCTTGAGCGCCTGATTGGCTCGCTGCCGGGAGACGCCGGCCAAATAGCCCAATTCTTCCTGCGAAATCTGCAGCAGGCGGTTGGTGCCGGGGTAGAGTACCGGATTGAACAGAGCGGCAAGGCCACGGGCGATGCGCGCATCGACATCAAGCATGCGTTCGTTTTCTATCATGCCAATAAACTGGCCGAGGCGCTCGTTCAGTTGTGCAATCAGGTAGCGATTGAACGGAATGCTGTGATCCATCAGCCAGAGAAAAGTACTGCGGTTCATGAAGGCAACGCGTGTTTCACGGATGGCCATGACGTCGTAGCGGCGCGGTTCATTTTTGAGCAGCGAACCTTCGCCGATCCAGGCGCCGGTAGTGATGCCGGTCAGTGAGGTTGTCTTGCCGGTCGTCCAGTGGCTGGCCATCTTGCCGAGTCCGCTGACGATACCCATCCAGTAATCAACTGTTTCGCCCTTCATGCAAATGAAGGCGCCCGCAGCATAACTGCGCTCACAGGTGCCGGCGAGTGCCCTGAGCAATTCTTCCTCAGTGAGTGATCGACCCCACAGAGAGGTACGCAGCAGTTCTTCAGCGTTCTTCAAAGAATTTCCGATTATTTTCTGGATTGTCTGCAGGATGACAATTATACGGCTGCCAACTTACTAAACTCCGGCGCAGGCTGAAACGATTGTGGTGCACTGCAAGGTTTACCGATGTGCCGACAATGGACACAATGCCTCAAACGAACGTTAGACTGCGCTGGACCCCAAGCGTGGCAAAGAGGAGACAAGAATGCCTGTAGAGGCGAATTTACCGTCGATGGATGGTCTTCATACCTTCCCGCGGCTGCTGTTCAATCATGCAAAGACCCGCGCCAATGCACCGGCCATGCGTGAAAAATATCTTGGTATCTGGCAGACGTGGACCTGGGCCGATGTTGGCGAGCGCGTGCGTGCGCTGGCCTGCGGCCTGGCAGCGCTGGGTTTCAAGCGCGGCGACAATCTGGCGATCATCGGCGACAACCGGCCGCATCTCTACATGATGATGAGCGCCGCGCAGTGCCTGGGTGGCGTGCCGGTTCCTCTCTATCAGGATGCTGTGGCCAGCGAAATGCTGTTTGTGTTGCAGGATGCCGGCATCCGGTTCGTCGTGGTCGAGGATCAGGAGCAGGTCGACAAGATGCTGGAGATCAGGGATCAGGTTCCGGATCTGGCGCATATTATTTACGATGATCCGCGCGGTATGCGTCATTACACGCAGACCTTTTTGCACGATATCCATGAACTGATGGAGATGGGGCGGATTCACGACCGCAACCATCCTGATTTCCTCAATCAGGAGATTTCACAAGGCCATTTTGACGATGTTTCGGTCATGCTCTATACCTCTGGAACGACTGGCAAGCCGAAAGGCGTTTGCCAGACGCATTCCGCGTTCATCGCCGCCGCACAAGGCGGTGTCGAGGTCGATAAATTGGGGGCAGATGGCGACATTCTTTCTTACCTGCCGATGGCCTGGGTCGGTGATCACCTGTTTTCCTATGCCCAGGCACTGGTCGCCGGTTTCACCATCAATTGCCCGGAGTCGGGCGAAACGGTAATGACCGATCTGCGTGAAATCGGACCAACCTGCTATTTCGCCCCGCCGCGTGTCTTTGAGAGCCTGTTGACCTCGGTGATGATCCGTATGGAAGATGCCGGCAAATTCAAACAGAAAATGTTCCACCATTTCATGGCGGTCGCCAAGCGTTGCGGCGCCGATATTCTCGATGGCAAGTCGGTGGGAGCGGGGGATCGCTTCCAGTATTGTCTGGGCAATATTCTGGTTTATGGGCCGTTGCGCAACGTGCTCGGCATGAGCCGCATTCGTGCTGCCTATACTGCCGGTGCGGCCATCGGACCGGAGTTATTCCGCTTCTATCGCTCAATGGGGGTCAATCTCAAACAGTTTTATGGCCAGACCGAAACCTGCGCCTATGTCTGCATGCAGCCGGATGGCCAGATCAAGTTTGATTCGGTTGGTCAGCCAGCGCCGGGTGTCGAAATCAAGATCGCCGACAATGGCGAAGTGCTGGTCAAGGGACCGATGCTGCTCAAGGAATATTACAAGCGGCCGGATGCAACGGCCGAGTCGATCAATGCCGATGGCTATTTCATGACCGGCGATGCCGGGTTCCTCGATGAGGATGGCCACCTGAAGATCATCGACCGCGCCAAGGACGTTGGCAAGCTGTCGAACGGCGCGATGTTCGCGCCGAACTACATTGAGAACAAGCTGAAGTTCTTCCAGCACATCAAGGAGGTTGTCTGCTTCGGCCATGACCGCGATATGGTGTGTGCCTTCATCAATATCGATGTCGGTGCAGTGGGTAACTGGGCTGAGCGGCGTGGCATCGCCTACTCCGGTTACGCCGATCTGGCGGGCAAGCCGGATGTGCTGGAGCTGATTCGCGAGTGCGTCGAGCAGATCAATGCCGATCTGTTACATGACACGATGGTCGCCGACTCCCAGATTCATCGCTTCCTGGTGCTGCACAAGGAACTGGATCCTGACGACGACGAGCTGACCCGCACGCGCAAGGTGCGGCGCAACTTCGTCGCTGAAAAATACAAGGTATTGATCGATGCGCTGTATAGCGGCAAGGCGAATCAGTTCATTGAAACCGAGGTCAAATTCGAGGATGGTCGGCGTGGCAAGGTTTCTGCCGATCTCAAGATCATCGATGCCAAGACCTTCCCGATCGTGAAAAAGGCGGCCTGACATGTCCAAGAAAATAGGCGACGTCATTCTCGACCTGCAGAACATTTCTTTGCGCTTCGGCGGCGTCAAGGCGCTCACTGATATTTCCTTCAACGTTTGCCAGCACGAAATTCGCGCCATCATCGGCCCCAACGGCGCCGGCAAGAGTTCGATGCTCAACGTCATCAACGGCGTTTATCACCCGCAAGAAGGCAAGATTTTCTGGCACGGCCAGGAGCGCAAGCGGATGGAGCCGCACATGGCGGCCAAACAGAATATCGCCCGTACCTTTCAGAATATCGCGCTGTTCAAGGGTATGACCGTACTCGACAACATCATGACCGGGCGCATCACCAAGATGAAGGCCAACTTCCTTGAGCATGCGCTGTGGTTCGGTCGTGCCAGGACGGAGGAGCTGGAACATCGCAAGAAAGTGGAGGAGGTGATCGACTTCCTCGAAATCCAGCACATTCGCAAGACACCGGTCGGCCGCCTGCCCTATGGTCTGCAAAAGCGCGTTGAGCTCGGTCGTGCCTTGGCTGCCGAGCCGTCGATGCTGCTCCTCGACGAGCCGATGGCGGGTATGAATGTCGAGGAAAAGCAGGACATGTGCCGCTTCATTCTCGATGTGAACGATCAGTTTGGCACCACCATCGTCTTGATCGAGCACGATATGGGCGTCGTTATGGATATTTCCGATCGCGTCGTGGTACTCGATTACGGCAAGAAGATCGGCGATGGCGTGCCGGAAGAAGTGAAAAATAATGAAAATGTGATCAAAGCCTATCTCGGCGCTGGTCACTAAGGAGACAGGGACATGAATTTCTTTTTCGAAGTCCTGATCGGCGGCCTGCTCTCGGGGGTCATGTATGCCCTCGTTGCGCTCGGTTTTGTCATGATCTACAAGGCATCCGGGGTGTTCAACTTTGCCCAGGGGGCGATGGTCTATCTGGCGGCGTTGTCTGTTGTTGGCTGCATGGAAAAGGGGGCGCCGCTCTGGTTGGCGATCATTCTGGCATTCGTCATCATGACCGCGTTTGGTATTGCGACAGAGAAGTTCGTGTTGCGCAAACTGGTCAATCAGCCGCCGATTGCCTTGTTCATGGCGACCATTGGTCTGGCTTTCTTTATTGAAGGTCTGGCGCCGATGATTTTCGGTAGCGAACCGCGTGCCCTCGATCTCGGTATCGTCGATGAGCCAATTCCCTGGATTCTTGACGAATGGAACATGGTGATTTCCAAGTTCGATCTGGTTGCTGCCGGTGTGGCGGCGGTGCTGGTCGCCACGCTCGCCCTGTTTTTTCAATACACCCGTATTGGCCGTGCCCTGCGCGCAGTGGCAGATGATCATCAGGCGGCCTTGTCGATTGGCATTCCGCTGCAGCATATCTGGGCGATAGTCTGGGGTGTTGCCGGCTTTGTGGCACTGGTTGCCGGCATGATGTGGGGCGCTCGCAATGGCGTGCAGTTTGCGCTCACTTTCACAGCTCTCAAGGCACTGCCTGTACTGATTCTCGGTGGCTTTACTTCTGTACCGGGCGCTATTGTCGGTGGTTTGATCATTGGCGCCTCTGAAAAACTGGCCGAAATCTATTTGCCGCCAGTCATGCAGGATCTGTTTGGCGGCAATTTTGGTGGCATCGAGGGCTGGTTCCCTTATGTGCTGGCACTCCTGTTTCTTCTCTTCAGGCCTGAGGGTCTGTTTGGCGAAAAACACATTGACCGCGTGTAAGAGAGGATATCAACATGCTTTACCGTGAAGCCGGTCAGTTCAAGACCACTTATGCTGCCGATCAGCAGCTTTTCCCGATTCGCCAGGATCGCCTGGGTGTCATTGCTCTGCTTGTTGTCGCATTTGTCGGCATCCCGCTGTTTGCCAGTGAATACTGGTTTTCGGCGATCCTGATTCCCTTCCTGGTTTTTGCGCTGGCGGCACTTGGACTGAATATTTTGACCGGCTACGCCGGCCAGTTGTCGCTCGGTTCTGCTGCCTTCATGGCGGTTGGTGCTTACGCCGCCTACAATTTTCAGTTGCGGGTTGACGGAATTCCGCTCGTCGTTTCCTTCATCTGTGGCGGGTTGACCGCAGCAGGTGTCGGCATCCTGTTCGGTTTGCCATCGTTACGCATCAAAGGTTTTTACCTTGCGGTGGCGACATTGGCCGCACAGTTTTTCATTCTCTGGTGTCTGACGAAGTTTCCCTGGTTGTCCAATAACTCGTCATCCGGGGTGATTTCGACGCAAAAACTGATAATTTTTGGTCACGAATTAAATACGCCGGTTGAAAAGTATCTTCTGGTGCTTTCCATCGTCGTCTTTATGGCGCTGGCGGCCAAAAACATGGTGCGTTCATCGACCGGGCGGGCCTGGATGGCGGTGCGTGATATGGATGTGGCGGCTTCGGTGATTGGTATCAAGCTGATGCCGACCAAGCTGCTTGCCTTTGCCGTCAGTTCCTTCTACTGTGGCGTGGCGGGGGCGCTCTACGCTTTTTGCTACCTTGGTTCGGTGGAACCGGACGGTTTCTCGCTTGAAATGTCGTTCAAGATCCTCTTCATGATCATCATCGGTGGTGTCGGTTCGATCATGGGCAGCTTCCTAGGTGCAGCGTTCATCCTGTTGCTGCCGATCTTTCTTGATGTGGCCCTGCCGTTCTTTGCTGGCCTCTTCGGGCTTCCCTTTTCCAGCGCTACCGTGTCGCACATCCAGATTACGGTATTTGGCGCGTTGATCATGTTCTTCCTGATCGTTGAGCCACACGGCTTGGCCCGTTTGTGGCAAATCGCCAAGGAGAAATTGCGTTTGTGGCCGTTCCCACACTAAGAGCGGACACGATTTGAGCGGCGGCGGTCCCGTCGTTTTTTGTAAAACTGGAGGAGACATTAGATGATTAAAAGATTCAAGCCCGCCCTTGCCGCCGCTGCGGTCACCATGGCCTTGCTGTCGCAGCATGTCGTCGCAGCCGAAGAGCAGTTCTTTCCTGTGATTTCGTATCGCGTTGGTCCCTACGGTGCCAACGGTCAGGCCTTCTACGGCGGCTTCATTGACTATTTGAACTACGTCAACATGAAGGAAAATGGCGTCAATGGCGTCAAGATGACCTACGAAGAGTGCGAAACGGAATACAACAACGCCAAGGGCGTCGAGTGTTATGAGCGCCTCAAGGCCAAGGCCAAGGTTTCGTCAGGCCCGATTCACACCATGTCGACCGGTATTTCCTACGCATTGGTCGACAAGGCTGCTGCCGACAAGTTGCCGCTGACCATGATGGGTTACGGCCGCACCGATGCGGTTGATGGCTCGGTCTTCCCCTATGCATTCCCGCTGGTCACTACCTACCAGATGCAGGCCTCGGCCATCGTCAAGTTCATCAAGGACAAGAACGCCGGTAGCCTGGCCGGCAAGAAGATCGTCTATCTGTATCACGATTCTGCCTACGGCAAGGAAGCCATCGTTGCACTACAGGCCGAGGCTGGTTTGAACAAGTTTGATCTGGTGCAGATTCCGGTGGCCCACCCCGGTAATGAGCAGGGTGCACAGTGGACCAAGATTCGTCAGGAAAAACCT
Source organism: uncultured Dechloromonas sp. (assembly GCA_964293845.1). Taxonomy (GTDB): domain Bacteria; phylum Pseudomonadota; class Gammaproteobacteria; order Burkholderiales; family Rhodocyclaceae; genus Azonexus. The sequence continues at coordinate 23,218 of CAXYZX010000008.1, forward strand.
GATTTCGTGATCTTCTGGGGCTGGGGCGTCATGAACCAGACCGCACTCAAGGCGGCACAGAAGGTTGCTTTCCCGCGCGACAAGATGATCGGTTCCTGGTGGACCGGTTCTGAAGAGGACGTCGTTCCTGCCGGGGATGCCGCCAAGGGCTACATGGCCGCGACCTGGAACGTTGCCGGTAAACAGGTGCCGGTGATCGCCGACATCGAGAAGGTGGTTTATGGCGCGGGCAAGGGCAACATGCAGGACCCGACCAAGATCGGTACCATCCTTTATAACCGTGGCGTTTCTGCAGCCGTTCTGTCAGTTGAATCGATTCGTAAGGCGCAGGAAAAGTACGGCAAGGGCAAGGCGATGAACGGCGAGCAAGTGCGTTGGGCGCTGGAAAACCTGAACATTACCGATGCTCGTTTGAAGGCGCTGGGTGCGACTGACCTGCTGCCGGAAATCAAGACTTCCTGCGATAACCACGAAGGTTCCGGCAAGGTGAAGATTCAGCAATGGGACGGCGCCAAATGGGTTCCGGTATCCGGCTGGATTGAGGGTAACAAGGGTTTGATTCACCCACTGTTCCAGGCTTCTGCCAAACAGTACGCCAAGGAAAAGGGCATCACACCACGTGATTGCTCCAAGGAAAAATAAGGCAACAGAGGCAACCGGCGAGGGGCTAGATCATCGCCGGTTGCCAGTTTCCATGCTTCGGGAACAGCTATGAGTACACAAACTGCCGCTGTTGCGGTCGACAACTATTTGAGCATCAAAAATATCGAGGTCATTTACGACCACGTGATTCTTGTGCTCAAGGGGGTGTCGCTGAATGTGCCGAAAGGCAAAATTGTCGCATTGCTCGGTGCCAATGGTGCCGGCAAGTCGACAACGCTGAAGGCTATCTCCAATCTCTTGCACGCCGAGCGCGGCGATGTGACCAAGGGCTCGGTAGAGTACAAAGGTCAGCGTATCGATCAGCTAACGCCTAACGAACTGGTCAAGCGCGGGGTGATTCAGGTCATGGAAGGGCGGCACTGTTTTGGCCATCTGACCATCGAAGAAAATCTGCTGACTGGTGCCTACACGCGCTCGATTTCGCGGGCCGAGTTGAAGGAAAGTCTGGAAAAGGTTTATCACTATTTTCCACGTCTCAAAACGCGCCGAACTTCGCAGGCTGGCTATACCTCGGGTGGTGAGCAGCAGATGTGCGCCATTGGTCGCGCCTTGATGGCCAAGCCGGAAATGATTCTGCTCGACGAACCGTCGATGGGACTGGCGCCGCAGATCGTTGAAGAAATTTTCGAGATCGTCAAAGATCTGAACAGCCGCGAAAACGTCAGCTTTCTGCTCGCCGAGCAGAACACGATGGTTGCGCTGAAGTATGCCGATTTCGGCTACATCCTGGAAAACGGCCGAGTGGTTATGGAGGGCGATGCCGAAGGGCTGCGTACCAATGAGGACGTCAAGGAGTTCTACCTTGGGCTGTCATCGGCGGGACGCAAGTCGTTCAAGGATGTTAAACATTACCGTCGCAGAAAGCGCTGGCTGTCATGAGTTACTACGATCCGCTGGAAACCCGCGATCCGGGCGAGCGCGAAGAAGACCTGATGGATAAGCTGGCCCGTCAGGTAGCGCATGCCAAGGAAACTACGCAGCACTACTTTCATGCCTTGGCCGGGATCAATCCCTTCGAGTGCGTGACGCGTGAGGCACTGGCGCGTTTGCCGCTGACCCGCAAGCGCGACCTGATCGACCTGCAGCAGAAAACACCGCCGTTTGGCGGCTTGAATTCCTTGCAGCGCAACAAGGCCAAGCGGGTTTTTTCTTCGCCGGGGCCCATTTACGAATTGCAGGGCAAAGAGATCGATCCCTGGCACATGGCGCGGGTGCTTTATGCGGCAGGTTTTCGTAACGGTGACTTGATCCATAACTGCTTCTCCTACCACTTCACGCCCGGTGCCTTCATCTTCGAGGGTGGTGCACGCAAGCTGGGTTGTTCGGTTTTCCCCGGTGGCACCGGCCAAACCGAGCAGCAGGTTCAGGCGATGGCCGATTTGCGGCCGGAAGGTTATGTCGGTACGCCATCCTTCCTGCGCATCATTGTCGAGAAGGCTGAAGAAATGGGTGCCGATATTCGCTCCCTGAGAAAAGCCTCGGTTTCCGGCGAGGCGCTGCCTGGCGTTACGCGCTCCTGGCTCAAGGAGCGTGGCATTATCGTGCGCCAGTGCTATGCGACGGCAGATATTGGGGCCATCGGCTATGAAACCGAGGCGGAAGAAGGACTGGTGGTTGAAGAAGAGATTCTGGTCGAGATCGTTCGCCCGGGAACAGGCGATCCGGTAGAGTTGGGCGAGGTGGGCGAAGTGGTCGTCACCAGCTTCAACCCGGATTACCCCTTGATCCGTTTCGCGACGGGTGATCTCTCGGCCATCCTGCCCGGCCGTTCGCCTTGCGGACGCAGCAATATCCGTCTCAAGGGCTGGATGGGGCGTGCTGATCAGACGACCAAGATCAAGGGCATGTTCGTGCACCCGGAGCAGGTAGCAGAACTCGCCAAGCGTCACCCGGAAATCCATCGCATGCGTCTGGTGGTTGATAACCCAGGTGGTCAGGACAGAATGGTGCTGCATTGTGAAATCGAGGGCGGCAACGAGGTGCTCGACAAGGCAGTGATTGCAAGTCTGCGCGAAGTCACCAAGTTGCGTGGTGACGTGGCTTTCTCTGCACCAGGGGGCTTGCCCAATGATGGCAAAGTGATTGAAGATAGCCGGGTCTACTGACCCTGGCTTTTTCATGCGAATTCTCTTTGTTGCGCTAACTTTACTGGCGACCCCGGCACTGGCCGTTGAGCCGGCGCTGCGTCCGTCGGCGCGCTTGCTGTTCAAGCATCCGGCCATGTTGCAGCCCGCCAACTGCGTGCTGTATGAGGAAGGCGGGAGTGGCTGGGTTGCCAACGACCATGTCTATTTCCTCAAGGGCCATGTGATTGCCTCCGAGGTGCGAACCCGCCACCTCGGCAAGTGCCCGCAAGTGCCGGGGAAAAGTATCGAGCAATACAGTCGTGCGGAATTCAATCGTCAGGCCTTGGCCTACCCGTGTGTTGCGGCGGATGTACCGGAGCGTGACGAGCAGATTGGCATGGTCCGCCTGCGGGTCAGCGAGTGGGAGACGCCGCATGAACGTAAGGCAGCCAATGCCGGTCGCCTCTATCGCGGCAAATTTATCGAGATGGAATTGGAAAAAGACATGGAAATCGAATTGGAAGCAGATCTGCTCGGTGTGTGCGACAGATGAGTCGTACTGCAGTAAACCCCGGGCCGTTGACCGGTATTCGAATTCTCGATTTGACCAGGCTGCTGCCCGGCCCGGTAGCAACCCTGCACCTGGCGGACCTCGGTGCTGAAGTCATCAAGATCGAAGACCCGCAGGTCGGTGATTACGCCCGCACGCTGGGTACTGGCCAAGGGGAGGACAGTGCGTATTTCCGGATGATCAACCGCAACAAGCAGGGTTTGCGGCTGGATTTGAAGAAGCCGGAAGGCGTTGAGATTTTCATGCGCCTGGCGAGTACGGCGGATGTGATCATCGAAAGCTTCCGCCCCGGCGTCGTCGATAAACTGGGCATTGGCTATGCGGCGGTGGCTGCGCTCAACCCGAAAATTGCCTATTGTTCGATCAGCGGTTACGGCCAGAATGGGCCTTACAAGGATCTGGCGGGCCACGATATCAACTACCTCGGCTACGCCGGCGTGCTTGACCAGATTGGCAGCGAAGGTGGCAATCCGGCGATTCCGAATTTCCAGATTGCCGATCTGCTCGGTGGTGCGCTGACTGGCGTCATGGGCATACTGGCAGTGGTGGTTGAAGCGCAACGCACCGGCAAGGGGCGCTACATCGATGTCTCGATGACGGACAGCGTGCTTGCTCACACTTATTTCACCATGCTGCGTCTGGCCGACAGCGGCAATTCGGCAGCACGTGGCAGCGACCTGCTTTCTGGTGGTTTGCCTTGCTACGCAACCTATCGTTGTGCGGATGGCAAGCATATGGCAGTCGGCGCACTCGAAGGGAAGTTCTGGAAAGCCTGTTGCATGGTGCTGGAACAACCGGAATGGATTGCCCGCCAATGGGATGCCGGTTTGCGAGCTGAAATGGCGGCACTGTTCTTAACGCGCAGCCGGGATCAATGGGCTGCAGTGTTTGTTGCGGTTGACTGCTGCGTGACGCCCATTTTGTCGCCGGAAGAGGCTTTGCTCAATGAGCAGATTACCGCTCGTGGCATGGTTGTCGAGGAGGCGGGACTGACCCAGTTCGCCCCGCCGCTAAAGCTTTCTGGGTATGAGTTCGCGATTCGTCAGCCGGCACCAAAAGCCGGGGAGCACAATGAATCCATTCTTCGCGAGGCGGGCTATTCCACCGTGGAAATTGCCCGTCTTGAGCAGAGCGGCGCGCTCGGCTAGGGCGACTATTTCCCGCTAACCCGGCCGAACAGGCCGCGCACTGCTTCCTGCAGGTCGGCAGGTAGTACAACCAGTTTTGCGTTATCTGCCGTACCCATGCGCTCCAGTGCAGCAATGTATTTTTCGCCCAGCATGTAGGACATTGGCCCGCTTTGCTCACCAATCGCCACGGTGATGCGGCGGATCGCTTCGGCTGATGCCTCGGCCAGCATTACGGTCGCATTGGCATCACGCTTGGCTGATTCAAGTCGTGCCTCGGCCTCAAGGATCGCGGCTTGTTTGGCGCCTTCTGCGCGGATTACCACCGCCTTGCGCTCGCGTTCGGCCGCTGCCTGCATTTCCATGGCTTTTTGCATCGACTGCGACGGCTTGATGTCCTGAATCTCTACCGATTTGACCGTCAAGCCCCAATCGACTGCCTCGTCGGCAATACTCTCGCGCAGACGGGCCTTGATCTTGTCGCGCGAGGAGAGTGCTTCATCAAGTTCCATCTCGCCAACAATCGAGCGCAGGGTGGTCATGATGAGATTACGGATGGCTTCCGAGAAGTCGGTGATGCCGTAGACCGCCTTGACCGGATCGGTAACCTTGATGAAGGCGATGGCATTGGTCAGGATTACAGCATTGTCACGGGTAATGACCTCCTGTTCCTGCACATCAAGAATGATGTCCTTGGTCACCAGTTGATAAGCGATGCGGTCGAGATAAGGAATGACAATATTGAGCCCGGGCTTCAGCGTGCCGTTATATTTGCCGAGCCGTTCAACGATCCACTCCTCGCCCTGCGGCACGATGCGCACCCCCTTGGCAATAGTCACTGCAACAAACACCAGTACGGCCAGAACAACGATAAAACCAGCGCTGACTTCCATTTTGTTGACTCCTTAAACTTTCCCGACCTTCAAGAAACTACCTTCAACCGCTATAACCTTGACTCGTTGCCCGGCGGCGATTTCAACGTCGGCGAGACAAACCCATTCTTCGGAGCCGAGTACCGGGCGCTGGAAGCGTACCTTGCCTCGCTCAAAGGGTGCGATTGCGCTGACCAGCAAGCCGATCTCGCCTATCGTTTCACCTTCGGCAGAACCGACACGGGTTTTGCGAAAACTCTGCTTGAAGACGCGAAACCAGAGTAGCACCATGGCCAGTGAGGCGACCGTCCACAAGGCAAGCTGGGTCGTCAGCGAGATATCCGGTAGTGCCAGCATCAGCAAGCCGATCAGAAGCGCGCCGAGCCCGAACCAGATGAGGAAAAAAGACGGTATGGCCAGTTCGGCCAGAATCAACACGAAGCCACCAACAATCCAGTACCACCACTCAAAATGCATCACAGTCTCCTTGTGCCGTTGAGTATTTAGACTTTGTTCAGGCTGGTCAAGTCACCTGCCACTAAAATACAGCCATGAACACTGCACTGCTCCTACTCCCGGATTTTGCGCTGATTATCCTCGGCAGCGCCATCAGGCGCTGGATGCATCTGGGAGATCATTTCTGGAACGGGGTCGAGAAACTGGTTTATTTCATTCTCTTCCCGGCGCTGTTGATCAACGCCATTCTCAAGACCCGGCTGGATTTTGCTGCCGCTGTTCCCCTGCTGCTGACGGCATTGGCGGCAATGGCCGGCGGCATGTTGCTGGGTTTGCTGCCGCGTCCGTTCGTCAAACTTCCGCCGCTAATCTTTGCTTCGGTTTTTCAGTGCAGCTATCGTTTCAACTCCTATATTGCGTTGGCCGTGGCCGGCATGTTGTTTGGTGCACCGGGAATTGCAACAATGGGTCTGATCGTTGGTGCGGCGGTACCGTTTGCCAACCTGGTCTCGGTCTGGATGCTGGCGCGCCATGGCAATGTGGGTCTGTGGCGTGAAGTGGCGCGCAATCCACTAATCTGGGGAACCGTTGCCGGCTTCGTCCTGAATCTGGCCGGTTTTCAGCCACCTCAGCCATTGCAGGCATTTCTTGGGCGCCTTGCCGATGCGTCGATTGCGCTCGGCCTGATTACCGTTGGCGCTGCCCTGCGCCTTGAAGGAACACCCGGGTTGCGTGGGCTGTCGCTCTGGCTGGTTGCAGTGAAACTGCTCGCCTTGCCCTTGATTGCAGTTGGCGTTGGCCGCTGGCTAGGGCTGGAGGGATTGAATTTCCAGATAGTGGTGCTTTTCGCGGCACTGCCTACTGCCTCATCGGCCTATATTCTCGCGATGCGCATGGGGGGCGATGGGCGCAGCGTAGCGTGGCTGATTTCTGCAACCACGCTCGGGTCCATGCTGACGCTGCCGTTGTGGGCAGCGTGGTTGCACGGCTGATTACTTTTTAGAGCGTGGTGCTTTTTCGGTGGGTGCCGCTGCGGCAGCCTGAGCGGCGGCTTCGGCATGATGTTGTTGCATCTGCTCGCGCATCTGCTCCATCATTTGCCATGGCCACATGGCGGCACCGGCAAGTGCTGCGTTTTCGGGTGTGATCGCCACCGGCGCAGGTTCGGCCGCCTCAGGTTTCATTGATTTAGCCGCATCGCTCGCCATCTGGCCCATGGTCTGGACGGCTGAAACTGTAGAGCGTTGCATTTCCAGACCCTGAATGGTCATCTGCAGCATCGACAGGTTCATGCGTAACCAACCCTCAACAGCCTTCATGTCCTTGATGCGCTTATCGAGTTCCTCGACATCGAAGGTCGGTGTAACCATGCCAGGCAGATTGAAGCCCATTTTTCCCCACATGTTGCGCATGAAGCCCAGGGGGTCATTCGTGTTCATTTGGTCGTTTGACATCTATCTCTCCATCCTTTGATTATTCCTTAATCTTAAACCACTTCCAGAAGTAAAATGCATATATTGATACCTACAAAAACGAGGGATGCGACATGCTTAAACTCTTGGTAGTCGAGGATCACGCGCTAGTCCGTGAAGGTCTGGTTCGTCTGCTTGGTCAGGTGGATGATGAAGTTGCGGTGACCGGCAAGGCTGACTTTGAATCTGCTCTCGCCGTGCTTGATGCGGAAGAGGATTTTGACCTCATTTTGCTTGATTTGGCACTGCCCGGGATTGATGGCTTCAGCGGGCTGGACATCCTGCGCAAGCGCTTCCCGGCAATACCCGTCGCCGTGGTGTCAGCCTACGATGATGTGCCTACGATAACGCGGGTGATGAATCTGGGCGCTTCCGGCTTCATTCCCAAAGCATTTTCTGGTGAAGCGCTGCTCTCGGCCGTGCGCGATATTCTCGATGGCAATATCTTCCGCCCGGGGACGCAGACAAATGGTGCGCGTCTTGATTCGGTGACGACGACGCCGCCCTCAAAGGTTGCTGTCCGCCCTGAAGAAATCGGTCTGACTGACCGCCAGGCTCAGGTACTGGCGCTTATGGTGCGTGGCATGTCAAACCGGGATATTGCCGAACAACTGCAGCTTTCCGAGGGTACGGTAAAAATCCACGCGACGGCAGTTTTCAAAACCCTGGGGGTGTCAAGTCGCACCCAGGCGCTGGTTGCCGTAACACGTTATGGTATCGACTTCGAAAACGTTTTTTGAAGCTGTCCGATCAGCGCACGTAATTTGGCCGGCCGAATCGGCGTCATCAGTTCCTGAATGCCCTTTGGCAGATCCTCGCTGCCAGCCCGGGTGCACAGGGATATAATTGCGCTGTGGTCGGGGTAGCGGGCGCAGACTGGGGCCGCAAAAGACGCTTCAGTGATGATTATGGTTCGCAACGGCAGTACCATCGACACACCATTTAACGCCAGTTGCTGGCTGACGTTATAGCCCCAGTTGCGTACCAGTCCAATGGCGGCGCGGATATCATCGGAGTTGCCAATAAAATGTATTGTGGCGCTACCGTCGTTGAGCGCCGCTCTTTCAACTTGTGCGAGCGGCGATGTGAACGGCAGCGTGAGGCCGAAACATGTGCCGCGATTGGGCCGCGAGCGCAGACTGACTTCAATCTTGAGGGCGCGTGCCAAGCGGTCCACGATCGATAGTCCCAGGCCCAGTCCCTTGTTTTGTTCGCGCGCCGTGTTGCCGATCTGGTAGAACTCGGCAAAGATCGCGGCTTGGTGCTCACTTGCAATGCCCGGCCCATTGTCCCGTACTTCAAGCAGGACGTGATTACCCCGTTTGCGTGCCACAACCAGAATACGTCCGCCGGGTTGTGTATAGCGCAGGGCGTTGGAAATCAGGTTGGACAGCATGCGCTCAACCATGATCGGATCCGATTCAGCCCACAGGGGGCTGGGCCGAAAAACAAGCACAATATTGCGGTCGACCGCCGCACGGCGAAATGAATTTCCCAGGCGTTCAAATATCGTGCGCAAGGCAAAGCGGCGAATATCCGGTTTGATTCCGGCAACGTCCAGGCGCGAAATGTCGAGTAGTGAGTCGAGCAGTTCGCCCAAGGTGCTGGTTGACGTTGAAATTTGTTCGGCGAGGTGTGGCAAATCCTGCAGGTTGGCTGAACGAACTTTACGCTGGAGATCGGCAGCGAACAGGGAGAGGGCGTGCAGGGGTTGCCGCAGGTCGTGGCTGGCGGCTGCGAGGAAACGGCTCTTGGCGGTATTGGCGCGTTCGGCTGCGTCCTTCTGTGCCGAAATTTCAGCGGTTGCCTCGCGTACGCGGGTTTCCAGTGTTTCGTGGCTACCCGCCAGTTCAGTAGTTATCTCGCTCATTTCCTTGAACTGGCGGCGGACCAGTAATCCACCAACGAGCAGGACGACGGTCACGAAGAGCGCCAGTGTCCCAAGTTCAAGCAGGTGGCTGCGCCAGTTGATCAGTACGCTGGATTCGGGGAGGGCGGATAGGACACGCAAATCTGAAAACCCGGGTACCGGTGCCACTGCCAGCAGCAGGCCATTGCCGCGGGCGATTCCGGATTCTGGTAGCAGGCCGCGCATTCGGCCGCTATAGAGGGTGTCGACCGCAACACTGCCGAGCGTAGCAGATTGTCTGCTGACATCGGTCGGGCGGCAGGATGCGACGATCTGGCCGCTGGCATTGATGAGAACGGTTTCGAAATCATCGGCTAGCCGGTTTGACCAACAGAAATCCTGCAGATAGCCGGGCTCGATTGCAGCAAAGGCAAGCCCGCTAAAGCGCCGGTGGCTATCAGTTATCCGGCGCGCCAGCGTGTAGGTGTAGCGCCCGGAATTGCGCCCGATGTAAGGTCCGAAGGTGGCGAAGTCACGGCCGTTTTCCAGGGCCTGAAAATAGCTGCGGTCACGAATGTTGATGCGGGGGGGCGGAAAGTAGGTGGAAATGAAACGTTGGTCGCCGTCCCGGTCAAAAATGGCGAGGTCACGCAATTGGGGGAGCGAACGTGAATGGCGCTGCGCAACATATTCCCAGCCGCGGTTTGATTCCCATTGCTCCCAGTCGTGCTGATTGTTGGTGAGGTCGGTTGCCATCTCGCGCAGCAGGATGTCGACAGCTTCGAAGGTGCGGGCAGTGTGCTCGGAGAGCATGATGCTGAAGTGCTGGACCTGGCGTTCGCCGAGTTCCAGTTCACGCTCACGGGAGAGGAGAACATCGGTGAGAAAAACGGTCAATACCGCCACGGTGGCGACCAGCGCAACGATCAACGCCAGTGCTTCCGGCCGGCGTCTGAGTATGCCTCTCATCTTTGATAACAGTAGAGTGGCCGGGCGGGAGTGCAGGCGACTTCGATGATTTGGGTTGGCACGACACCGGGTACCGGGAAGCTGTTGCTGATGAAGAGGCTGCCTGGCTGCATTTCGGCTTCAACTTTGGCCCATAGCCTGGCCATGGGGGTGGGTGAGAGGAATGCGTAAACTACGTCGTAGTCACCGAGATTGGCCTGCCAGAGAT